>JAXEUM010000078.1:0-25138 GCA_034114925.1 Oliverpabstia sp.
GTCTAACAAAAAAAGAATAAGTCTGTAAGCTGTTTTTTGCTTACAAACTTATTATACGAGGAGGATAGAAAATGAAATCAGAAAAGAGAATTGACTGGGTGATCACGCTGGTTCCCCTGGCATTGGTGGTGGGATTGTGTGTGGTGTTTTTCTTTATGCCGGAGCAGTCGAATCAAATATTGAGTCAGATCCGTTTTTTCTTTGGAGATACCTTTGGAACATATTATCTGCTGATTGGTCTTGGGATTTTCCTGTTGTCTCTTTTTATTGCCGGATCTAAGTATGGAGACATTGTTTTAGGAGAAAAGGGAGAAAAACCGAAATATTCCTTTTTTTCCTGGGGTTCGATGATGTTTACCTGTGGTCTGGCAGCGGATATATTATTTTATTCTTTTGGAGAATGGATCATGTATGCCACGGATCCTCATGTACAGGAAATGGGAAGTATGCAGGAATGGGCGGGAGTATATCCTCTGTTCCACTGGAGCTTTATTCCCTGGGGTTTTTATCTTGTTTTGGCAGTTGCCTTTGGATTTATGCTTCATGTGAGAAAACGGGACAGGCAGAAGTATTCGGAAGCCTGCCGTCCCATCCTGGGAAAACATACGGACGGCTGGGCAGGACGGGTGATTGATCTGTTGGCGGTATTTGCCCTGCTTGCAGGTACAGCTACAACCTTCAGTGTGGCAACTCCTCTGATGGCGAGCATTATCAATGATCTGTTCGGGATTTCCGTCAGCAGATCTGTTCTGACCATTATGATTTTGCTGGTAACTTGTTTTGTTTATACCTATTCTCTTCTCCATGGATTTAAGGGAATCAGTTTTCTGGCAAAAGCGTGTATCTATATGTTTTTTGGCTTGCTTCTTTTTGTCCTGCTTTTCAGCGGGAAAGCACGATATATTATTGATACGGGCGTGGATTCCTTTGGGAGAATGATACAGAATTTTATTGGTCTGTCTACCTATACAGATCCACTTAGGGAAAATAATTTTCCTCAGAACTGGACAATCTATTACTGGGCTTACTGGATGGTATGGTGTGTGGCGGCGCCATTTTTCATCGGAAGTATCTCCCGGGGAAGGACGGTTCGTCAGACGATTCTGGGAGGATACGGCTTCGGAGTGGGTTCTACTATTGTAAGTTTCGTTGTCCTTGGAAATTATTCAATGGGGATGCAGATCAGTGGAAAAGCGGATTTTATTGCCCGGTATCTGGAAACAGGGGATTTGTATTCCATGATTATTGAGATGATTCGTACCATGCCCTGCGCTCCCTTTGTATTGCTTTTGGTTCTTGTGACAATGGTTGCTTTTTACGCTACGTCCTTTGATTCTATTGCATTGACTGCTTCCTGTTACAGTTATCATCGATTGGGACAGGGAGAGCAGCCCCATAAAGGCGTTCAGTTATTGTGGTGTATCCTTTTGATTTTATTGCCCATTGCTCTGGTGTTTGCAGAAAGTTCCATGAGCAATCTTCAGTCTGTAAGTATTGTGGCGGCATTTCCCATAGCGGCTGTTATCGTACTGATTGTAGTCAGTTTTCTGAAGGATGCGGGAAAATATATGAAAGAAAAATAAAAGGCATATGTAAAACAGCGGAGATTCGTTTCATTTTCTCCGCTGTTTGCATATCTTATCAGTAATAACAATTCATAAGGAATTTTTATGGAAATTATTTTTGGAATTCTGATTCCTTTTGCAGGAACTACGCTTGGTGCATTTTTGATCTTCTTTCTGAAAGGGAAGGTTCCAGATTGGCTGGAGCAGAGTTTGATGGGATTTGCTTCCGGTGTGATGGTAGCTGCCGCTATATGGTCTCTTTTACTTCCGGCTCTGGAATTGGAAGGGAGGAGAGGTGTATGTTCCTTTATTCCGGCAGCGGTGGGATTTTTTCTGGGAATCTTATTTCTTGTGGGAACGGATCGTTTTGTAGCCTGGCTGGAAAAGAAAGAATACCGTTGGACGGTGGAATATAAAAAAGACTGGAAAAAGAATCTGCTTATGGTATTTGCTGTCACAATTCATAATATTCCGGAAGGGTTGTCAGTGGGAGCTGCTTTTGCCGGCGTATGCAGCGGTATTGATGGGGTTACGGTAGCCTCTGCTTATGCTCTGGCAATCGGAATCGGTATACAGAATCTTCCGGAGGGTTTTATTGTGGCGCTGCCCTTTAGAAATCAGGGGATTTCCAGAAAACGCTCTTTTGTCTGGGGCGCTTTATCGGGAGCTGTGGAACCCTTGGCTTCTGTTGCCATGATCTTACTTACCAGGTGGTTGCAGCCTCTTCTTTCTTATTTATTGGCTTTTTCTGCCGGAGCGATGTTCTATGTGGTCATGGAGGAATTGATTCCTGATGCAGTAAAAAAACGCCATTATGGGATATGGGGATTTTGTGCAGGTTTTCTTGTGATGATGATATTAGATGTGGCGTTGCAATAAAAACTGTGATAGAATGAAAGTGGAATTTTTTGTCGAAGATATATGAGGAGAAAATATTATGATAGCGCTGATAGATTATGATGCAGGGAATTTGAAAAGTGTGGAGAAGGCATTGCAGCTTATCGGAGAAGAGGTGCTGGTGACCAGGGATTCCCGGGAGATTTTGGCTGCTGATAAGGTGATTCTTCCCGGAGTGGGTTCTTTTGGGGATGCTATGGAGAATCTGCATCATTTTGGACTTGTTTCTGTGATCCGTCAGGTGATCGCTGAGAAAACTCCATTTTTAGGTATTTGTCTGGGATTGCAGTTATTATTTGAAAGAAGTGAAGAGAGTCCCGGAGTGGAAGGTCTGGGAGTTTTGGAAGGAGAGATTCTTCGTATTCCTGCGGCTGAAGGTTTGAAAATTCCTCATATGGGATGGAATAATCTTTCATTTCCTCATTCCGGAAGGCTTTTTCAGGGCATAAAAGAAGATTCTTTTGTTTATTTTGTACATTCCTATTATCTGAAAGCAAGGGATGAAAGGATTGTAACTGCTACAGCAGATTACGGTACCTGTATTCATGCTTCCGTGGAAAAGGAGAATGTGTTTGCCTGTCAGTTCCACCCGGAGAAGAGTTCTCATGTAGGATTGGATATTTTAAGGAATTTTGTTGGAATTCCCGGAAAGGGGGAACGGTAATATGTTGACAAAGAGAATTATCCCCTGTCTGGACGTCAATGGAGGACGGGTGGTAAAGGGTGTGAATTTTGTCAATCTTCAGGATGCGGGAGATCCGGTGGAGATTGCCAGAGCTTATGATGCTGCCGGTGCAGATGAGATTGTTTTTTTGGATATTACAGCTTCCTCAGATCAGAGAAATACGGTGGTGGATATGGTTCGCAAGGTAGCTGCCAATGTATTTATTCCCTTTACGGTAGGCGGTGGTATTCGTACGGTAGAAGATTTTAAATTGCTGCTCCGGGAAGGCGCAGATAAGATTTCCATCAATTCTTCAGCTTTGAATCGCCCGGAACTGATTTCAGAAGCGGCGTTGAAGTTTGGAAGTCAGTGTGTGGTGGTGGCGATTGATGCCCGGCTTCGGGAAGATGGAAGCGGATGGAATGTATATAAAAACGGAGGCCGGATCGATGTGGGCCTGGATGCGGTAGAGTGGGCAAAAAAAGCGGAAACATTAGGCGCCGGGGAGATTTTGCTTACCAGTATGGATGGAGATGGGACGAAGGCAGGTTACGATCTTCCCCTGACCCGGGCAATTGCCGATGCGGTGTCGATTCCGGTGATTGCTTCCGGTGGAGCCGGAAAGTTAGAGCATTTTTATGATGCGGTTACCGAAGGAGGGGCAGATGCGGCGTTGGCGGCATCCTTGTTCCATTATAAAGAACTGGAGATTCGGGAAGTAAAAGAGTATTTGAAAAAACGGGGAATTCCTGTTCGTTTATAGGGAAAGAGTACATAAGATGAGGAAAGGAGTGAGGCAGATGCCTCCGATTACAGGAGCATGGGCAGAGGCTTTGAAGGGAGAATTTCATAAGCCATATTATAAAAAATTATTTGAGACAGTAGGGCAGGAATATGGAACCCGCCAGATATTTCCGGCAGGTGATGATATTTTTAATGCCTTTCATTTTACGCCGTTGGAGCAGGTGAAGGTGGTAATTTTGGGACAGGATCCTTACCACGGAGAAGGTCAGGCGCATGGACTTTGTTTTTCTGTGAAGCCGGATGTGGATATTCCCCCTTCTCTGGTGAATATATATAAAGAGTTAGAAGATGATCTGGGGTGTTATATTCCCAATAACGGTTATCTGGAAAAATGGGCGAGACAGGGAGTGTTGCTTTTGAATACTGTTCTCACAGTCAGGGCTCATCAGGCGAATTCCCATCGGGGAATCGGCTGGGAAGAATTTACGGATGCAGCCATTCGTGTTTTGGCGGCTCAGGAGCGTCCCATGGTATTTATTTTGTGGGGACGTCCTGCGCAGATGAAAAAGAGTATGTTGAATCCGCAGCGCCATTTGATTCTGGAGGCGCCTCATCCCAGTCCTTTGTCGGCATATCGGGGGTTTTTTGGAAGCCGTCCGTTCAGTAAAACAAATGAGTATCTGGTCAGCCATGGTCTTACTCCCATTGACTGGCAGATTGAGAACAGGTAAAGGCAGGAGAATTTCATGAGTAAAAGTAATGCGTTAGTAAAAAATGCTTCATTTTTGATGATGGCAACATTGATTTCCAGAATTATCGGACTTCTTTATCGAAGTCCGTTAAACGCTATTTTGGGAAATGTTGGACTGGGATATTACGGTTATGCCAATAATGTGTATGTGATCCTGCTTTTGATTTCCTCATATAGTATTCCTATGGCTGTTTCCAAGGTAATTTCAGAACGTCTTGCCTTAAAGCAGTATCGAAATGCCCAGAAAGTATTTTACGGGGCTCTTTTGTATGCGGCAGCAGTAGGCGGGGCGGCGGCTTTGGTGGCCTTTTTCCTGGGAAAATATCTTCTTCCCACCAACCAGCAGGAGGCGCTTTTGGCGCTTCGTATGCTGGCGCCTACCATATTCTTGTCCGCTATCTTAGGTGTTATGCGGGGATTCTTCCAGGCACACAGCACCATGGTGCCAACTTCTATTTCACAGGTTCTGGAACAGATTGCCAATGCTATCGTCAGTGTGGGAGCAGCATGGCTGTTGATCGAGAGCTTTGGAACAGATGAGAAAAGCCGGGCGATTTACGGTGCGGCAGGAGGAACTTTAGGTACGGGAGCAGGAGTCTTCGTGGGACTTCTGTTTATGGGATTTGTATATTATATCAATCGAAAAACACTGAAACGAAAAATCGCCAGTGACCGTCATACCCAGGAGGAGAGTCTGGGAAATGTGATGAAGATTATATTTCTTATGGTTACTCCTATTATTTTCAATACTTTTGTATATAATGCCAGTGGTTATCTGGATTCCAAGATATTTTCTGATATCTTGAATATGAAAAAGGTAGCGGCAGAGACAGTCAGCAGTCAGTGGGGAGAATACAGTAATTCTTACCTGACGTTGATTAATATTCCTCTGGCTTTATCAAGCGCCACATCATCTGCTATGATGCCGGAGATTGCATCCAGATATATTACGAAGCAATTTGACAGCGCCAACAGGAAGATTAATGAGGGAATTCAGCTTACCATGTTTTTATGTATTCCGGCAGCGGTGGGACTGGCAGTACTGGGATTCCCCATTGTAGGGATTTTATTCCCCAGAAGTACAGATTTGTCCGGACAGTTATTGATGGCAGGAGCAGTAACGGTAGTATTCTCTGCGTTGTCAACTATTACCAACGGTGTGCTTCAGGCTATCGGTCAGCCAAAACTTCCTCTTCGTAATTCAGCCATATCTTTGATATTGAATGTGATTACGGTGGCGGTGTGTGCTTATTTCTTCCCACAGATGGGAGTATTTTCTGTATTACTGGCCAGTCTGGTATTTGCAGTATGTATGTGTGTTTTAAATGCCATGTCTCTGAGAAAGTATCTTGGTCATAAAAATGATTTTATCAATGGTTACGGAAAACCATTTCTTGCAGCGGCAGGGATGGGTGTTACCGCCTGGATCGTATATTACGGACTTCATCTCCTGATTCCGGTACGTATCCTTTGTCTTGGTGTAGCCATGGTTTTAGCTCTTGTTGTATATTTGATTCTGTATGTAATCATCACGAAAACGACAGAGGAACAGATGAGAAAATTCCCCATGGGAAATTATATTGTGAAAGTACTTCGAATGATTCGGGTATTTCGTTAGAAAGGGCAGAAGATATGAAAGCAAAATATAAAAAAGTATCGGAATCACAGACAGAACAAACTTATCTGATGCGACCTACTTATCTGAATGGATATGGAAATCTGTTTGGCGGTCAGTTAATGAGTTGGATTGATGAGATCGCAAGTATCGTGGCTATGCGTCACAGTGAGTCAGATATTACTACGGCGGCTATTGATAATCTGAATTTTAAGGCGGGAGCCACCGTAGATGATGTGATTGTTCTGCGGGGAAAAATCACTTACGTAGGACGAACTTCCATGGAAGTGAGAGTAGATACTTACGTGGAAAATCGCCAGGGTATCCGCAAAATGATCAACAGAGCCTATGTGGTAATGGTGGCAGTGGATGGAAAACATCATCCCATTGAAGTTCCCGGACTTTTGGTGGAAACGGAATCCGAGAAAGCAGAATGGGAAGGCGGAGAAAAACGCTACGCTTTGAGAAAACAAAGAAGAATAGAGGGATTCTAAGAGGTTTTATTGCAAAATTCATGCTCTGCCAGCACAAAACTGGAAGATTTGTTGCAAAAATGATAAAAATTGAATTTACTCACCAGTTTTTATGGCAAAATCTTGTCCTAAATGGCAGAAAAACGGGGATTTTGTTGCGAAAATGGGAAAAACTAATTTTACTCACCATGTTTTTTAAGAAAAAAATGGTGAGTAATTTCAAAAAATCCTTAAAACAGAACAAAAAGTAAGTAAAAAGAGCTGATTTTCTCGGAAATCAGCTCTTTTTTAGGGAAAAACTGGTGAGTAAATTACAAAAACAGGGAAATCGCAACAAATCTCTCAAGTTCATTCAGAAAATCATAACAAATCTCTCAGATTCCCCAGGAAAATCACAGCAAATCTCAGGAAATTCCCATAATGTATTAAATTTTAAGATGATTTATGAAAAAACAGTAAAATTCCTCCCGCTAATTTAGAGATATGGTACAATAAACTTGAGTATTCAATAAAGCATATCTAGTAAGGAGGCACATCTTATGACCCTATCTCATCAGATTCTTGAAAAAAAGCGAAAACTGGAGCAAGAGAAAGTAACAATTCAAAACTATCTGGAAAAATTTCCGGAAGGCTCCTTGCTTTGTCATAAAAGTCCCCATGGGATCAAGTGGTTTCAAAAATTAACGGATACCAATTCGGGAAGGAATGGACACAGAGTCTATATTTCTAAAAAGAACAGAGAGCTGGCAGAAAAACTGGCTTTGAAGAAATATTATGAATATAAGCTTGATGAAATAGAACGGGAATTAAAAGCTCTTAATGCATATCTGAAATATCATCGGGATGGTCCGGCAGAATCTTCAACAAAAATAATAAATTCTGTAGGATTTCAGGAACTGTTGCAGCCAATTCTCTATACGCTCCCTGAAAAATCTAAAAAATGGATGGATGATAGCTATGAACAAAATCCCTTTCATCCGGAACAAAGAAATGTAAAAACTATTGCAGGAATAAAAGTGCGGTCAAAGTCCGAAGCATTTATTGTATTAAAATTTGTGGAATATGGAATACCTTTTCGATATGAAGCAGCATTGTGGCTGGATGATAAGGTATATTATCCAGATTTTACTATACTCCATCAGGAAACAGCAAAAATAATATATTGGGAACATTTTGGGTTGATGGACAATCCTTCTTACAGAAGTAAAGCATTTGAAAAAATGGAAACCTATATAAAAAATGGTATTTTCCCGATGGATAACCTTCTTATGACATATGAATTCGGGGAGAATCCTCTCGATATCGAATGGGTAGATGCATTGATCCGATATTATTTAATATAAAAGGGACTGCGAACAGTCCCTTTATGAGTAATTACATATTTTTGATTGCTGTGGACAGCATCAGTTTGATTCGATTTAACTGGTTTACTTCAGAAGCTCCCGGGTCGTAGTCGATGGCTACAATATTGGCTTCCGGATGAGAACGGCGGATTGCCTTGATAACGCCTTTCCCCACAATGTGATTGGGCAGACAGCCGAAAGGCTGGGTGCATACAATGTTTTTTGTGCCTCCGTGAATCAGTTCCATCATTTCACCGGTGAGGAACCATCCTTCTCCGGTTTGATTTCCCACAGAAACGATAGGGGAAGCCATCCTTGCCAGATCTGCAATATTGGCAGGCGGAGTAAAATGGCGGCTCTTCTTAAATTCTTCTGTAGCTGCGCTTCTCAACCAGTTGACAGCAGCGATTCCCATATTTCCTGTGAGGGCAGAAGTCTTCTTAAATCCCAGATATTTGAATTTGAAATTCTGGTTATAGAAGCAGTAGCACATAAAATCAAGAAGATCGGGTACAACGGCTTCTGCACCTTCTTTTTCAAGAAGTTCCACAAGATAGTTATTGGCTGCAGGGAGGAATTTTACCAGGATTTCTCCTACCACGCCTACTCTTGGTTTTTTCATATCTTCGTGGATGGGAAGATGATCAAAATCACGAATCATTGTACGGCAAATCTGTTTGAATTTGGTGTGGCTTAAGTGAGTGCCGGAGATAAATTCAATACAGATTTTTTCCCATTTTCTGTGAAGACGATTGGCAGAACCTTCTTTTATTTCGTAAGGTCTCATCCGATAGAGACATTTCATCAGAATATCTCCGAAGATACAGCCATATGCCAGCCGTTTTGCCAGTCCGGGAGTGATTTTAAATCCGGGATTACTTTCCAGTCCGCTAAGGTTAATTGAAATTACCGGAATATGATCCAGATTGGCTTTTTTTAAAGCACGGCGGATAAATCCGATATAATTAGAAGCACGACATCCGCCTCCTGTTTGGGACATAATAATAGCTACTCGATTTAGATCATATTTGCCTGAGAGCAGAGCTTGCATAATCTGTCCAACGACTATAAGAGAGGGGTAGCAGGCATCGTTATTTACATACTTCAGACCGACATCTACAGCTTCCTTATTGTCATTGGGAAGGATTTCTAAATTATATCCGCTGGCATTAAAACCTGCCTGAAGAATATTAAAATGAATAGGCGACATCTGCGGACAGAGGATTGTATAATTTTTTCTCATTTCCTCAGTAAATACTACTTTTTTGATTGAAGACGGATGAATTTCGCGCTGTTCCTTTTGTTTTGCTCTGGTGCGGATAGCAGCCAGAAGAGAACGAACACGGATACGGGCAGCGCCCAGATTATTTACCTCGTCGATTTTTAGACAGGTATAGATTTTCCCACTATCAGACAGAATTTCCTGTACCTGATCGGTGGTGACTGCATCCAGTCCACAGCCAAAGGAATTTAACTGAATCAGATCCAAGTCATCTCGCTCTTTTACGAAGTTTGCAGCTGCATACAGTCGTGTATGGTACATCCACTGGTCGTTAACCCGCAAAGGTCTTTCCAAAGGAGACAAGTGAGAAACGGAGTCTTCTGTGAGAACGGCGATTCCGTAAGAAGTAATCATATCGGGAATACCATGGTGAATCTCTGGATCAATATGATAAGGACGTCCGGCAAGAACAATCCCTCGTCTTCCGGTAGCTTCCATGTAAGCCAGAGTTTCTTCCCCTTTTCGGCGGATGTCATTTCGCATATGCTCCAGTTCTTTCCATGCTGCGTGAGCTGCTGCAGCCACTTCTTTTTCTGGAAGATCTGAAAATTCTTCTATCAGCCGTTTCTTGGCAGTCTCTTCATTCGTAAGCGCCAGGAAAGGATTTCTGAAGATAATGGAAGGATCATTTAATTCGTCCACATTATTTTTAATGTTTTCAGCATAAGAAGTTACAATCGGGCAGTTATAATGATTAACTGCATCAGTAAATTCCGTTCTCTCATAAGGAATGCAGGGATAGAAAATAAATTTAACCCCCTGTTTGATTAGCCAGGTAACATGACCGTGTGCCAGCTTGGCAGGATAACATTCCGATTCACTGGGGATGGATTCGATACCCAGTTCATAGATTTTTCTGGTGGAGGTGGGAGAGAGTACCACCTGATATTTCAGCTTCGTAAAGAAGGTGAACCAGAAAGGATAATTTTCAAACATATTGAGAACCCGGGGGATTCCCACTTTACCCCGGACAGCCTGATCGGCTTCCAGTGGGGTATAGCCAAATATTTTTTTGTATTTGTAATCGAAAAGATTGGGGATATTTTCTTTGTTTTTCTGTTTTCCGATTCCCCGTTCACAGCGGTTGCCGCTGATATACTGGCGTCCGCCGGAGAAGCGGTTGACAGTCAGTCGGCAGTTGTTGGTACAGCCTTTACAGTTTGCCATACTGGTGGTGTATTTTAAGCTGTTGATCTTTTCGATAGGGAGCATGGTGGTTTCTTTTCCGTCTTCAAACCGTTCCCGGGCGATAAGTGCTGCGCCGAAAGCTCCCATGATTCCCGCAATATCCGGACGGATTGCTTCACAGTCAGCGATTTTTTCGAAACTGCGGAGAACTGCATCGTTATAGAAAGTACCGCCCTGAACTACAATCTGTTTTCCAAGCTCAGAAGCATCCGATACTTTGATAACCTTGTAAAGAGCGTTTTTGATAACAGAATAAGCCAGACCGGCGGATATGTCTGCCACGGAAGCTCCCTCTTTTTGCGCCTGTTTTACCTTGGAATTCATAAATACCGTACAACGGGTTCCCAGATCAATGGGATTTTCTGCGAAGAGGGCAGCTTTTGCAAAATCCTGCACACTATAATTCAGAGATTTTGCAAAGGTTTCAATAAAGGAACCGCATCCGGAAGAACAAGCTTCATTTAACTGGACACTGTCCACGGTATGATTCTTAATCTTGATACATTTCATATCTTGACCGCCGATATCCAGAATACAGTCAACCTGTGGATTAAAGAAAGCAGCGGCATAGTAGTGGGAAACAGTCTCCACCTCTCCCTCATCCAGTAAAAGAGCAGCTTTTATCAGGGCTTCTCCATATCCGGTGGAACAGGAATAGGCAATTCTTGCGGTGTCCGGCAGGCTGCTGTAAATATCCTGAACAGCCCGGATCGTGGTTGCAAGAGGATTTCCGTTATTATTACTGTAAAAAGAGTAGAGCAAAGAGCCATCCTCGCCCACAAGGGCAGCTTTTGTGGTGGTGGAGCCGGCGTCAATTCCCAGAAAGCAATTGCCTTCGTAAGTTTCCAGATCGGCAGTTGCCACATTATACTGACTTTGCCGTTCATTGAAGGCGTCATATTCTTCCCTGGAAGCAAACAATGGTTCCATACGGGCAACTTCAAATTCCAGTTTGACAGAATCGGCCAGCTTTTCCTGTAACTGGTGCAAAGATACAGTCACTTCTTCTTTTGCGTTCAGAGCAGAACCGATAGCGGCAAACAGATGGGAATTTTCGGGAACAATGGTATGTTCCTCATCTAGCTTCAGCGTGCGGATAAATGCCTGCTTCAGTTCAGAAAGAAAATGAAGAGGACCGCCCAGAAATGCAATGTGTCCCCGAATGGGTTTTCCACAGGCAAGACCACTGATGGTCTGGTTTACTACGGCCTGAAAAATAGAGGCAGAAAGATCTTCTTTTGTTGCACCGTCGTTGATCAGCGGCTGAATATCAGACTTGGCAAATACACCACAACGGGCGGCGATAGGATATAGAGCCTGATAATTTTTGGCATATTCGTTTAATCCGGAAGCATCCGTCTGTAACAAAGAAGCCATCTGGTCAATGAAGGAACCGGTACCTCCCGCACAGATTCCATTCATACGCTGTTCAATATTTCCACCTTCAAAATAAATGATTTTTGCGTCTTCTCCGCCTAATTCAATGGCTACGTCAGTCTTGGGAGCCAGTTCCTGAAGAGAGGAAGAAACAGCAATAACTTCCTGTACGAAAGGAACCTCCAGATGATTAGCCAGAGCCAGGCCGCCGGAACCGGTGATCACCGGATGAACAGAAAGTTCTCCCAGTTTTTTACAGGCTTTATCCAACAAAGAGGCAAGGGTTTCCTGAATATTGGCAAAGTGCCGTTCATAATCGGCAAAAAGAATTTCATGTTGTTCGTTTAAAACAGCAATTTTCACTGTTGTGGAACCGATATCGATTCCCAGTGTATATGTATGTGTTGTGTTTGTTGCAGCAGTAATAGCTGCCACCTCCTTTTTATGACTTATAACAGGTTCCTGTTGTGATAGCCAGGTTCAAAGACGGACGAATCACTTCGCACATTACGCCCTCCTATTATAAATAAGTAGATTGAGATTTCTCCAGACGAAACGATTATACGACATTTATTGACAGATGGCAATGTGGAAAAAAACGATATTTGGTGAAATTTCATGGCTTTTTGTGAAATATTTATTGAAAATCCCCGAGAGAACAGATATACTATTACACATATATGGAAATTTACAGGAAAGAAAGGTGCATTTATGTATAAAATTATAGCTCGGGACGGTAACGCAAAACGTGCAGAATTTCAGACTGTTCACGGAACAATCCAGACCCCGGTATTTATGAATGTGGGAACTGCCGCTGCTATTAAAGGCGCAGTGGCAACTACGGATTTGTATGATATAGGAACTCAGGTGGAATTGTCCAATACGTATCATCTTCATGTAAGACCGGGAGATCAAATTGTTAAAAAAATGGGTGGTCTTCATAAGTTTATGAACTGGGATCGTCCCATATTGACAGATTCCGGCGGATTTCAGGTATTTTCCCTGGCGGGACTGCGGAAAATCAAAGAAGAAGGGGTATACTTTAATTCTCATATTGACGGGCGCAAGATTTTTATGGGACCGGAGGAAAGTATGCAGATCCAGTCTAATCTGGCGTCTACCATTGCCATGGCTTTTGACGAGTGTCCTTCCAGTGTGGCAGAGAGAAGTTATGTGGAGAATTCTGTAAATCGGACTACCCGCTGGTTGGAGCGATGCAAAAGAGAGATGAATCGTTTGAACAGTCTGGAGGATACCATCAATAAACACCAGTTGCTTTTTGGTATCAATCAGGGCGCTATCTTTGATGATATCCGTATCGATCATGCAAAAAGAATCAGCGAGATGGAGCTGGATGGTTATGCAGTAGGCGGACTGGCAGTGGGTGAGACGCATGAGGAGATGTATCATATTCTGGAGCAGGTGGTTCCTCATCTGCCATTAAACAAACCTACTTATCTGATGGGAGTGGGAACTCCGGCTAATATTCTGGAGGCAGTAGACCGGGGAGTGGATTTCTTTGACTGTGTATATCCCAGTAGAAATGGCCGTCACGGTCACGTATATACCAATCAGGGAAAATTAAATCTCTTCAACGCAAAATATGAATTGGATGACCGCCCGATTGAGGAGGGATGTCAGTGTCCTGCCTGCCGTCATTACAGCAGAGGATATATCCGTCATTTATTAAAAGCAAAAGAAATGCTGGGTATGCGTCTTTGCGTGCTTCATAATCTGTACTTCTATAACAACATGATGACAGAGATCCGCCAGGCGATTGAAGAAGGGCGTTATCAGGAATATAAGAGACAAAAATTAGACGGATTTGCGGAGAATGATATCAAACATGGAAAAAGGTTTGAAAAGTAAAATAAATCAGTAAAAAGAACTTGCCGAAATCTATATTTTTGTGTATAGTAGTATCAACGCCCTAAAATAGGGTAGATTGATATGCAGGAGGAAAATGAGATGTCAGTAGTTATGGCAGAAGCCGGAATGGGAATTTTCAGCATTTTGTGGATCGTAGTGCTTTTTGGCCTGATGTATTTTATGATGATTCGTCCGCAGAAGAAAGAACAGAAGCGGGTTGCAGCTATGCTTGCCGATATGGAAGTGGGAGATGCAGTAGTTACTACAGGCGGATTTTATGGTGTGGTTATCGATATCACAGATGAAGATGTAATCGTAGAATTCGGTAACAACAAAAACTGTAGAATTCCTATGAAAAAAGCAGCGATTGCAGAAGTAGAAAAAGCAGAAGATGCAAATGCATAAAAGTCGGAAGGCTGTCGCACAATAGTGCGGCGGCCTTTTTTAATAAAAAAGAAACTCAGTGAGAAAGGAAATAGACAGATGTCATTGATCAGTGTTTTTGATGTGATCGGTCCTAATATGGTAGGTCCTTCCAGTTCCCATACAGCGGGAGCAGCCAGTGTGGCACGGATTGCAGGAAAATTATTTCAAAAAGAAATCAAAGATGTGGTGTTTACGCTATATGGTTCATTTGCCAAAACATATCAGGGGCATGGTACAGACCGGGCGCTGGTAGGAGGAATCATGGGATTTGAGACGGATGATTTGAGAATCAGGGATTCCTTTCAGATTGCCAGAGAAAAGGGACTTCACTTTCATTTTGAAAAAAACACCACGGAGGATGAGGTTCATCCCAATACAGTGGATATCCGTATGACAGGAACCGATGATTCTGTGATGACAGTTCGGGGAGTCTCTGTAGGCGGGGGAAAGATAAAAATTGTAAAATTAAATGACGTGGAAGTGGAATTTACCGGAGAATACAGTACCCTGATTGTGATCCAGAATGATAAACCGGGGGTGGTGGCTCATATAACCAATTGCCTGAGCCAGGTAAATGCCAATATCGCATTTATGAGATTGTTTCGGGAACAGAAAGGCGCCAGAGCCTATACGATTGTGGAATCAGACGAAAAGATTCCGGAAGAAGTTCTGGACGGTATTCGGAAAAATGTCAACGTGGAAGATTTGATGCTGATTCAGATATAGGAGGTAAAGTATGGATTTTAACAGTGGAAAGTCATTACTGGAAATATGTGAGAAAGAGGGACTTCCTATTTCTGCCATCATGAGAAAAAGGGAAGAATTTCTCATGGATATGACAGCCTGTGATTGTGATAAAAAAATGAAAAAAGCTTTGGAAATCATGAAAAATTCTGTGCATGAATCTCTGGAGCATCCGGTAAAATCCGTGGGAGGACTGATCGGAGGAGAGGCAGAAAAGATTCGTCAGCACAGAAGAGATGGCAAATCCATCTGTGGTGAAGTGCTGTCAAGAGCCATTGTCCACGCTATGGCAGTGCTGGAGCTGAATGCTTCTATGGGACTGATCGTAGCTGCTCCCACAGCAGGTTCTTCCGGTGTAGTTCCCGGACTTTTACTGGCTTTGCAGGAGGTCTATGATTTTACGGACGAGCAGATTCTGGACAGTCTTTACACAGCCGGGGCAGTGGGATATCTGATGATGAGAAATGCTTCCGTGGCAGGAGCAGAAGCAGGATGTCAGGCGGAAGTGGGAGCTGCTTCTGCTATGGCGGCAGCGGCAGCGGTAGAACTTTTTGGAGGAGATCCTTCCCAGTGTCTTTCGGCGGCAGCGATGGCTCTTAGTAATCTGCTGGGTCTGGTTTGCGATCCTATTGCCGGTCTGGTGGAATCACCCTGTCAGAGCAGAAATGCCATCGGGGTGTCCAATGCCCTTACCTGTGCAGAAATGGCTCTCAGTGGGGTGAAACATTTGATTCCTTTTGATGAGATGGTGGACGCCATGTACCGGGTGGGCAGAAGAATTCCCTTTGAGTTGAGAGAAACTGCCCTGGGAGGCTGCGCCGCCACCCCTACCGGATGTCAAAAACAATGTGAAATCTTTTTTTCTTGAAAAACTTGAAGAAATAGATTATTATATTCTGTAACAGAGTAAAGAGTTAGAGAGAGAAAGGATGAAAGGATATGAATTATAAGATCGCATTGATCCGTGGAGATGGAATCGGACCGGAAATCGTGAATGAAGCTAAAAAAGTATTGGATAAAGTATGTGACTTGTATGGTCACAGCTTTACATATAAGAATCTGTTGTTGGGCGGCGCTTCCATAGACGTTCATGGAGTTCCTCTCACAGAAGAGACGATTGAAGAAGCAAAGTCTAGTGACGCCGTTTTGATGGGATCCATCGGAGGAGATGCAAAAACTTCTCCCTGGTATCAACTGGAACCATCCAAAAGACCGGAGGCTGGTCTCTTAGGTATTCGAAAAGCCCTGAACCTGTTTGCGAATCTGAGACCGGCGTATCTGTATCAGGAATTGAAAGCTGCCTGTCCATTAAAAGAGGAACGGATCGGGGACGGATTTGATATGATTATAGTTCGTGAACTGACCGGAGGTCTTTACTTTGGAGAGAGAAAGACTGTGGAAGAAAATGGGATGAAAACAGCAATCGACACCCTTTCCTATAACGAAAATGAGATTCGAAGAATCACAATAAAAGCTTTTGAGATTGCAGGAAAACGAAGAAAAAAGGTTACCAGTGTAGATAAGGCAAACGTACTGGATTCCTCCCGGCTCTGGAGAAGTGTGGTGGAGGATGTGGCAAAGGACTACCCGAATATTACGCTGGAGCATATGCTGGTAGATAACTGTGCCATGCAGTTAGTGCATAATCCGGGTCAGTTTGATGTGATTTTGACGGAAAATATGTTTGGGGATATTCTTTCAGATGAGGCAAGTATGGTAACAGGCTCTATTGGAATGCTTTCCTCTGCCAGTCTGAATGAAACCAGTTTTGGACTTTATGAACCCAGTCATGGCTCCGCCCCGGATATTGCAGGAAAAGGAATTGCCAATCCTATCGCTACCATATTATCAGCAGCTATGCTGCTTCGTTATTCTCTGAATCTGGATAAAGAAGCGGATGCGGTAGAACAGGCAGTTCAGGCAGTTTTGAGGGAAGGATATCGTACCGGTGATATTATGTCGGAAGGCTGTACCTGTGTGGGAACAGCCGAGATGGGTGATCTGATCGCAGAACGTGTGAAATAATCAAAAATAAAATATGATTTTTGGGAGAAAGGATGAAATATTATGAGAAGTGATGCAGTAAAGACAGGGATGCAGCAGGCTCCCCACCGTTCCCTTTTCAATGCTCTGGGAATGACAAAAGAAGAGATGGAACGACCACTGGTGGGAATTGTAAGTTCTTATAATGAAATAGTACCAGGACATATGAATCTGGATAAAATAGTAAATGCGGTAAAACAGGGGGTAGCTATGGCGGGAGGAACTCCCATTGTATTTCCGGCAATTGCCGTATGCGACGGTATCGCTATGGGACATATCGGTATGAAATATTCTCTGGTTACCAGAGATCTGATCGCAGATTCCACAGAAGCTATGGCTATGGCGCATCAGTTTGACGCGCTAGTAATGGTACCTAACTGTGATAAAAATGTCCCCGGACTGTTGATGGCGGCAGCCAGAATCAATGTACCTACCGTATTTGTCAGCGGCGGTCCCATGCTGGCAGGTCATGTTCATGGACAAAAAAGAAGTCTTTCCAGTATGTTTGAGGCTGTAGGCTCCTATGCGGCAGGATCTATGACAGAAGAAGATGTGGAAGAATTTGAAAATAAAGTCTGCCCCACCTGTGGTTCCTGCTCCGGTATGTATACTGCCAACAGTATGAACTGTCTGACAGAAGTGCTGGGTATGGGACTTCGGGGGAACGGAACCATTCCGGCAGTCTATTCGGAGAGAATTAAGCTGGCAAAACACGCCGGTATGCAGGTTATGGAAATGTACCGTAAAAATATCCGTCCCAGAGATATTATGACAAAAGAAGCCGTATTAAATGCACTTACCGTGGATATGGCGCTGGGATGTTCTACCAACAGTATGCTTCATTTGCCGGCGATTGCCCATGAGATCGGTTTTGATTTTGACATTACTTTTGCCAATGAGATCAGTGAAAAAACACCAAATCTGTGTCATCTGGCTCCGGCAGGTCCTACATATATGGAAGATCTGAATGAAGCCGGCGGCGTATATGCAGTCATGAATGAATTGTCAAAGAAAAATCTTCTGTATCTGGATTGTATGACAGTGACAGGAAAGACGGTAGGCGAAAATATTGCAAACTGTATCAATCGTGATCCTCAGGTGATCCGTTCCGTTGAGAATCCTTACAGCGAGACCGGCGGTCTGGCAGTGCTTACCGGAAATCTGGCTCCCGATGGAGGAGTGGTAAAACGAAGCGCCGTATGTGAGGAAATGATGGTACATGAAGGTCCTGCTCGGGTATTTGACTGTGAAGAAGATGCCATTGACGCCATCAAAGGCGGAAAAATTGTTGCCGGTGATGTGGTTGTGATCCGATATGAGGGTCCCAAGGGCGGTCCGGGTATGAGAGAAATGTTGAATCCTACTTCTGCTATAGCCGGTATGGGGCTGGGTTCTTCTGTGGCATTGATTACAGATGGACGTTTCTCCGGAGCATCCCGTGGAGCTTCCATTGGTCATGTTTCACCGGAGGCAGCAGTAGGCGGTCCTATTGCTTTGGTTGAAGAGGGAGACCGGATTCGTGTAAATATACCGGAGACAAAACTGGAATTACTTGTTTCCGATGAAGAATTAGAGAAACGAAGAGAGGCATGGCAGCCGAGAGAACCAAAGGTAACTACCGGATATCTGGCACGTTATGCAGCAATGGTAACCAGCGGAAACAGGGGAGCCATTCTTGAAATATCGTAAAACTGTTCAGTGGTGGATAGTGGACTGCTGAATAGTTCTGAAATACCTTAAAAATAACAGCAAGGAGGAAAAAAGGATGCAATTGACAGGTGCGGAAATCGTAATTGAATGTTTAAAGGAACAGGGTGTGGATACTGTTTTCGGTTATCCGGGAGGAACCATCCTGAATATTTATGATGCATTATATAAACACAGTGATGAGATTCATCATATCCTGACTTCTCACGAGCAGGGAGCTGCCCATGCTGCGGACGGATATGCCCGTGCGACAGGAAAAGTAGGCGTCTGCCTTGCTACTTCCGGTCCGGGAGCTACCAATCTGGTAACAGGTATCGCCACTGCCTATATGGATTCTATTCCTGTGGTAGCTATTACGGCGAACGTGGGAACGAACCTTCTGGGAAAAGACAGTTTCCAGGAAATTGATATTGCAGGTGTGGTAATGCCGATTACCAAGCATAGTATGATTGTAAAGGATGTTACAAAACTGGCGGATTCCATCCGTCGTGCGTTTGTGATCGCAAAAAGCGGAAGACCGGGACCGGTTCTGGTAGATATCACAAAAGATGTTACTGCATTGAGTACAGAGTATATTTACAAGGAACCTGTAGTGGTGCCGCCGTATACTTCTGAGATGAGGGATGATGATTTGAGTCAGGCGGTAGAATTGATCAATGCATCCAAATGCCCCTACATTTTCGTGGGCGGCGGCGCTGTAATATCCGGTGCAAAGGAAGAACTGGATGAATTTGTCCATACATTAAATGCTCCGGTAACGGATTCTCTGATGGGAAAAGGAGCTTTTGACGGAACAGACGATCTGTATACCGGTATGCTGGGAATGCACGGAACCAAAACTGCCAATCTGGGTGTGACAAAGTGTGATCTGCTGATTACTGTGGGAGCCAGATTTTCAGATCGTGTAACCGGAAATGCCTCCAAATTTGCTAAAAATGCCAAGATTATTCAGATCGATGTGGATGCGGCAGAGATTAATAAAAATATTCAGGTGGACTGCAGCATCATCGGGGATGTAAAAGAAGTATTAAAAGAATTGAACAAAAGAATCCATCCAAAAAATCATGAAGAATGGATCAGAGAAATTGAAGAGATGAAGGAGAAATATCCTCTCAAATATAATCAGGACGGTCTGACAGGTCCCTGGGTAATTGAAGAGCTTTACCGGGTGACAAAAGGAGAAGCCATCGTGGTGACAGACGTAGGACAGCATCAGATGTGGGCTGCCCAGTATTATAAATATAAAAATCCCAGAACGCTGTTGACCTCCGGCGGTCTGGGAACTATGGGATATGGTCTGGGAGCTGCCATCGGTGCAAAATTCGGATGTCCGGACAAGATAGTTGTCAATGTGGCAGGAGACGGATGTTTCCGCATGAATATGAACGAAGTAGCCACAGCAGCCAGAAATAATATGCCTCTTATCGAGATTGTAATTAATAACCATGTGCTGGGAATGGTGCGTCAGTGGCAGACACTGTTCTACGATCACCGTTATTCCAATACCATGCTGGAAGATAAGGTGGATTTTGTGAAATTTGCAGAATCTATGGGAGCTGTGGGCATCCGGGTTACGAAAAAAGAAGAAGTAGGTCCGGCGATTGAAAAGGCAATCGAACTGAACACCACAGTAGTTATTGACTGTCAGATAGACAGAGATGACAAGGTATTTCCTATGGTTCCGGCTGGAGCACCGATTGAAGAAGTATTTGATGAGGACGACTTATAGTAACAGTTCAGCCATACAGTGTACGGGAAGCACAAAATATGCTTGCATATTTTTGCAAGCGGACATCTGTATGAGCTGAGCGCCCATTTATGAGTAAAACAGTGGTGTCAGCCACGATAAGCACGCAGTGCGGTTTTACGAATGGTGCGGGCTGAACTGTTACGACTTATAAAGCATTATAAAAGTATCTTGACAAAAAATTTTCACAGGCGTATAGTATTCGGTATAGTATCATAGTAAAGTGATAACGCGAAAGTGAGGAGATAAGGTGAGTAGAGTATATAATTTTTCAGCAGGACCGGCAGTATTGCCGGAAGAAGTTCTTCTGGAAGCACAGGCAGAGATGATGGATTACAATGGAACAGGAATGTCTGTGATGGAGATGAGCCATCGCTCCAAAGCTTTTGATCAGATTATTCAGGAAGCGGAGAAGGATCTGAGAGAGCTTATGAATATCCCGGATAACTATAAAGTATTGTTTCTGCAGGGGGGAGCTTCCCTTCAGTTTGCCATGATTCCCATGAATATCATGAAGAATAAAGTAGCTGACTATATTGTGACAGGGCAGTGGGCAAAAAAAGCATGGCAGGAAGCGCAAAAATACGGCAAGGCGAACAAGATTGCCTCCTCGGAAGATAAAACGTTTTCCTATATTCCGGACTGTTCAGATCTTCCTGTCAGCGAAGATGCGGATTATGTATACATTTGTGAAAATAATACGATTTATGGCACGAAGTTTAAGGAACTTCCCAATACAAAGGGGAAAGACCTGGTAGCGGATGTTTCCTCCTGCTTCCTGTCAGAGCCGGTAGATGTGAGCAAATATGCGATCCTCTATGGCGGTGTACAGAAAAATATTGGTCCTGCGGGCATGGTGATCGCCATTGTCCGTGAGGATCTGATTACAGATGATGTTCTCCCGGGAACTCCTACCATGATGAAATACAAAACCCATGCAGATGCAGGTTCTATGTATAATACGCCAAATTGCTATTGCATCTATATGTGTGGCAAAGTGTTCAAATGGCTGAAAAAACAGGGTGGTCTGGCAGCTATGAAGGAACACAATGAAAAGAAAGCAAAGATTCTGTATGATTTTCTGGATGAGAGTAAACTTTTCCATGGAACAGTGGAAAAAGAATCCCGTTCTTTGATGAATGTCCCGTTTGTTACAGGAAATCCGGATCTGGATGATAAATTTGTAAAAGAAGCAAAAGAGGCCGGACTGGAAAATCTGAAAGGACACCGTAGTGTTGGCGGTATGAGAGCAAGTATTTACAATGCCATGCCAATAGAAGGTGTGGAAGCTCTGGTGGAATTCATGAAAAAATTTGAAAAGGAGAATCTGTAATATGTTTCAATATAAATGTCTGAATCCTATTTCAGCAGTGGGTCTTGACAGCTTCACGGCAGATTATACAGAAACGCAGGATATGCAGGAGGCGGACGCGATTCTTGTAAGAAGCGCTGCCATGCATGAGATGGAGATTCCTGTAAATGTGAAAACAGTGGCAAGGGCAGGGGCAGGAGTAAATAATATTCCCCTTGAACGGTGTTCCGAACAGGGAATTGTGGTATTTAATACTCCCGGAGCCAATGCCAATGGTGTGAAAGAGATGGTGATTGCCGGTATGCTGCTGGCTTCCCGCGATATAGTGGGAGGTATTGAGTGGATTGAACAGCAAAAGACAAATGAGAATATCGGGAAACTGGCTGAGAAACAGAAAAAGCAATTTGCCGGCTGTGAGATCAAAGGAAAACGGCTGGGTGTGATCGGTCTGGGAGCCATCGGAGCCATGGTTGCCAATACAGCAATCTATCTGGGAATGGAAGTGTACGGATATGATCCTTATATTTCTATAGATACAGCTTGGAAATTATCCAGAGAGATCAAACATATCAGCAATGTGGAAGATATTTTCCGGGAATGTGATTATATTACTCTCCATGTTCCTCTTTTGGACAGCACCAAAGGAATGATTGACAAGGACAGTATCGGGATGATGAAAGAGGGAGTAGTTTTATTGAACTTCTCCAGAGATCTTCTTGTGGATGAAAATGCTCTTGTGGAAGCATTAGAAAGCGGAAAAGTAAAAAAATATGTGACAGATTTTGCCAATCCTATCGTGGCTGGAGCAAAGAATACTCTGGTGACTCCTCACCTGGGGGCGTCTACAGAAGAATCAGAAGATAATTGTGCTTTGATGGCAGTGAAAGAAATCCGGGATTATCTGGAAAATGGAAATATTCACAATTCTGTCAATTATCCAAACTGTGATATGGGACGGTGTATGGTGAAAGGTCGTGTGGCGATCAATCATAAAAATGTGGTGAATATGATCAGTCAGTTTGCAAAGGTTCTGGGTGATGCGGGAATGAACATTTCTGATATGACCAATAAGAGTAAAGGGGATTATGCCTATACTTTGATCGATCTGGAATCTTCTGCCAATGAAGAAATTATTAAAAAACTGGAAACCATTGAAGGCGTACTGAAAGTACGTGTGGTAAAATAATGAGAGAAAGGCTGTTGGTTCATCCAGTCTCCGGACTGGATGCAACGGTCTTTTTTTCTACAGGGAACAGCTTTTCAGAAACAGGGAAAGGAGAGAAGTAATGGCAGTAGTAAAACCATTTCGGGCGGTAAGACCGAGAGAAGATCTGGCAGAAAAAATTGCAGCTTTGCCTTATGACGTATATACCCGGGAGGAGGCAAGAAAAATCGTAAGGGAAAATCCTCTGTCTTTTCTAAAGATTGACAGAGCAGAGACGCAGTTGGAAGACGGTGTAGATATCTATTCTCCCCAGGTATATGAGAAGGCTTCTGAAACATTACAGAATATGAAAGAAAAAGGAGAATTTATTCAGGAGGAGTTTCCGGCATTTTATATTTATGAGCTGACGATGAACGGGAGAGTACAGACGGGTCTGGGCGCCTGTGTCTCTGTGGAGGAGTATGAAAAACAGATTATAAAAAAGCATGAAAATACTAGGAAAGAGAAGGAGGAAGACAGGACGCGCCATGTGGAGGTCTGCAAGGCACAGACGGGTCCCATATTCCTGGCGTATCGGTATCAGGAGAACATATACGAACTGCTGCGGGAAAAGAAAAAAGCATCGCCGGTGTATGATTTTATCTCGGAAGACGGAATTCATCATCGAGTGTGGGTGATCGATCAGAAGGAAGATATTTTATTGATTGAGAAATTATTTCAGGAAGTTCCCGGACTTTATATTGCGGACGGACACCACAGAGCAGCTTCCGCTGTTCGCCTGGCGCAAAAAAAGCGAAAGAGAGAGAAGCCCTTTTTTCCTGAGGGAAAAAAGCCGGAATATGAGTATTTTCTGGGTGTGCTGTTTGCAGACAGAGATTTGCTGGTGATGGATTACAATCGCTGGGTAAAAGATCTGAATGGAAAAACAGGGGATGAATTTCTCCGCGTGTTGAAGGAGAAATTTTCTGTGATACCTTTGAAAGAAGCGTCACACCCTGGTAGAAAGGGACAATTTACCATGTATCTGGAACATCGGTGGTATTTGTTGGAAGAAAAATCAGCACAGGTGTGTGGGGATGTGGTAGAAAATCTGGATGTATCTCTTCTGCAAAGAGAAGTATTGTGTCCCCTGTTGGGAATCCGAGATCCGAAGACGGATCAGAGAATCCGTTTTATCGGTGGAATACGGGGACTGAAGGAGCTGGAACGGATAACAGAAGAACAGGGAGGTGTCGCTTTTGCCCTGTATCCCACATCTATGGAAGAGTTGTTCGCTGTGGCAGATGAAGGAAAACTGATGCCGCCGAAATCTACCTGGTTTGAGCCGAAACTTCGCAGCGGATTGCTGATTCATTCCGTTTGAGATGTTTTGATAATAAAAGAACTTCATGGAAATCTTGTATTCTGTAAATAAAAATGATAAAATGAATTGAGCAGGTAATTCTGAAAGTTCGGAATGGTTTTGAGAAAGAATATGAGGAGGTACAGGAGAGATGTCAGACAAATTATATGGATATATGGATTGGCCGGAGATAGAAACTGTCGTATATTCAGAAGAAAATTCACCAAAATCTATATTGGGGCCGAGAGTGACAGAGGATGGCATTCTGGTACAGTGTTTTTTTCCAGACAGAAATGAAGTCAGCCTGAAAACGATTTCTGATGGAAAAGTATATCCCATGGTGAAAGAGGATGACGGAGGATTCTTTGCAGTTTTAGTTCCGGGAAAAGAGATTCCGGAATATGTGTATCTTGTGGAAGAAGAGGATGGACAGAGAGAATATCACGATGCCTATGCATTTCTTTCACAGATTACCTTTGAGGAGGAACAGAAGTTTACGAATGGGATTTGTTATGATATTTATGAAAAATTAGGGGCACATCCCATGACGGTCAACGGAGTGTCCGGTGTTTATTTTGCAGTATGGGCTCCCAATGCCATGAGAGTCAGCGTGGTGGGAGATTTTAATAACTGGGATGGAAGAATGTATCAGATGAATCTTTTGCCTGTATCAGGAATTTATGAGTTATTTATCCCGGATGTGCCTGTAGGAGCGATTTATAAATATGAATTAAAATTAAGAGATGGCCTTACTTATCTGAAGGCAGACCCTTATGCCAATGCGGCAGAACTTCGTCCTGCCAATGCTTCTGTGGTTGCGGATCTTACTAAATTCCGGTGGAGAGATAAGACCTGGCTGAAAGGAAGAAAAAAAGTACAGAAAG
>JAXEUM010000079.1:0-27732 GCA_034114925.1 Oliverpabstia sp.
GTGGTCAAGCGGTTAAGACATCGCCCTTTCACGGCGGTAACACGGGTTCGATTCCCGTCGGAGTCATTGATAGCAACCTGGTATTTTGAGGTGCATTAAGCCGATGTGGCTCAATTGGCAGAGCAGCTGATTTGTAATCAGCAGGTTATCGGTTCGAGTCCGATCATCGGCTTCCATTTTTTAAATGGTTTGGACCTTTAGCTCAGTTGGTTAGAGCAACCGGCTCATAACCGGTCGGTCCTGGGTTCGAGTCCCCGAAGGTCCATTTGGTTGCTATTTTAAAAAATATATTATGGCCTAGTGGCTCAGTTGGTTAGAGCGCCGCCCTGTCACGGCGGAGGTCGAGGGTTCGAGTCCCTTCTGGGTCGTTCATGAAGTATTCTTCATGACAAATGGGATCTTAGCTCAGCTGGGAGAGCATCTGCCTTACAAGCAGAGGGTCACAGGTTCGAGCCCTGTAGGTCCCATTTTTATTTTGAAAAACGTCTGTTAAATGCAGGCGTTTTTTTGTTGTTTTTGGGCAGATATAGATGAATTACCTCTTCTGTATCGAACATCCCCGTTTCAATAGTATTCTTAAGTTAAATCAAAGTAAAGTTGGTTAAATCTCTGTATAATGACTTGCATATTTTTCTTCCAGAAGTTATAAATGTAATGAACTAATAAAAAAGAAGTAAAATTTAGTCAAAAGACATCGGAGGAAGTATATGAAAATTACAGATTTTTTCAGCCTGCTTGGCGGTCTTGCTTTATTTTTGTATGGAATGCAGATGATGAGTAATGGTCTGGAGGCAGCGGCGGGAAACCGAATGAAGCAAATTTTGGAAAAGCTGACAGCCAATCGTTTTCTTGGAGTACTGGTAGGAGCAGGAATTACTGCAGTGATTCAGTCCTCATCCGCCACGACTGTTATGGTAGTAGGATTTGTTAATTCGGGTATGATGACATTACGCCAGGCAGTATGGATTATTATGGGCGCTAACATTGGTACAACGATTACAGGACAGTTGATTGCACTGGATATCGGAGAAATAGCTCCGCTTCTGGCATTTGCAGGAGTTGCCTTGATTATGTTTACCAAAAAGAAAAAAGTTCATCATATCGGGTTAATTATTGCGGGATTAGGTGTGTTATTTATCGGTATGGGCATGATGAGTTCTTCCATGATGCCGTTGCGGGAATCTGAGAGTTTCATTTCACTGATGACAAAATTCTCTAATCCGGTTTTAGGTATTTTGGCAGGTATGATTTTTACGGCTATCATTCAGTCTTCTTCAGCATCTGTAGGTATTTTACAGGCGTTGGCTGCCAGCGGACTGATCGGATTAGACAGTGCAGTGTTCGTATTATTTGGTCAGAACATTGGAACGTGTATCACTGCAGTATTAGCTTCCATAGGAACTTCAAAAAATGCGAAACGGACTACAATTATTCACCTGCTCTTTAATGTGATCGGTACTACAATTTTTACGATAGTCTGCGTATTTTTACCATTGACTACTTTGGTAGAAAGTATCACTCCGGGAAATGCCCCGGCACAGATTGCCAATATGCATACATTATTTAATATTGCAACTACTCTGTTGTTGTTGCCATTTGGAAATAAACTGGCAGAGCTGGCAACGAAGATTCTTCCGGAGAAACAGGAAGAAGAAGCTGTGGATATTATGCATCTGGAATATATTCACCCTATGGAGCAGAAAAGAGATGCGCAGATAGGTACATCTGCCATTGCAGTTACAGGGATTGTTAATGAGTTGAACCGTATGTTGGAGATGGCGAAGGTAAATGTGGGAAAGAGTTTTGAAGCTGTAAAAAGTGGAAGTACGGTTCTTCTGGAAGAAGTAAGAGAAAGAGAAGAGTATATTGATTATCTAAATAAAGAAATTTCAAAATATATTTCTAAAGTTCTTGTAACAGAGAGTAATCCTTCGGATTCTCAGTATATCAGTGCGTTATTTAAGGTTTGTGGTAATCTGGAAAGAATCGGAGATCATGCCCTGAATATTTGCGAATATACGAAGATGATTGAGAAACAGGGAATTACATTTTCAAAAGAAGTTCTGGTGGAACTGGATGAGATGCAGGAGATTTGTCAGGAGGCATTGAATACGTTGAGTAAAATGAAGTTAAATGACCGCCAGACGATAACCTATATTGAGCAAATGGAACAGGATATCGATGATATGACAGAGGATTACAGAAAACGTCAGTTGGAACGGATGCAGAAAGGAACCTGTTCAGAAGAAGGATGTATTATTTATTCCGAGTTGCTTACGGACTTTGAAAGAATTGGGGATCATATTCTGAATATCTGTCAGGAAATGGGATTAGGAAAAGTAAGTAAATAAAACGAAAAAAGAATTGCTGCATGGGAATGGATATGCGGCAATTCTTTTTTCATTAAGAAGGAATTTACAGAAGAGTCAAATCAAACAGTGCTAAAAATATTGTAACAGTTTATTCATCAAGACTAGCCGTTATCGCGGTGATTTGATATAATCACAGTAAAGCGAGAAAAGGAGTCTTGGTATGAGGGATGGATTATTAGAATTATTAAAACCCATCACAGAAGAGGAGCAGGCAATTCTGGAAGGGAAGACAGACATACAGAGAGGATTGTATACAAGTAAAAAGCATTTTACTGTTGAAAGTGAAAAGCTTTTACAGGAAGGAAAATTGATCACGGTTCGGCCTCATACCAGATTTGTGCATTTTCCCAATCATGGACATAATTATATCGAAGTATTTTATGTGTGTCAGGGGAAGGTGACTCACATCATCAACGGAGAACAGGTAAGTGTAAAGCAGGGGGAGCTTTTGTTTTTAAACCAGTATGTGGAGCATGAAATACTTCCCACCGGAGCAGAAGATATTGCCATCAATTTTATTGTGCTTCCGGAATTTTTTGATACAGCATTTTCCATGATTGAGAAAAATAATGTTTTGGCGGATTTTTTGGTGAATACCTTAAAAGAAAAAAACGGAACCAGCCAGTATCTTTATTTTCAGGTATCTGAAAATCTTCAGATTCAAAATCTTATGGAAAATATGATCGATTCTCTGGTTCATAAACAGGGAAATGAAGATCAGATTAATCAGCATACCATGGGACTGGTATTTCTTCATTTGTTGAATGCGGTTCGCACTCTGAAAGAGAATACTCCCAATCAGTACAAAAATATGATGGTTATGACAACACTGAAATATATTGATGAGAACTATAAAGATGGAACCCTGACAGAATTATGTGATATGTTAAACCAGAATATTTCCGGACTCAGCAGACTGATTCGACAGAGTACAGGGCATACTTATAAGGAGTTATTGCAAAGAAGACGGTTTCGAAAGGCAGTGGAGCTTTTAATGGAAACAGAACTTCCCGTAAATGATGTGGTATCAGCAGTGGGATATGAAAATAACAGTTATTTTTATCGAAAATTCAGGGAAAGATATGAAATGACGCCAAATGAATACAGAGAAAAATATCAGGGAGAAAAGGTGATTCGGTTATAAACCATCATCTTTTTTCATGGGAGTACAAAAAAAGCATCTGCATATAGCAGATGCTTTCAGCGTGCGCTAGAAGATTCGAACTCCCGACCTTTTGGTCCGTAGCCAAACGCTCTATCCAGCTGAGCTAAGCGCACATTCTGTAAAACACTCATTCGTGCCTCACAACAAAATAGATTATATTATAGAGATGAAGAAATGTCAACACCTTTTTAAAAAAAAATTAAAAAAATTTCTCCTGTCTCTTTGCTTGAAATGCAACAAGGTCTGTGTTAAGGTTATTAAAGTGAATTTTTTTGTGGAGGATTAGATTATGAGAGCGAGTGGTGTATTGCTTCCGATTTCTTCTTTGCCATCCCCTTATGGAATAGGATGTTTTTCCAAGGAAGCATATGATTTTATTGACGATTTGGTAAAGGCGGGACAGTCCAAATGGCAGGTGTTGCCTTTGGGACCGACAGGTTATGGAGATTCCCCTTACCAGCCTTTTTCGACGTTTGCCGGAAACCCTTATTTTATAGATCTGGAAACATTGATTGAAGAAGGTCTTTTGGATAAAGAAGTATGCGATAAGTGTGATTGGGGTGGAAGTGAAAGATACGTGGATTATGAAAAAATGTATCTTTCCCGCTTTAAAGTGCTTCGGATTGCTTTTGAGAAATTTGAGGCAGATGATGATTTTCAGGAATTTTGTGAGAGAGAATCACACTGGCTGGAAGATTATTGTCTCTTTATGGCTATAAAGAATGACCAGCAGGGAACGTTATGGACCGGATGGAGCGAAGAATTGAGAACAAAAGATCCGGTAACCATGAAAGAAATGAAAACAAAATTGAAGGAAGAAATTCAGTTTTACCGTTTTCTGCAATATGAATTTGATTGTCAGTGGAAAAAGATTAAAAAATATGCCAATGACCAGGGAATTACGATTATTGGTGATCTTCCTATTTATGTGGCAATTGACAGCGCAGACGCCTGGGCAAATCCGAAATTGTTCCAGATGGATGAGGAATGTATTCCTACAGCGGTGGCAGGATGCCCTCCGGATGCATTTTCAGAGACAGGTCAGTTATGGGGAAATCCGTTATATGACTGGACATACCATAAAAAATGTGGTTATAGCTGGTGGATTCGAAGGATGAAGAGAAGTTTTGATCTGTATGATACGGTAAGAATCGATCATTTCAGAGGTTTTTCGGATTATTATTCTATCCCGGCAGGAGAAGATACGGCTATGAATGGCAAATGGATTCCGGGTCCGGGGATGGAGCTTTTCAAAACCATGGAAAAAGAACTGGGTCAGATGGATGTCATTGCAGAAGATTTGGGTACATTGGATGAACGTGTATTTGAATTACTGGAAGAAAGTGGTTATCCGGGGATGAAGGTGCTGCAGTTTGCTTTTGATTCCGGTCCGTCTAATTTTTATTTGCCCCACCATTATACGAAAAATTGTGTAGTATATACAGGAACTCATGACAATGATACAACAAAATCCTGGTACTATACTATGCCTGACTGGGCAAGAGAATTTTCCAAGGCATATCTGAATAACTATGATCGCCCGTGGGAAGATATTTCCTGGGATTTTATCCGGGCAGCAGAAAGCAGTGTGGCTGATCTGGTTATCATTCCTATGTGGGATTTGCTGTGCTGTGGAAATGAAGGGCGTATGAATCATCCATCTACTTTAGGGAATAACTGGAAATGGAGAATGGAAAAAGGTGATTTCAGAGAGGATATCGCAGGGCGTCTTCGTTGGCTGACAGATACATTCCAGAGAACACCTCAGGTGGAAGAAGTATTGGAAGAAGAAGCGGAAGAAGCAATTACTGAAGGGAGTCAGACAGATGAGGAATGAAAATGCTTCTTATATCTTAAGACTTGTAGTGGGAGGATATCTGGGATATCTGGCATATCAGCTTATCACAGGATATTTGGAAGGAGAGTCTTCGGGAATTCTTTTCATGGCTGCAGGTATTTTGTTTGCTCTTGTAGGCATCGCCTGTCTGTTTAGCAGCATACGCCATTTTATTAGTTTGGCGTCAGATAAAGAAAGTAAAGTGGAAAAAGAATTTGACCAGGAAACAGATCAGGACAAATAGAACAGAGAGATAAAAAATGGAGTTGGTTTATGAAGAACTTTGGATATTTCTTCATGTTCCAACTCCATTTTTTTATTTTCTGCGTTTCTTCTTTTTGTGTTTCCGATCTCGCTCCAGTTCTTTTGTGCTTTTTACAGCGGCCCAGCCTATAATTCTTGTGCCGAAAATTCCGATAAAGGCTCCTACACTGTCAATACATACGTCTTTGACAGAAGGCCCTCTCCCTGCTACGTGAGACTGGTGGTATTCATCAGTGGCGGCAAATCCGACACAGATAAAACCAGCCAGCAATACCAGCCATATGCCCCTCACCCCATAGGCATAGAGAGGAATACAAAGGGAAATAGCCAGGATACAGTATTCTGTCATATGTGCCAGTTTTCGTACCAGAAAATGATATTTGTCAGCGTACATAGTAATTTCTTCGGCGCTAAGCTCTTTATCCAGGATAGCGGCTCCCACCTGTACCAGTTTTTGACTTACTTTAAAACTGAGCTGACCGGATTCGGCGCCTGTCTGACCGGAAAAAGAAAAAATCATATACATAATCAGCAAAGCAGGAAGAAAAGACAGAGGTTTTAATAAAGCTATAATCAATTTATTCATAAACAGTTCCTCCTTTTGGGTACAGAGTATAGCATTTTCCTGAGAGAAGGTCAATTATTTTAGGGCTTCTATGAAAAAGTAATACCATGAATTAACGGTTGCAGAGCAACAGATATTTGCAGGAAAATAAGTTGAATTCGTTCTGGCGGTATATTATAATAAAAATAATTGAAATCGGATAAGGAGGCAGCTATGAGTTACGCAGATAGATTATTTATAGAAATGTGTCAGGATATTATAGATAACGGTCTTAGTACGGAGGGAGAGAAAGTTCGCCCCAGATGGGAAGATACAGGGGAGAGTGCCTATACCATAAAACGGTTTGGCGTGGTGAATCGATATGATTTAGCAAAAGAATTTCCTGCTATTACTCTTCGAAAGACGGCGTTAAAAAGCGCTTTTGATGAAATCTTATGGATCTGGCAGAAAAAGTCCAATAATGTAAAAGATCTGAACAGTCATATTTGGGACAGTTGGGCGGATGAACAGGGTTCTATTGGTAAAGCTTACGGTTATCAGATGAGTGTGAAACACCAGTATAAAGAAGGAATGATGGATCAGGTGGATCGGGTATTGTATGATTTGAAAAATAATCCATACAGCCGACGGATCATGACAAATATCTACGTACATCAGGATCTTCATGAGATGAATCTGTATCCTTGTGCATACTCTATGACCTTTAATGTGACAAAAGAAAAAGACAGCGATAAACTCACGCTGAATGCCATTTTAAATCAGCGTTCTCAGGACGTTCTGGCTGCAAATAACTGGAATGTTTGTCAGTATGCATTGCTGGTGATGATGTTTGCTCAGGTATGCGATATGAAAGTAGGAGAACTGGTGCATGTCATTGCAGATGCTCATATTTATGACCGTCATATTCCTCTGGTAAAGGAACTGATCAGCCGTCCCACCTATGATGCGCCGATTGTTACTCTGAATCCGGAAATTAAGAATTTTTATGATTTTACTGTAGATGATCTGCACATTGAAAATTATGTGACAGGACCACAGATTAAAAATATACCAATTGCAGTTTAGGAGGCAGCGTATGAAACTTATTGTAGCAGTAGATAAAAACTGGGGAATCGGAAATAATAATAAATTACTGGTAAGCATTCCATCTGATATGAAGTTTTTCAGGCAGGAAACATCAGGAAAAGTAGTGGTTATGGGAAGAAAGACACTGGAAAGTTTTCCAAACGGTATGCCTTTAAAAAACAGAACGAATATTGTTCTTACCAGTGATCGTTCTTATCAGGTGAAGGATGCAGTAATTGTCCACGATATTCCAGAACTTTTGGAGGAATTAAAAAAATATCCGGATGATCAGATTTATGTGATTGGCGGCGGAAAGGTATATGAGGAATTATTACCCTACTGTAATCTGGCGCATGTAACAAAAATTGATTTTGCATTTGAGGCAGACACCTATTTCCCAAATCTGGATGCAGATGAAGAATGGGAGATTACAGCTACCAGTGAAGAACAGACATATTTTGATCTGGAATATGCATTTGTCAAATATGAACGGAAGTAATACCTGTCCCATGAGCAAGATGGAGGAAATATGGAAAATAATGACAGAGAAAATGATTTCTGGAATGTTGTTCAGAATGCAGTAAACTCCGGAAATTATCAGCACTTAAATCAACAGGTGAAAAATACCATCGATGATACGGTGGATGGAATACGAAAAGTAGCAAATACATTTCAGAAAAGCCAGGAACCCGCATATCAGGCAGGAAAGAGGAGATGGCAGGAAAAAGAAACTCTCCCCCGCTTATATAATCCCAATCCTCCGGGAAAGGTATCCGGCGTTTTAATGGCGGCAGCAGGATATACCATGAGTGGCATTTTTCTGTTAATGGCTCTCAGTTTTATTCCGCTGGCGCTTCAGTTCTCAATTCCTGGGACAATCATGATAGGTTTGATGGCAGGGGCATCTCTGGGATTTCTGGGAATGGGGATTGTGGGAAGTCGCTCCAGAGGACGATTTCTCCGCTTTAAGGAATATGTCAGACAGATCGGAAACAGAACGTACTGTACCATTGAAGAACTGGCAGGAAAAACAGGCCGTGATCAGGATAAAGTACTCCGGGATTTGAAAAAAATGATCGAAAAAGGAATGTTTCTCCAGGGACATCTGGATCAGCAGGAGACTTGTGTGATCGTTACCAATGAAATGTATCAGCAGTATCTTACGGTTCAGGAACAGGCCAGGGTGAGAGAAGAGAAGCAAAGGATTCTGGAAGAGCAAAAAGCCCAGCTTCCGGAGGAGTGCCAGAAAATTCTGGATGAAGGGAAAGAATATATTTCCTATATTCAAAAGTGTAATGATGATATTCCGGGAATGGAAATGTCACAGAAATTAAACAGGCTGCAGACCATCATTACCAGAATTTTTGAGGAAGTGGGAAAAAACCCATCTCTGGCTTCTGATCTTAGAAAGTTTATGAATTATTATCTGCCGACCACAAAGAAATTATTGGATGTATATTGTGATATGGATAAAGAAACTATTATCAGCGCCAATGTGGAAAAAACAAAAAAAGAAATTGAGGATACAATAGATACCATTAATCAGGCTTTTGAAAATCTGTTAAACAGTTTCTTTGAAGAGAAAGCTTTGGACGTTTCGTCAGATATTTCTGTACTTCAGACGATGCTGGCACAGGAAGGACTGACCAAAAGAGATTTTGAAGGACTGAATGAAAAAGGAGGAGAAAAATGAGTAATCAACTGAAAGATTTTACACCAACCCCCACATTAACGTTTGATCCGGTACCCCAGCCGAAGGAAACACCGGCGCCGGAAGTACAAGAAGTTCCTGCTATGGATGACAGTATTTTGACAGAAGAAGAAAAAAAGATGGTGGATGACTTTTCCACGCAGATTGATCTTCATAATACCAACGGTATCCTTCAGTATGGCGCGGGAACTCAGAAAAAAATGGCAGATTTTTCAGAAGCGGCATTAAATAATGTCAGAACAAAGGATTTGGGTGAAGTGGGAGATATGCTCACAAATGTGGTGACAGAATTGAAATCCTTTGAAACGGAGGAAGAGGAAAAGGGATTTTTCTCTTTCCTGAAAAAGCCCGCCAATAAGATCACAAATATGAAAGCGAAATATGAGAAAGCAGAAGTAAATGTGGACAGAATCTGTCAGGTTCTGGAGGGGCATCAGGTTCAGTTGATGAAGGATGTGGCAATGCTGGACAAGATGTATGAACAAAATCTTGTATATTTTAAGGAATTGTCCATGTACATTCTGGCAGGGAAAAAGAAATTAAGCCAGGTAAGGAACACAGAACTGGTACAGTTGGTGGAAAAAGCCAGATTGTCCGGTCTTCCGGAAGACGCCCAGGCAGCGAAAGATCTGGAAGGATTATGTAATCGTTTTGAGAAAAAAATTCATGATCTGGAATTGACAAGAATGATTTCTATTCAGACAGCGCCGCAGATTCGTCTTGTTCAGAACAGCGATACTATGATGGTGGAGAAAATCCAGTCCACAGTAGTAAATACGATTCCATTGTGGAAAAGTCAGATGGTTTTGGCTCTCGGTGTGGAACACGCTTCTCAGGCGGCCCAGGCGCAGAGACAGGTGACGGATATGACCAATCAGCTTCTGAGAAAAAATGCAGAGGTTTTGAAGATGGCTTCCGTAGAGAGTGCAAAAGAGTCCGAAAGAGGCGTTGTGGATCTGGAAACTTTGCAGAATACCAACGCAGCCCTGATTTCCACCCTGGATGAGGTGATGCAGATTCAGGCGGATGGCAGGGTAAAACGTCAGGCGGCAGAAGTGGAACTGCGGAAGATGGAAGATGAACTGAAGAATAAATTATTGGAAATCAGATAAAAGAAAGCGGAGTGATGGTATGTATCGCGATCATACAAAAGTAATTACGATTGGAGACCGGGTGATAGGAGGCGGTAATCCGGTACTGATCCAGTCTATGACAAATACAAAAACAGAAGATGTGGAAAAAACAGTGGAGCAGATTCTGGCTCTGGAGAGGGCAGGATGTGAGATTATCCGTTGTGCTGTGCCTACTATGGAAGCTGCAAAAGCGCTGGCAGAGATCAAAAAACAGATTCATATTCCGCTGGTAGCAGATATTCATTTTGATTACCGACTGGCTATTGCGGCTATGGAAAACGGAGCAGACAAGATTCGTATCAATCCGGGAAATATCGGAAGTAAAGATCGGATTCAGGCAGTAGTAGATGTGGCAAAAGAAAGAAACATCCCCATTCGTGTAGGGGTAAACAGCGGCTCTCTGGAAAAAGAGCTGGTGGAAAAATACCAGGGTGTGACAGCAGAAGGTCTGGTGGAAAGCGCTCTGGATAAGGTGCATATTATCGAAGAAATGGGTTATGACAATCTGGTTATCAGTATAAAATCTTCCGATGTACTGATGTGTGCCCGCGCTCATGAACTGATTGCCCAGAAGACAGATTATCCTCTTCATGTGGGGATTACGGAAGCGGGAACACTGTTTTCCGGAAATATAAAATCAGCAGTCGGTCTGGGAATTATTCTCTATCAGGGAATTGGAGATACCATACGGGTATCCCTGACAGGAGATCCCCTGGAAGAAGTGAAATCAGCCAAAAGAGTATTGAAAACGCTGGGACTTCGAAAAGGCGGTATAGAAGTGGTATCCTGCCCGACTTGTGGAAGAACACAGATCGATCTCATTGGTCTTGCCAATCAGGTGGAAAATATGGTACAGGATATTCCTCTGGATATCAAAGTGGCTGTTATGGGATGTGTTGTAAACGGACCGGGAGAAGCGAAAGAAGCAGATATAGGAATTGCCGGAGGTAAAGGAGAAGGACTTCTGATCAAAAAAGGAGAGATTATCCGAAAAGTGCCGGAAGATCAGCTTCTGGGAGTATTGCGAGAAGAATTGCTGCACTGGCCTGGAAATGATGGAGAAGTGGTGAAAGAATGACAGAAAAGGAATTTCTGGATGTATTTCCCCAGTTGAAAGTGGAAAGTCAACTGGAAAATTTATTGAAAACTGTAAAAGTAAGAAAAGTAGCTGTAAACCCGCAGAAAGATTGTCTGCGGGTTTATATTGTGAGTCCGCAGTGGATTCAGAAAAAATATATTTATCATCTGGAAGAAGCAATTCGGGAACAATTTTTCCAAAATACCGGATTACAGGTGAAGATCATTGAAAAATTTCATCTTTCCCGCCAGTATACGCCGGAAAATTTTCTGGAAGTATATCGTTCCAGTATTTTGCTGGAACTGAAAAAATACAGTATATTGGAATACAATATGTTTGCTTCTGCCCAAATTACTTTTTCTGATTCGGAAACAATGGAACTTCTGCTGACAGATTCTGTGATTGCCAGAGAACGGGAGCAGGAATTAGTTCGGGTACTGGAGAAAATATTTTGTGAACGGTGTGGATTTAATCTGAAAGTGTATCCGTCTTATCGGGAACCGGTGGAAAGTAAGGTGCGTAAAAACAGCGAGCTTCGGATTATGGAAGAGGCGAAACAGATTTTGATGCATTCAAAAGTGGGACAAAAACAGATGGGATTATATCCTCCGGAACCGGGAGCAAGTGAAGAGGTTCCCTGGGATGAGGAAAAACCAGGGAAAGCTTCTGTGGGAACATCTGAAAAGGAAAAAACATCCCAGGGAAGTAAGGAAGAAAGAAAAGTTGCTCACAGTGAGGATACGGGAAAGAAAACTCAGGGAAAAACAAATGGAAAATACGGAGGAAAGGGCAATTATCAGAAGGGACGCTATGGGGATGCCTATGGCGGTCCACGACCAGTGAAACGTTCTGATAATCCGGACGTTTTGTACGGAAGAGATTTTGATGATGATGTGATCACCATTGAATCTATTTCCGGAGAAATGGGAGAAGTGACCATTCGCGGTCAGGTTACTTCCGTGGAAGCAAGGGAAATCCGTAATGAGAAAACTATCTATATGTTTAATATTACTGATTTTACCGATACCATTACGGTGAAAATTTTCCTTCATAACGAGCAGGTTGCAGAAATCAAAGACGGAATAAAAAAAGGTGCTTTCTTAAAATTGAAAGGCGTAACCACCATAGATAAATTCGATCATGAAATTACCATCGGTTCGTTGGCAGGTATAAAGAAAATTGCAGATTTTACCACCTCCCGTATGGATAATAGTCCGGAAAAGAGAGTGGAGCTTCATTGTCATACAAAGATGAGTGATATGGACGGAGTAACCGATGCCAGTGTGTTGGTGAAAAGAGCTTATCAGTGGGGACATCCTGCCATAGCGATTACAGACCACGGCGTGGTGCAGTCATTTCCAGAGGCAAACCATGCCTATGACGATATTGTAAGTGATTATCGGAAAACGTACCAGAAAGAGCATCCGGAGGCTACGAAGGAGGAACTGAAGAAGGTTTATCCGCCTTTTAAAGTAATTTACGGGGTGGAAGCCTATCTGGTAGATGATATGAAGGGAATGGTTACGGGAAGCCGGGGACAGAGCCTGGAAGAAGCGTTTGTGGTTTTTGATATTGAAACCACAGGATTTAGTCCGGTATCCAATCGAATTATCGAAATCGGAGCAGTACGGGTGGAAAAAGGCGCTATTGTGGATCGTTTTTCCGTATTTGTTAATCCTAAGGTACCGATTCCTTTTAAAATTGAACAACTGACAGGAATCAATGACGGCATGGTGGTAGATGCAGAACCCATCGAGGTGATCTTGCCAAAATTTCTGGAATTTTCCAAAGGGGCAGTGATGGTTGCCCACAATGCCGGTTTTGATATGAGTTTCATTATAGAAAACTGTAAACGACAGGGGATTTCTCAGGAATTTACTTATGTAGATACCGTGGGTATGGCAAGAATGCTTTTGCCGGGGCTGAATCGTTTTAAGCTGGATACGGTGGCGAAAGCGTTAAATATTCCTTTGTTGAATCATCATCGGGCAGTGGATGACGCAGCCTGTACTGCAGAAATTTTTGTGAAATTTATTGCCATGTGTAAAGAGAGAGATCTTGTGAATCTCGATCAGTTAAATGAAGCGGGCAAAGTATCGGAGCATACCATAAAAAAACTGCCCACCTACCATGCGATTATCCAGGCGACCAGTGAAGCGGGAAGAGTGAATCTGTATCGGCTGGTTTCAAAATCTCATCTGGATTATTATAACCGAAGGCCGAGAATTCCCAAAAGTTTATATCTTCAGTATCAGGAAGGACTGATAATTGGTTCTGCCTGTGAAGCAGGGGAATTATTTCAGGCAATTCTTCGAGATGAACCGGAGTCAGAAATTGCCCGTCTGGTGGAATTTTATGATTATCTGGAGATACAGCCGATTGGGAATAATATGTTTATGCTGCGGGATGAGAACCGGGATGATATTACTTCGGAAGAAGATTTGCGAAACTTAAACAGAAGGATTGTGAAGCTGGGAGAACAGTTTAAAAAACCGGTGGTTGCCACCTGTGACGTACATTTTATCGATCCGGAAGATGAGATTTACCGCAGAATTATCATGACAGGAAAGGGATTTAGTGATGCAGACGATCAGGCGCCTTTGTATCTTAGGACTACAGAGGAAATGCTGAAGGAATTTGAATATCTGGGATCGGAAAAAGCGGAAGAAGTGGTTATAACCAACCCCAATAAAATTGCTTCCATGTGTGAACGGGTATGCCCGATCCGAGATGGTAAATTCCCCCCCATTATTGATAATTCCGATGGAATGCTGCGAGATATCTGTTATAACAAAGCGCATGAGATTTACGGAGAGGAGTTGCCGGAAATTGTGTCTGCCCGTCTGGAAAGAGAATTGAATTCTATCATTTCCAATGGATATGCGGTAATGTATATCATTGCTCAGAAGCTGGTGTGGAAATCGAATGAGGACGGGTATCTGGTGGGTTCCCGTGGATCGGTGGGTTCTTCCTTTGTGGCGACTATGGCGGGAATTACCGAGGTAAATCCATTAAGTCCTCATTATTACTGCGAAAAATGTCATTATTATGATTTTGATTCACCGGAAGTAAAAGCATATTCGGGAAGAGCCGGATGCGATATGCCGGATGCGGTGTGTCCAAAATGCGGCGCTCCCCTTATAAAAGCCGGATTTGATATTCCCTTTGAGACGTTTCTGGGATTTAAAGGAAATAAAGAGCCGGATATCGACCTGAACTTTTCCGGAGAATATCAAAGTAAGGCACATAAGTATACCGAGGTAATCTTTGGAGCAGGACAGACGTTTCGTGCAGGAACTATTGGTACGCTGGCAGATAAGACGGCATTTGGGTATGTGAAAAATTATTATGAGGAACGAGGGGTACACAAGAGAAATTGTGAGATAGACAGGATCGTTCAGGGATGTACCGGAATCCGGAGAACCACAGGCCAGCATCCCGGCGGAATTATCGTTCTTCCCTTTGGGGAAGATATTAATTCCTTTACCCCAGTGCAGCATCCGGCTAATGATGTAAATACAGATATCGTTACCACACATTTTGATTATCATTCTATTGATGCCAACTTATTGAAGCTGGATATTCTGGGGCACGATGATCCTACCATGATTCGAATGATGGAAGATCTTACAGGACTGGATGCCCAGACCATTCCGCTGGACGATCAGTCGGTGATGTCTCTGTTTAAAAGTACAGAGGCGTTGGGAATCACTCCGGAAGATATAGGGGGATGTCCTCTAGGTTGTCTGGGGATTCCTGAATTTGGAACAGATTTCGTTATTCAGATGTTAATTGATACAAAACCTACGTCTTTTTCTGACCTGGTACGTATTTCCGGTCTGTCCCATGGAACAGATGTGTGGCTGGGAAATGCACAGACTTTGATAGAAGAAGGAAAAGCGACGATTTCCACTGCTATCTGTACCCGTGATGATATTATGATTTATCTGATTAATAAGGGACTGGAAAGTGAGCTTTCTTTTACGATCATGGAGAGTGTCCGGAAAGGAAAAGGATTGAAGCCGGAATGGGAAGAAGAGATGAAGGCCCATGATGTACCGGACTGGTATATCTGGTCCTGTAAGAAAATCAAATATATGTTTCCGAAAGCTCATGCAGCCGCCTATGTTATGATGGCATATCGGATCGCATATTACAAAATATTTTATCCGCTGGCATATTATGCGGCGTATTTTAGTATTCGTGCCTCTGCTTTCTCCTATGAACTGATGTGTATGGGAAAGGAGAGACTGGAATATTACATGGCAGATTATAAAAAAAGGAGTGACAGTCTGTCTAAGAAAGAACAGGATACATTGAAAGATATGAAGATTGTTCAGGAGATGTACGCCCGGGGATATGATTTTACAGCAGTGGACTTGTATAAGGCACAGGCGCACAGATTCCAGATTGTAGACGGGAAACTGATGCCTGCTCTGGACAGTATTGAAGGACTGGGAGATAAGGCGGCAGATGCGGTGGTGCTGGCAGCCAGAGACGGTCAATTTCTGTCAAAAGATGATTTCCGACAGCGAACCAAGGTCAGTAAAAACGTTATTGACTTTATGGACGATTTGCATATTTTCGGGGATATTCCGGAGTCTAATCAGATATCATTGTTTGATTTTCAGTAACTTTCTCTTTTCTTGCATCACTACCCGGGGTAGTGTATAATGAGTGCTGTGAACAGAATGAACAGTTACGAATGATTTTTTATGACACCATCAGATAATCAGTTAAAATGAGAAAACATAAGTGCAGGTGATACTTTGAAGAGAAGAATGGAACAGTTAATAAACGGAAGATTTGAATATGAAGTGCCTAAACTGGTTCTCTCAGATACAGACATCACTGTCAGGACAAAGACAGGGGAGAATTATCGGGGAGAATTATTTATCGGGGCAGAAGACAACCGGAGAATTAAGGGAATGGTTATGTCTTCCAGCCGCCGTGTTTTACTAGCAAAAGAAAAGTTTTCAGGAACAATGGTAAGTATTCCCTATGGCGTGGATGTGAAGGGGTTGAACGCAGGGGATAGGGTTGAGGCTGTGATTACAATTAACAGCAATCTGGGCGAATATCAGGTTTCTGTCCATGCAGAGGTGGCAGATGATCAGATCACCACTTCTCAGGGAGAAATCCGGACTTTAGATGAGTTTGTCGCATTGGCTCAGAAGGATTATCGAGAAGCTTTCCGACTGTATACCAGTGATCGGTTTATGGAGATTCTTCAGGGAACGGACAGAAAATATCAGACACTGTATAAGGGAATGTCGCAAAATCCGGTAACGTATCAACATATGGAAGAATTTTTGATAGGGACAGGAAAAAAAGAACCGGTACGTATCCACCTGGACAGAGAAGAAAAGGATATGGGGAGGATAGACAGTACCCTGAAAGATTCTGTGTATTTGTATAAAAATACCTGGGGTTATACCTGTATGGAGGTGGAAGTACGGGGAGATTTTCTTCAGGTAGAAAAAAAGGTTATTACTTCGGATGATTTTATCGGGAGTGTATATAGTCTGGAATATCTGGTGAAAAAAGACCGGTTAGGACAGGGAAAAAAATATGGACAGATATGGATCAAAACGGTATACGGTACTCTGATTTATGAGGTGACGGCATCCGGTAATGGAGAATACTGCCTGACTACGCGAGGGTTTGAGAAAAAATCTCAAATGCGGATCGCAAAACTTTACGAACAGTATCGACTGAAAAAAATAACAGGAGAAGAATGGAAAGAACAGACGCTTCGTGAACTGGAAGAATTGAAAAATATAGGGTGTTATTTCCCGAAGCAGCAGTTGATGGAAGCGTTTGTACAGTATGAGACAGGTGATATTCCAAAAGCCATGTCCGCACTCTGGCCGCTTAGAGAGATGGAATTTTCTCAGGAACAGATGGAGGAAGAGGGAGTTTATCTGGCGTTGGCGGTTCGTATTGGGGTGGCTACCGAGGAACAAATACAACAGGCTTCTGACAGAATTGCCAATTTGTACCGGATGAATCCGGGAAGCAGGATTTTGCTGGACGTTCTTTTAAAGACAGAGGAAGAATATCGCAATTCTACGGCAAGACAGTTATATATGATGGAGGAAATCTATCGTCTGGGTTGTACCAGTCCTTTTCTCTATCTGGATGCATATGAAAAAATTTCTCAGGAAGAAAGTTATCTGAAAAAGTTATCGCCTTTTATGGTGCAGGTACTTTCTTATGGAGCAAAAAACAGTTGTCTTACACAGGAACTGACACTGCGTATCGGACATTTATCAGAGTATGTGAAAAGTTTCCAGAAAAGTATTTATCGATTGCTAGTGCAGTGTTATGAAACTCATCCGGGGAAAAATCTGGTGGACAGTATCTGTAAATATATCATGAAAGGCCAGCCGAGAAAAAAAGAATATTTCCGTTGGTATGCGCTGGCTGTGGAAGAAGATATACGCATTACCAGACTGTATGAATATTATATAGAGACTATGCCGGAAGGCTACCAAAGTGTATTGCCTCAGGTGATCCGTATGTATTTTGTATATAACAATACCCTTAGCAGTAAAAAGAGGGCGTCCGTTTATGCAAATGTAATCCGAAACAAAGAAGTAGATAAGACCACTTATCTCAATTACCGAAAGGCAATGGAACAGTTTGCTCTGGAATCGCTGGGAAAAGGGAAAATCAGCGAGGATTATGCTGCAATCTATCAGGAATGTATTGATAAAATCACCAGTGTATCCATGGGAAACCATATGGCAAAAGTTATTTTTGCCTATCGGATTTACTGTGATGACCCGAAAATCCGCAATGTGATCGTGCGGCATGGAGAGATGGAACAGGAAGAAATATATCCATGCAATGAAGGGGCAGCATACATCTATTTGTATACTCCTCAGGCACAGATTATTTTTGAAGATGAAAAGAGAAGACGATATGCGGTAACGGTAGACTATAATCTTCAGAAATTAGTGGAAGATAAAGAATATGTGAAACAGTGTGTGGCTCTTGATGTGGCAGATCCGGGACTTTTGCTTCATGTGTGCGGAGACGATACCAGCAAAATGGAAGTAAAGGTAAGAAATCTGGGATGTTATCAGCATGTGGTGCAAAACAGAGTATTTACGGAATCCTATCGACATAAAATCTGCAGAAAGATTTTGGAATATTATGCACAACATGCGGGAGACGATACGCTGGATAGTTATTTAAGAGAAATGGATTATCTTACCTTTGCCAGAGTAGATAAGGTACTTCTGACAGAAATATTGATTGAAAAAGGAATGTATGAACGGGCATTTACCATTGTCAGTCAGTATGGTTTTGAGGGAATCCGTACAGAAAGCCTGGTATTGTTGGCAAGTCGTATGATTCTTCGCACAGAATTTGTGGAAAATGAAGAGTTGGTGTATCTGTGTCTTTACGTTTTTGAAGGAGGAAAATATGATGATATTATCCTTTCCTATCTCAGTGATAACCTTATGGGGCCGGTAAAACAGATGGTTCTTTTGTGGGAACGGATGAAAGGATTCCAGTTAGATACATATGCGTTGGAAGAGGAAATTTTACTTTTATCCATGTTTGGCAGGGTATATCTGGAGAAAGGCCATGAAATACTGAAAAGTTATATTCAGCAAAAAGGAAAGCAGCAGGTTATTCTGGCATATCTTTCTTTCTGTGCCTATGATTATTTTCTGGGAGAAAAATCTGTGGACGGGTATATTTTCCAGTGCCTTGAGTTTTGCTGTGAGAGGGAATGGGAAATGGACAGAATCTGTCGTTTGTCCTTACTAAAATACTACTCCGGGCAGGAAGATATTTCGGAAAAACAGTCTCTGCTGATTCGAAGAATATTAGAAGAGTGCAGTGAAAACGGACTTCGATTTGCCTTTTTCAGAAAGTTGTCCTCCTGTTATACAAAACCGTATCAGTTGGATGATAAACAATTTGTAGAAGAGCATTTTCCGGCCAACGCCAGAGTGATGATTCACTATTGTATGAGAAAAGATCAGGAAGAATCCGTATATAAAAGTGAACCCGTGAAAAATATGTATCAGGGTATTTTTGTAAAAGAATTTTTGTTGTTCTACGGAGAAACGCTGAGTTATTATCTCACAGTGGATGATGGAAAAGAAAGCTGGCAGACAGAAGAGAAAACATTAAAAATGGAAGACTGTTTTCAGGAAGGTAATTCCAAATATCAATTACTGAATCAGATGTTGGCGGGAAGAATTCTGGGGCAGGAACTTCCTTTAGAGAAAGCTATGGAACAGTATCTGTACAGAGAATGTCTGGCAGAAAAGATGTTTCCTTTAATTGATTAACAGGGAATTACACAGGTGGAGGCAATAGAATGAATGAAGTCAGAAATATTATTGTAGGATTCGATCTGGGAGAAAAAGTCTCACAGTTATGTTATTACGACAGGCGTGCCGGTGAACCGGTATCTCTGCCTATGAAAGTGGGAACCGGACAGTATACATTTCCCAATTGCCTGAGTAAGAAGCCTGGAGAAGAAGAGTGGCATTTTGGATTGGAAGTGGAGTACTTTGTCAGCCAGCAGGAAGAAATTTATCTGGATAATCTGTATGAAATCTGTTCCCGGCAAAAGACAGTGCTGGTGGATGGAGAAGAACGAAAGGCAGGAGAACTTCTGGGACTGTTTATAGCAAATGCCTTACGTATTCTGGGAGTACCGGATCCGGTCAAAAGTATCAGTGGTCTGATGATCACCACTCCCCATCTTACCAGAGAAATGGTGGAAAATGTACGAGATGCCTGCTGGCATATGGGATTTGCCAGAAACAGATGTTTTCTGCAAAATTATGAGGAAAGTTTTTATTATCATACACTGTATCAGAAAGCAGAGATTTGGAGCAGAAAAGTGGGGTTATTTACCTTTGACCAGGATCAGGTAAGTTATTCCAGTCTGGAAATGGACAGAAAGACGAAGCCTGTCCAGGTGCAGGTGAAAAAAGGCAAATCCATATCTCTTCATACAGATCCGGTGGAAAGAGATTTTGACTTTTATGAACTGATACAGGAATCTCTGGGGAACGAGGTATTTTCCAGTATTTTCCTGGTAGGCGACGGATTTGATAAAGAGTGGGCCGGCAGGTCTGTCCCACTTTTGTGCCGTCACCAAAGACATGTATTTTACGGAAATAATCTTTTCGCCAAGGGAGCCTGTTATGGAGCGAAAGAAAAGGTGGAAGAGAGGAATCTGAAAGGGTATCTGTATACAGGAAGTGATCTGGTTCGTATCAATGTGGGGATGGAGATGATGGTGTTTGGAACACCGGCATACCATTCCCTGATCAGTGCGGGAGTAAACTGGTATGAGGCTATGGGAGACTGTGAGATTTTGCTGGATGATACCAAAGAACTGACTTTCGTGGTGACAGATATGGAAAATACCAGGAAAGATCGATACAGTATGTCTTTGCCCAATCTTCCCCAGAGACCGCCGAAAGCAACCCGGCTGCATCTTCATCTGGAATTTGAAGCGGCAGACCGATGCAGAATCGATGTGGAAGATATGGGATTTGGAGAAATGTATCCCAGTTCCGGTCTTGTATGGCACGAGATGATGAAAGGATAAGGAGGGGCAGAATGAGTGGCTATATTTTATGTCAGGTAAGACGGGCGAAACTGCCCTATTACATTGAAAACATCAGTACAAATATCTATTCAATAGAAGAATTGTGTTTTTATCTGTACCATAATATTTATCTTTTGGATTCCACTATCATCAACGAAGAGCTTTGCTTTTGGATCCGGGATGAATTGGGATTAAAAAAACTGGCTCAGAAGTTATACAGTCTGTTAGATGACAATTTAAAAGTAGGAGATTTCATCCTTCCTATTTTCAAAGAAATCAATTACCTTTCACTGGAAGAATTTCGCCGACTGAATCAGCAGATCCAGAAACTGGCACAGGAACCGGAAGTGCTGCGTCAGAAATTAAAAGGAGATTATCTGATGGAGCATGGAAAATATGTAAATGCCATTAAAGTGTATCAGAAAGCTCTTTTTGAAAAACAGGAGAAAAAAACGAGTGAACAGGATCAGTTGGGAGGACAGTTTACAGGCGGGATCTATCATAACATGGGATGTGCCTATGCCAGATTGTTTCAAATGGAAGAAGCAATCAGTTGCTTTTCAAAAGCGTATGAACATCTGAGGACTATGGGTTCTATCAAAAGCTATCTTTATGCTGTTTATATGGAACAGGGAGAAGAAGCGTTTGAGAAAAAAGCGTTGGAATTAGGCGTAGAAGGGGAAACACGTAAGGAAATCCTGGAAGAAATCCAGAAAACTGCCGGTGAGATCTACGAAACCCGGGATGGACAGGAATATGTGAATGCCCTAGCAGAGAAAAGGCAGGGACATCTGGAAGAATATCACAAAATGTTGGATGAAATGCTGCATAGAATGACAAAAGAATATCACCGAAGTACAGGATATTAAAGGATATGAAAACAGGGAGTTGTCGCATGAAATATATACTTAAATATGAAAAGCGACAGTTCCCTGTTTTTTTGTATCGAAAGACAGGATAGGTTCTTGACATAATTGCTTTATTATGGTAGAGTAGTAGCACAACGAACGACAAGGAGCAATGGATTATGAAAAGGAAAGTAATAAGTGTTTTGGTTGCGGCAGGTATGATGATAAGTCTGTTTTCGGGATGTGGAAGTAAAGACAGCGCAGAGGATGCCCCGGCAGAGACAAAGAAGGAGAGCCAGGAAGAAGCGAAGGATGAAAAGGGAGATGCATCCGGAGAAAAGACCACTTTTACTGTAGGATTCGATGCAGAATATCCGCCGTATGGATATATGGATGAGAACGGAGAATATACCGGATTTGATCTGGAACTGGCAGAAGCGGTATGTGAACTGGAAGGTTGGGAATTGGTAAAGAAGCCAATCAACTGGGATTCTAAGGATATGGAATTAAATTCCGGCTCCATTGACTGTATCTGGAACGGATTTACCATGAATGGAAGAGAAGACGAATATACGTTTTCTGTTCCTTATGTGGATAACAGTCAGGTTATCGTAGTGGCTGAAGATGCCGGAATTGAGAAGTTGACAGATCTGGCAGGAAAAACGGTAGGTGTGCAGGCAGCATCTGCCGCCCTGGATGTACTGCAAAGCGAGGACGGGCAGAAAGCTCTGGCAGATACCTTTGCAGCTTTAAATGAATTTGCAGATTATAATACAGCATTTACCGAGCTTCAGGCGGGCGCTTTGGATGCTCTGGCGATTGATATCGGAGTAGCTCAGTATCAGCTCAAATCCAGAGGAGAAGGATTTGTGATGCTGGAAGAGACATTGAATAAAGAACAGTATGCCATCGGATTTAAAAAGGGTAATCAGGAGCTTTGTGATATTGTAAATGCAGATCTTCAGAAATTAACAGATGATGGAAAGGTTCAGGAATTGGCAGAAAAGTATGAGATTGCCGATATGGTGACGTTAAAACCGGCACAGTAATATGAGTTAAGTAGAATAGTAAAAAAATGGAGGACTGTCGCAGGAAACAGGTACTGTTTCGGCGGCAGCCCTTTCCTGTGGGTGGAGGGTGTACATGAGTTTAGAAGTGATGTTGGAGCAATTGGCGAAAGGGTTTGGTCAGACATTTCTGATTTTTACTCTGACGCTGGTATTTTCACTGCCATTGGGTTTGGTTGTTTATTTTGGCAGAATCTGTCGTTTGAAACCGGTAAGCTGGCTGGTTCGGATTTATATTTCTATTATGAGGGGAACACCGCTGATGCTTCAGCTTTTAATCTGGTATTTTGCACCATTTTATCTCTGGAAGATGAATATTGGCGGCTATAAGTTTACAGCAATCATTCTGGGATGTTCTCTGAATTATGCGGCGTATTATGCGGAAATCTACCGTTCGGGAATAGAAGCGATTCCTGTAGGACAGTATGAAGCGGCACAACTTTTGGGATACAGTAAAGTACAGACATTTTTCCGGGTGGTATTGCCACAGATGATAAAAAATGTACTTCCCTCTGTAACCAATGAAGTTATTACACTGGTAAAGGATACCTCTTTGGTGTATTCCGTATCGTATATTGAAATGTTTGCAGTGGCAAAACAGATTGCAGCGGCACAAACTACAGTAATGCCGTTTTTCATTGCAGGAGTATTTTACTACATATTTAATTTCGTAGTTGCATGGGTAATGGAAATGTTTGAGAGAAAAATGAATTACTATCGGTAGGAGGATGGAAATGAGTCTTTTGGAAATGAATCATATCAGAAAATCATTTAACGGTGTGGAAATACTTCATGATATTTCGCTGCAGGTTCAGGAAGGGGAAATCGTATCCATCATCGGACCCTCCGGTTCAGGAAAATCCACGTTACTGCGATGTGCTACCATGCTGGAAACTATTGATGCGGGAGAAATTTCCTATATGGGAAGGAAAGCTGCATGGATGGAAGAGGGAAAATACAGTGTACCGGCAAAAAAAGAACTGAAAGAAATCCAATCTTGCTTTGGTTTGGTGTTTCAGAATTTTAATCTGTTTCCTCACTATTCTGTCATCAAAAATATTACAGATGCGCCTTTAAAGGTTCAGAAAAGAGAGAAAGAAGAAGTATATAAAGAGGCCAGAGAGCTTCTGAAAAAAATGGGACTGGAAGATAAGGAGAACGCTTATCCCTATCAGTTATCGGGAGGCCAGTGCCAGAGAGTGGCAATTGCCCGGGCGTTGGCTCTCAATCCTAAAATATTATTTTTTGATGAGCCAACTTCCGCGTTGGACCCGGAACTTACAGGGGAGGTTTTGAAAGTAATCCGTTCACTGGCAGATCTGGATATTACGATGGTGATCGTAACCCATGAAATGGAATTTGCAAGAAGTATTTCTGATCGAATTATCTTTATGGAAAAAGGTGTGATTGCCCTGGAGGGAACTCCGGAAGAGGTCTTTCGTGCAGAGCATACAAGAATGCAGGAATTTTTAGGGAAATTTCATCAGAACTAATCTTGCGTTTCCTATATAGGTATTATATAATGAAATAGCCTTCCGGACAGACCGGGAGGCTATTGAACATTCTAATCAAAAGAAGAAAGGTGTCAAGATCATGAAAAAATTAGAACAGCTGTATGAAGGAAAAGCAAAAAAAGTTTTCAGCACAGACGTGGAAGGTGTGGTAATCGTAGATTACAAAGATGATGCAACTGCTTTCAATGGAGAAAAGAAAGGTACGATTACAGGAAAAGGCGCTATTAATAACCGTATGACTAACTATGTATTCAAACAGCTTGAAAAAGCAGGAGTTCCTACTCATCTGGTAGAAGAACTGTCTGATCGTGAAACGGCTGTTAAGAAAGTAGATATCGTTCCACTGGAAGTTATTGTTCGTAATGTGGCAGCAGGAAGTTTCTCTAAGAGAATGGGAGTAGAAGAGGGAAAAGAACTTCTTTGCCCGATCCTGGAGTTCAGTTATAAGAATGATGACCTGGGCGATCCTTTTATTAATGATGATTATGCCCTGGCATTGGGACTGGCTACACAGGAAGAGATTGATACCATTAAAACATATACAAGAAAAATCAATGAATTTTTGAAAGAGTATTTCCTGAACGCAGGTATGAAACTGATCGATTTCAAGATTGAGTTTGGTAAACTGGCAGACGGAACTATCATCCTGGCAGACGAGATTTCTCCGGATACTTGCAGACTGTGGGATGTAAATACCAATGAAAAACTGGATAAAGACCGTTTCAGAAGAGATATGGGTAATGTAGAAGAGGCTTATAACGAAGTATTTAAACGTCTTGGCCTTGCTTAATATCTCAGAACTTGAACAGAAAATGGAGAACAGACTATGAGTACAGATAGATATGTAAGTCCCCTTTCAGAACGTTATGCCAGCAAAGAAATGCAGTATATTTTTTCACCGGATATGAAGTTTCGTACCTGGAGAAGATTGTGGATTGCTCTGGCGGAAACAGAAAAAGAACTGGGTCTGCCGATCACACAGGAGCAGATTGATGAACTGAAAGCAAATAAAGATAATATCAATTACGAAGTGGCAAAAGAGAGAGAACGTCAGGTACGTCATGATGTTATGTCTCATGTATACGCTTATGGAGTACAGTGCCCTAAGGCAAAAGGTATCATCCATCTGGGAGCTACCTCCTGCTATGTAGGCGATAATACAGATATTATTGTTATGACAGAAGCTTTGAAGCTGGTAAAGAAAAAACTGGTCAATGTAATCGCAGAACTGGCTAAGTTTGCAGAAGAACATAAGAATTTACCTACACTGGCATTTACTCATTTCCAGCCTGCACAGCCAACCACCGTGGGAAAACGTGCAACTTTGTGGATGCAGGAATTTATGCTGGATCTGGAAGATCTGGATTTTGTATTAAGTACCATGAAACTGTTGGGTTCTAAGGGAACCACAGGTACTCAGGCAAGTTTTCTGGAACTGTTTGACGGAGATCAGGAAACAATTGATAAGATTGATCCTATGATTGCAGAAAAAATGGGATTTAAAGAGTGTTATCCTGTTTCCGGACAGACATATTCCCGTAAAGTAGATACAAGGGTACTGAATGTACTGGCTGGTATTGCAGCCAGCGCTCATAAATTCTCTAATGATATTCGTCTGCTTCAGCATTTGAAAGAAGTAGAAGAACCATTTGAAAAGAGCCAGATTGGATCTTCTGCTATGGCTTATAAGAGAAATCCTATGAGAAGTGAAAGAATTGCTTCTCTGTCCCGTTTTGTAATGGTAGATGCGCTGAATCCGGCAATTACTTCTGCAACACAGTGGTTTGAGAGAACGCTGGATGACTCAGCAAATAAGCGTCTGTCTGTTCCGGAAGGATTCCTGGCAATCGATGGTATTCTTGATTTGTGTCTGAATGTGGTAGATGGTCTTGTGGTATATCCAAAAGTAATCGAGAAGAGACTTCGTTCAGAACTGCCGTTTATGGCTACAGAGAACATTATGATGGATGCAGTAAAAGCAGGAGGAGATCGTCAGGAACTTCATGAGAGAATTCGTGAACTTTCTATGGAAGCAGGAAAAACTGTGAAAGTAGAAGGAAAAGACAACAATCTTCTGGAATTGATTGCCGCTGATCCGGCATTTAACCTGACTCTGGAAGAACTGGAAAAGACTATGGATCCTGCAAAATATACAGGTCGTGCAGCAGTACAGGTGGATGCTTTCCTTAACAAGGTAGTAAAACCGATGCTGAAAGAAAATGAAGAATTGCTGGGAATGACAGCAGAGATTAACGTATAATGATATCAAAAGAAGAATTGCTCATAAAAAGATTTGTGAGCAGTTCTTCTTTTTTGTGCAAAAGTGTGCTACACTTTTTCTATGAACTTAAATTATGATGAAAATGCATGGAAAGAAGAAGGGTTACGAAAGGGAAAGATGTTTGTGCTTCCCACAGAATCTTTCCAGGATTATGTGGAACATCCTCTGATCAGAGATCTTTATTTGACTGATGTGGGATATTATCCTCGTGCGGAAGGACATTTTCGAGAGAGAAAGGAAGGGATAGAGGAATATATCTTGTTATATTGTACAGAAGGGCGAGGAACGGTACTGGTGGATGGGAAAAAATATTTGCTAGGACCTAATCAGGCATTTTGTATTCCACATTTGAAATAAGGCTACCGCAATCCCACTGGCTTAGACGGTGGGTTAAGGTAGCCAAGAGTAGTGGCTTGTGTTATACTTACGCCATGAGAACATGGAAATCAAAAAACAGACACAAATATTTACTCCAATATCATATTATTTTTGTGTGTAAGTATAGAAAGAAATTACTGACATCAAAGCAAATATCAGATGATATAAAACAGTTTTCTTAGGAGATATGTCAAAGACATAATGTAATTATTAGGTAAATGGAAACTGACAAAGATCATATTCAATACATGATAGAGACAGAACCAACAATGTCTGTCAGTAAAATCGTAAATCTGATGAAAGGTTATACAACATATCACATTTGGGAGAGATATTCCACTTATTTACGAAAACATTTTTGGAAAGAACATACCTTTTGGACAGATGGATACTCTGCCTGTAGTGTAGGTAATGTTTCCGAAGAGATGTTAAAGAAGTATATAGAAAATCAAGGATAGAAAGGCGGCGGCAGCAAATGTTAAAAGCATATAAATACAGGATTTATCCCAATGACGAGCAAAAAGTCCAGCTTGCGAAAACATTTGGTTGCTGCCGTTTTGTATATAATCAGACGCTTGCATATAAAAAAGATACATATGAGCAGGGAAAGAAATCTGTCAGCAAAACGGATTGTAATAATTATTGTAACAGAGAATTAAAGAAGACATATGAATGGTTAAAAGAAGTGGATAAGTTTGCCCTGACAAATGCAATTTACAACATGGATTCAGCTTATCAGAAGTTTTTCAAAGAACATACGGGCTATCCAAAGTTTAAGAGTAAACACGATAACCATAAATCATATACAACGAATTTTACGAATGGAAATATAGCTGTAGATTTTGAGAATGGAAAAATAAAG
>JAXEUM010000080.1:0-7228 GCA_034114925.1 Oliverpabstia sp.
CCGACAGTAATCACATCTTCTTTCTCCGGCAAATGAATCTCTGCTGTTGTATTTGCCGGCACTCTCACATACCCGTGAATCTTCCCGTCTTTACAGCTCCATTTACTTTCAATTTTACCATATACCGACTCGAATTCCACTCCTGCTTCTTCGATCCCTTTTACAAACATCGGCTGTACTTTGAACTTTTTGTATCCCGGTTTCAGCTGGCTCACACCGGCAATCTTCCGATACATCCAGTCACCAATGGAACCATAGGCATAATGGTTCAGTGAGTTCATTCCCGATACATCAAAACTTCCGTCTGGCATAATGGAATTCCAGCGCTCCCATATGGTCGTTGCTCCCATATTCACAGCATAGAGCCATGACGGATAATCTTCTTTCATAAAAATAGCCGCCGCCAGTTCATGTTCTCCGTTTTCGGATAATGCATGGCACAGATACGGTGTTCCGACAAAACCGGTTGCCAGATGATTTTTGTGATTTTCAATATTGGTTTTCAAGGTCTGTAAAATACGCGTCCGGTCTTTTTCTCTTGCCAAATTAAAATACAAAGATAAAGTCGCTCCTGTCTGTGTCTCACTGACAATACGCCCCGTATTTGTATAATATTCCTGCCGGAATGCTTCCAAAGTCGTATCATACAATTTCTGATATTTTTCTGCATCCTGTGCAAATCCCAGCACTTCTGCGGTCTGTTTCACCAGATCTGTCACATACAGATAATATGCATTAGCAATCATATATTTGTCTGTCGCACCGGTTCTATCTGCACTCTCTTCCTTATCCAGCGCCAGCCAGTCTCCATACTGGTATCCGGTCTGCCAGAGTCCGTTTTCCCCGCACTGATTTCGGATATAGTCTACCCATTCATGCATACATTTCCAGTTTTCTTCCAGAATGCCTTTATCACCATAGGTCTGATATACCACCCAGGGCACAATGACTGCCACGTCACTCCATGCCGAAGAGCTGTATGAACCCAGAATATCCGGTACGACATGCGGAACGCCCTTTTCTAAGGAGGACTCTGCCGATACATCTCTCATCCATTTCCGGAAGAACAATGCTGTATTCCGGTTAAAAGCTGCTGTCCATGAAAAAATCTGTGCATCCCCTGTCCATCCGAGACGCTCATCCCGCTGCGGACAGTCTGTCGGAATATCGAGGAAATTACCTTTCTGCCCCCATGCTATATTGCTTTGCAGTTGATTCACTTTTCCATTAGAACACTGAAAATCTCCTGATTTTTCCATATCAGAATACATCACACAGGCAGTAAACTGATTCAGTGTCAAGTCGTCCAGCCCTTCCACACAGATATAGCGGAAACCATGAAATGTAAAATGTGGCAGGAATATCTGCTCTTCCCCATTACAAATATAGGTATCCTCTGATTTTGCCTGACGCAGTGTTTCCGGATAGAAATTACCGTCCTTATCCAACACTTCTGCATGACGGATCACAATCTTCTGCCCTTTTTTGCCATGCACTTTTACTTCTACAATACCGGTCAGATTCTGTCCGAAGTCAACTAGCTTTTCCCCTTTTGGTGTCACGATCAGTTCCTTTGCCGGAATTCTTTCGGTGATACGAACCGGCTCATTTTCCTGGGCAGTCAGCGTATGCTTGTCAAAATCCATGACAGACACCGTGCCCTCTCTGACTCCTGAATTCTCACCACTGCGTTCTTCACAAACAGTTGTGTCAATTGTTTCGCCCATGTAGATTTCACTGTAACGTACTTCACCTGTTCGGACTTCCCATGTTTCATCTGTGCAGATGATCTCTCTGCTTCCGTCTTCATATTCCATATGTATTTCCGCAAATGCACCAACTCTGTCGCCGTAAATATTCGGCGTCAGCATAAAACCAAAGATTCCTTTGTACCAGCCGTTTCCGACCATGATTTCAATTTTATTTTCTTCCCGGAGCATTTCGGTAATGTCATAGATCTGGTATTGAAGACGGTGATGATAGCTTGTCCAGCCTGGTGTCATCCGGTCTTCTCCAATACGATTCCCATTCAGTGATGCCTCATAGACACCTCTGGAAGTTGCGTAGATTCTGGCTCTTTTAACTTTTCCTTTTGCTGCAAATGTCTTCGAAAAAATCGGACATGCCGTTTCTTCTTCCGGGAAATCATGTGTAATCATGTTTGCCTGAAATACTTCCGGGTTCAGGATTCCTGTCTCAAAAGACATTTCTCCAAATTCTGTATTCCCATGATTATCTGTCACTTCTACCGTCACATTGTAGAGTGTTTCATCCTGTAAATCGTCTCCTGCATAGGCAATCAGCACGGAATCTTCGCTCTCCTCTTTTATTTCCCAGACAACTTTTTGGCCATCCTTTATTACAATGTGATAAAGCTGCTGTACGGTGTCATTTTCCTCTGATTCCAGCTTCCATGAAAACCGTGGATGTTTCTCCGCGATTCCGATTGGATTGACTCTATATTCTGTTCTCAAATCATAAAGTTTCATGTTATCTGTTCCTCCTGCTTTTTAAGAATTCTCTTTGAAACATAGTTTCCCGATATTATGATATTACTTTTTATATCTTTATTTTTATTGCAGATTTGTTCGATTTATTTTATAATTTAACTGTAACTTGCTATCACCCTCATACGCAGGAAATTAAGCTGCATTGCAGCGGCAGACAGCTTTGCTGGCTGTTTTTGTGCATGCAGGTGAAGTAGCTGTGAAAAGTAACACAAAATGGAGAAAATACATGATTTCCTTACAAGACATCAAAGATTTTTGTTATCTGAATTATCTGGATTCCGGTATTCCTGTTTACCTGTATCAGAAGGATACTTTATTGCAGGCATTTCCAGAACAATCTCCCTGCACATATCCGCCAAAGCATTACCTTGAGGAATTTGCCGATATGACAGATAACATCGCACCTCTTTCCACTCCATACGGGGCTTATTATGCGGCCATAAAACCGAAAGATCTGCCGGAACTTCGCATTGTGTTAGGCCCGGCAAATTTTATTCCGTTTACTGACGCAGATTTTCATGCCATGTATACAGAATATGTAGTTGTTCAGGAAGAACGGGCAGCTTTTAAAGCATTCTTTCAATTGATTCCGCCGATTGGTTTGAAAGGTCTTATGTCAAAAGCTGCCGTTTTTCATTATTTTCTGAACCATGAAATGCGTACCCATTTTGACCTGTTCGATTCTGACAGAACGTCCATTTCACCGGATCAAACCGAAAAACATGTAGAGTCCATTTATCAACAGAAAGAAGATTTTCACCACAATAATTCTTATGAAATCGAATCCATGATTCTTCATTTTGTAGAATCAGGAGATGTGGATGGTCTGAAAAGTATGACCTTGCAGCCTTCCAGCATACACACTGGCACGTTTGCCCCAAATCAGCTCCGGCAGCTAAAAAATTCGCATATCGTTATGACTGCACTTGCAACACGTTCTGCAATCTCCAGCGGTGTAGATACCGATGATGCATTCCAGATGTCCGATTTATATATTCAAACCGCTGAAAAATTAAATGATCCCGCCGCTGTTCAAAGTCTGAATTTCCAAATGCTTCTGGCATTTGCACAAAAAGTAAAAGATAAATTGATTCCCAAAACCTCTGATGAAGCACTGCAGCAAGCCATCCGGTATGTTCTTCAACATACCAACTGCCCGATTACAGCTGCCGAGGTTGCCGAACATGTGGGATTCAGCCGTTCCTATTTTTCCACCTATTTTAAAGAACAGCTGGGTTTTACGATCAGTGCATTTATCCTGCGCTGTAAACTGGAAGAGGGAAAACATCTGCTGCAGTTTACAGACAAACCGCTCAGCGTGATCAGCAATTACCTGTGTTTTTCCAGTCAAAGCCATTTTCAGACTGCCTTTAAAAAGCAATATGGCATTACACCTCTTCAGTTCCGCAAACAACCGGAGCTTTACGGACGAGGACTACTGGAAGACGAACGGTAACATTTAAAAAGCCGGTATTTTACCTTAAAGTTACATAACTGCTAAAATACCGGCTTTTTATATTCCGAACAAATTATTTACACGGATTTGTTTTACTGCTCTTCTGCTTTCTTTTCTGCTCTCCTGGCCTGTAAATCTGCCATGATTTCCGGATATTTCTTCTCAAGGTCGTACATCCTCAGAAGAATGATCAGTCCAATAAACAATGCAAGCGGAATGTAGATAGAGAATGCAAATATTGCTGTATCAACCACCTTTGGCTGTACTGCAAGGGCTGCATTATATCCTGCTGCTCCCAGAAGCCATCCAATTAAAGAACCACCAATACCACCGGAGACTTTAGTTCCAAAAGAACTTGCACTGTTCGTCATTCCTACCATACGTTTTCCGAATTTCCACTCATTATACTCGACACAGTTATTTACCATAGCACCAAACAGACACATCATCGGAATTGTTGCAAATGTTGTTACAGCACCTCCTAAAATACAACTGATAATGCTGTATGGTGTAAATGCTCTGACAACACACGCAGCTGCTCCGAGCGCCGCACATCCCAGCGTTGTTTTTGTCATTCCAAATTTGCCTGCTAACGGTCCCACCAAAATAAATCCCAAAAATGTAGGAATCAGTCCGACAGCACCAAGCAATGCTACAAGGTTATCATTTCCTAAAATATATTTTGCATAATAAGTACCGCCGGAACCAGACAATGCATAAGAAATACTCATCAGCATATTGGCAATCAGCATCAGTACCCAATATTTGTTCTTAAACAAAAGTTTTAAACCTTCTGCAAAAGAAACATCTTCTTCTTTTTCTGCTTCTGTTTTTGTATTTTCATCTTTTTCTGTTGCTTCCACAGTAACATTGTCTTTTGTAACATTTTCTTTTGTAACCTTGTATAACACCAACAAAGACACGAATGAAATGACTGCCAGGATCACCGCCAGCTTGATCCATGCTGCCTGATCTCCGCCCAGCATATTTGTCACCGGAACCAGAAGAATTGCAATAAACATACCAGCGATATAACCGAATGCTGCACGGAATGTCCCCATCTTGCCACGTTCTTCTGAACTTGCAGTACGTACGGCCATCAATGCCCCATACGGAATGGCAATTGCAGTATAAATTACTGCTGAAAGCAAAATATTAGTTACAAGTATATATCCCATCTGAAATCCTGTTCCTGCATTTTTCGGAACTGTGAACATCATCACGATCATGACCAGAGTAGGAATCGCCATTCTCAAAAACCACGGACGGCATTTTCCTTTCGGTGAATGTCCAGCATCCATAATTTTACCCATGATCAAGTCTGTAACCGCATCAAACAACTTTGCTACTAACAGCATCGTTCCGATCATTCCTGCTGCCAATCCCACTTTTTCCGTATAGAAATAGGTCAGCTGTCCAACCAGACCACTCATAATATTCAGTGGAATCTGTCCGAGTCCATCACCGAAATAATCAATCTTACGCATACTTTTCTGTACACCCATGCGGTCAACGCCAAGTTCTTTTTTCTTTCCCATCTTATGCCTTCTCTCTTTCCTTTTTTTCTAATAGAATTGATTCATTTTATAATCCTATTTTACTGATTGAAAGTAGGATTGAATTTCACTTTTGTTCTTTATATTGTATTTTTGTTTTCTTTTTAATGTCTCACTAACATCTTCTTATTATCTACGCATCTGTTTTCAAGATCATCTGAATAATTTCAAGATCTTTACTTTCAGTAAATTGCAAAATCACCTCATACTCACCGGATTCCATATATATTTCGGTATCCAGTTGTGTTCCATTTTCAATCCGTACTTTTCCCGCAGATGTCCCATTCATCAGAATTTCAATCACTCCGCTTCCCGATGCCTGAAATTCAACTTCTTTATATGCCAAATCGCTTTTTACATATCTGAAAACTGCCTCATCGCCCTCTGATATGTGTGTTAACTTTTCTCCATATTGTTGATCAACATCAATATAGACACTTCCATGTACTTCACATGCCTGATATCCCATAATATGCTCTCCTGGAGCAAATGGCTCTCCTATTCCCTGAGACGTCATTTTCACTTCCGGAATTGTACCGTCTGGCAGAATCGTAATCGGCTCTATGCATAATCTTCTATACTGCTGACATCCCCTGCTGCATCTGTGGTAAAACACATACCACTGTCCGTTTATCTGTTCAATAGAACCATGATTGTTCCAGCTCATTGGATCACAACCATCATTGTCAATTATAATTCCCTGATATATAAATGGTCCCATGGGAGATTTACTTGTGGAATAACCGAGAGCTGTTGGCTTTCCACGTTCCATATCCGCATACACATAATAATATGTATTACCTGCTTTTCGCATGGAGGAACCTTCATGGAAGAAATGTTCTTCTTCTGTCACCAGATTATCCACAATAATATCCGAATCAAAAGAAATCATATCATCATTCATTTTTACACCATGAGAAAATAACTGTCCCCAGTAATAATATGCCCGTCCGTCATCATCAATAAATATCGCCGGATCAATTCCACCGCATGGAAGCTGGACTGGATCTGTGAATGGTCCTTCCGGCTTATCAGATACTGCCACTCCTTCACTATCATCAGACATGCAGAAATAGAGATAATATTTTCCATTTTTTTCAATACAATCCGGTGCAAACAGAAACGGAGCTTTTTCTTCTTCCTTTTCTTGTTCATATTGCTCTATGTCCACATCTCCAGCTTCCATCATCCCTGCTATCATCTTTTGAATAAATGGTGTTGGATGCGTCCAATCAATCCCCTGATATTTTGGTGCATCCGGATCGTTGAACCATGGTATCTGCTGACCGGTCAGGGACACATCATGAATCGTCCAATTCTCCATATCAGGTGTGGAAACAACATGATATTTGTCACTGCAAAATTCACTCTCCTGATTATCAAAACTTCCATATAGATACAATTTTCCATCCGGCATTACATGTGCTTCACTGTCCGGTATATGATATTCCACCGGAAGGATAGGATTTCGTTTGTTTTTAAATTCTTTCATTATTACATCCTCCAATTCTACTGTTAAAAAACGTCTCAAACACTCCACTTCCAAGCCCCTTCTCGCTTCCATTAGGAAGGATCAGTGCCGCCTCTGTATTCACAGGCACATTACCGCTGATCGTGATGCCGTCGGTTCCTTTTTCCCAGCGCAGTTTGATATCCCCGTGTACACTATGGTATGTTCCTTCTGCCCATTCCAGTGGGAAATCATA
>JAXEUM010000081.1:0-32059 GCA_034114925.1 Oliverpabstia sp.
TAATCAATAGACAGAGACGGGATGAACCAGCATTGTGAAGAAGAATCTTCAGAAAAGATGTTTAGAAGTATCCTTCTGTCTAACAAAAAAAGAATAAGTCTGTAAGCTGTTTTTTGCTTACAAACTTATTATACGAGGAGGATATATAATGCAGGGAAAATTATATGGACTGGGCGTGGGACCGGGAGATCCGGAACTTCTTACCATCAAAGCGCTGCGGCTGATCCGGGAAAATGAAGTGATTGCCGTTCCGGGAAATGATATTTATGCAAGCGTGGCTTATCAGATTGTGAAAGGCGTTTATGACGAGTTGGACAGTAAACATTTGATTCCGGTGGCTATGCCTATGACAAAGGATAAGGCAGCGCTGGAAGAAAATCACCGGAAAGCGGCAGAGGATGTGGAGAACTATTTGAAGCAGGGGAAAAATGTGGTATTTCTTACACTGGGAGATCCTACCGTATATTCCACATATCTGTATGTGCATAAAAGAATTCTGGATAAAGGATATGAGGCAGAAATTGTCAGTGGAATTACTTCATTTTGTGCCGTGGCTGCCCGGTTAAATATGGGACTGGTGGAAATGGCAGAACCTCTTCATGTGATTCCGGCTACTTATAAAGCAGAGGAGATGGATGAACTTCTTGCCATGCCGGGAACGAAAGTACTGATGAAAACCGGTAAAAAGATGAAGGAAGTAAAAGAAAGTATCCTGAGAAGTAATCAAAAAGCGGTGATGATTGAAAATTGTGGAATGCCGGAGGAAAAAATATATAAAAATGCAGAAGAAATTCCGGAATCCGCAGGGTATTATTCATTAATTATTGTAAAAGAACAGTAGGAGAGAAAGAGATATGGTACATTTTGTTGGAGCAGGCTCCGGAGCGCCGGATCTGATAACAGTCAGAGGAAAAAAAATGCTGGAAGAGGCAGATGTGATTATTTATGCAGGTTCTCTTGTAAATCCCCAGTTGCTTTCTTATGCGAAGGAAGAGTGTAAGATTTATAACAGCGCCAAGATGACGTTGGAGGAAGTGCTGGATGTGATTTTTGAGGCAGAAAAAGAAGGACTGACAACCGTTCGCCTTCACACAGGGGATCCTTCCCTATATGGAGCTATCCGGGAACAGATGGATGTGTTGGAAGAAAGAAATATTCCTTTTGATTATTGTCCGGGAGTCAGTTCCTTTTGTGGAGCAGCCAGCGCTTTGAATCTGGAATATACACTTCCCGATGTTTCTCAGAGCGTGATTATTACCCGAATGGCAGGAAGAACCCCTGTTCCGGAAAAAGAAAGTATCGAGTCTTTTGCAGCTCATCAGGCTACCATGGTTATTTTTTTGAGTACCGGAATGCTGGAAGAACTGAGCAGGAGATTGATAGAAGGGGGTTATACGGCGGATACCCCGGCAGCGATTGTATATAAGGCTACATGGGAGGACGAAAAAACCTTTGTATGTACGGTTGGGACGCTGGCAGAGACGGCAAGAAAGAACCAGATCACAAAGACAGCATTGATGATTATTGGTGATGTGGTGTCCCACAGTCACTATCAGAGATCAGAATTATATAATCCTGCATTTACAACAGAATTCAGGGAAGCAACAAAATAAAGGCAGAGATATGAAAATAGCAGTGATAGGATTTACGCAAAATGGTTTAAAGCTGGAGAAAAAACTGAAGCCGATATTGGAAAAGCTGGGTCATGAGGCGCGATTTTTTGTAAAAAGTAAATATATGAACGAAGTATCCACAGAGGAAAACTTTGTGGAACTGGTGAGAGATTCTTTACAGGAATGGGGAGAAAAGTGGATTCCCGGTCAGGAGGGAATAATCTTTATCGGTGCAGCCGGAATTGCGGTACGCACAATGGCGCCTTATGTGAAAAGCAAAAGAACAGATCCGGCAGTGGTAGTGATCGATGAAAAGGGACAGTTTGTAATTTCCTTACTGTCCGGTCACCTGGGAGGAGCGAATCAACTGACGGAAGAAATCGCAGAGCAGTTGGCTGCTATTCCGGTGATTACCACAGCTACAGATGTAAATCATAAGTTTGCCGTGGATGTATTTGCAAAAAAGAATCACCTGTGGATCAGTGACATGACACTGGCAAAAGAAGTATCTGCCCGGATTCTCCGGGGAGAAAGGCTGATTGCCGGGATGGGAACCGGATACCGGAAGGGAAAAGAAATATTCAACTGTCCGGAATTGGTTTTGGAAGAAAAGGACAGTCCGGACGGAACAAAAGGAAGTTTCTGGATTCAGGTGGAGGAAGGAAAGATTCTTCATTTGTTTCCTGAAAATCTGGTATTGGGTGTGGGCTGTCGCAAAGAAATCTCAGCGGAAAAGATCGAAAAAACAGTGAGAGAGGTTCTTCGGGAATATGAGATAAATCCTCACAGAATTAAAAAAATAGCAAGTATTGACCTGAAAAAAGAAGAACCGGGACTGGTGACGCTAGCAAAACGCTGGAAACTGCCCTTTGAGACGTTTTCCAGTGAAGAATTACAAAAAACAGAGGGTGAATTTTCTCCGTCAGCCTTTGTAAGTCAGATAACAGGAGTAGATAATGTATGTGAAAGGAGCGCTGTTTTGGGAAGTCAAGGCGGCGTATTACTGATAAAAAAACAGGCCAGGGAGGGAGTAACAGTTGCCTGTGCCCTGGGAGAATGGAGTGTGGAAGGTGAATAAATTATATGTGATCGGGATTGGTCCCGGGGAATACGAACAAATGACAGTAAAGGCAATCCGTGCCATGGAAAAAAGTGATGTGATTATTGGGTATACCGTATATGTGGATCTGGTAAAAGAGCATTTTCAGGGAAAAGAATTTCTTACAACACCCATGAAAAAAGAGGTGGATCGCTGTGTAATGGCCTTTGAAGAAGCTATGAAAGGGAAAGTGGTTTCCATGATCTGCAGCGGAGATGCGGGAGTTTATGGAATGGCAGGATTGATGTATGAAGTGGGAGTAAATTATCCTCAGGTGGAACTGGAAATTATTCCCGGCGTTACCGCCGCCACCGGGGGAGCTGCTGTGTTGGGAGCGCCTCTGATTCATGATTTTTGTCTGATCAGCCTCAGTGATCTTCTTACTCCCTGGGAAAAAATCCAGGATAGATTGCTGGCGGCAGCACAGGCAGATTTTGTGGTATGCCTTTATAATCCTTCCAGTAAAAAACGTCATGATTATCTGCAAAAAGCCTGTGATCTGATGATGCAATACAAAAGCGAAGATACGGTATGTGGAATCGTAAGTTACATTGGACGGGACGGAGAAACACAAAAGGTTATGTCCTTGAAGGAATTGCGGGATACTCCGGTAGATATGTTTACCACGGTCTGGGTGGGAAATTCTCAGACAAAAGAGTTGAATGGGAAAATGGTGACGCCAAGAGGATACAAAAATGTATAAAATTATTATTTTTGCCGGTACGGTGGAAGGCAGAAAAGTGGCAGAATATTTGAATCAAAACAGGATATCTGCTCGGGTCTGTGTGGCTACTGCTTACGGAGAAAGTCTGTTACCGGAGGGAGAATATCTGGAAATATCTCACCAGAGGTTATCTCAGGAGGAGATGGAAGAGATTATGCGTACCATGGAAGAAGGTCTGGTGATTGACGCCACCCATCCCTATGCTCAGGTGGTTACAGAAAATATCCAGGCGGCATGTCGCAATACAAAAACAGAATATATCCGTGTGGTCCGTCAGGAGATTTTCTGTGGTGAAACAGAAGATTTTCCGGTAGTTTATGTGAAAGATACGCAGGAAGCAGTGGATTATCTGGAGCATACGAAGGGAAATATTCTGGTGACTACGGGAAGTAAAGAATTAGCTGCTTATACTGCTTTAAGCGATTATAAGAACAGAATTTACGCCCGGGTACTTTCTCTTTTGAGTGTTATGGAGTCCTGCACCAGGTTGGGAGTGGAAGGAAAACATTTAATCTGTATGCAGGGACCGTTTTCTCAGGAAATGAATGAAGCCATGATTCGTCAGGTACAGGCTTCCTGGCTGGTGACAAAGGAATCAGGAACTTCCGGAGGTTTTTTGGAAAAATATCTGGCGGCAAAGGAGACAGGGTGCGGTCTGGTGGTGATCGGACGTCCCCGGGATGAGGAAGGAATTTCTCTGGAGGAATGCGAAAGGTTATTGGAGGAAAGATACCATCTCACAACGGAGTTTTCTGAAAAGGAAAATGAAGAAAAAGATGAAAATCGGGTCATTTCTCTTGTAGGAATTGGAATGGGGACTTTGGATACGCTTACCATGGAAGGAAAACGGGCGCTGGAGGCAGGAGAATTGCTGATTGGAGCCGGAAGAATGTTGGAACGGATAAAGCAACCGGGACAAAAAACGTATATTGCCTATCGTCCGGAAGAAATCTGCCAGTACATAAAAGAACATCCGGATTATAATAGGATTGCCATTGCGCTTTCCGGAGATGTGGGATTCTACAGTGGAGCAAAAAAACTGCTGGGCGTACTGGAAAAGGAATTACCCCAAGCGCAGCGAAAGGTGTATGCGGGAATTTCTTCCATGATTTATTTTTGTGGAAAACTGGAAACTTGCTGGGAAGACGTATTGCCTGTCAGTCTGCATGGCAGGGAGCGAAATCTGGTAGGACTTTTAAGGCAGAATCCCAGAATATTTGCCATTGTGGGAAATTCTTCCGGTGTGGCTGAAGTATGTAGAAAGCTGACTGCCTATGGCATGGCAGAGACAAAAGTTTTTGTGGGAGAAAGACTCTCTTACGAGGATGAGAAAATTTCCCGGGGACGGGCAAAAGATTTTCAGGAGACAGAAACGGATCCATTAAGCGTGATTTTACTGGAATGGGAAGAAGAAACAGAATATGTGGTTACGCCGGGGATTCCGGACGGAGAATTTTTAAGAGATAAAGTTCCCATGACGAAAGAAGAAATCCGCAGCATTTCTCTGGCAAAACTGCGACTGAAAAAGAATTCGGTGATTTATGATGTGGGAGCAGGTACCGGCTCCGTATCTGTGGAGATGGCTTTGCAGGCGGTGGACGGTAAAGTATATGGAATAGAGAAAAAAGAGGAAGCTGTGGAACTTCTTTATAAAAATAAAGAGAAATTCCGGGCAGATAATCTGGAAATCATATCCGGTTTCGCTCCGGAAGCGATGGTTGATCTGCCGGTACCTACCCATGCGTTTATTGGTGGTTCCTCCGGAAATCTGAAAAAGATCCTGAATCTGTTATTAGAGAAAAATCCGCATATCCGAGTGGTGATTAACTGTATTACGCTGGAGACTGTGGCAGAGGCTGTAGAATGTATCAAAACCCTTCCGGTGGAAGATGTGGATATTGCCCAGGTAAATGTGGCAAAAGGGAAAAAAGCAGGTCCCTATCATCTGATGATGGGACAAAATCCTGTATATGTAATTTCATTTCAGGGGAGGGAGGAAGATGTCTGACCGAAGATTTATGATCAGCGCCGCTTCCAGTGGAAGCGGAAAGACATTACTCACCTGCGGCATTTTGCAGGCTTTGGTAAACCGGGGATTGTCTGTGGCTTCTTTTAAGTGTGGTCCCGATTATATTGATCCTATGTTTCACAGCAAGGTGATCGGAACAAAAAGCAGAAATCTGGACACTTTTTTTTCTGACCAGGATACGGTAAGGTATCTGCTGAAAAAAAACTCCCAGGAATGTGATATTTCTGTGGTGGAAGGCGTTATGGGATATTATGACGGACTGGCTGGGATATCTTCAAAAGCCAGCGCCTATGATGTGGCAAAGCAAACAGGGACGCCGGTGGTATTTCTTGTGAATTGCAAAGGAATGAGCGTATCTCTGGTTCCTTTTATTAAGGGTTTTTTAGAGTATAAAAAAGACAGCCAGATCAGAGGCGTGATATTGAATCGGATTTCTCCCATGCTGTATCCCAGAATGAAAAAGATCATTGAAGAACAGCTTCCGGTGAAAGTGTACGGTTATATGCCTGAGGTAAAGGATTGTGTGCTGGAAAGCCGTCATTTGGGATTGGTTATGCCGGAAGAAATCCGGGATCTGAGAGAAAAATTACAGATACTGGCGCAAATAGCAGAAAAATCTATTGATCTGGACGGGTTGCTGGAACTGGGAAAACAGGCGGAAAATCTTGTAGTACCGGAGAATACGGAAAATAAATCGAAACACCGATATGATGTAAGAATAGGAATTGCAAAAGATGAAGCCTTTTGTTTTTTCTATGAAGATAATCTGGAACTTCTGAGAGAAATGGGTGCAGAGTTGGTTGAATTTTCTCCCATTCATGACAAAAAAATCCCAGAGCATATTCAGGGGTTGATTTTTAATGGAGGATATCCGGAACTATATGCGGAAGCATTGAGTAAGAATCAGTCCATGCTGCGTTCTGTTCGGGAGGCAATTGCCGATGGAATGCCGTATACGGCTGAATGCGGCGGATTTATGTACCTTCATGAGCAGATGGAAGATGGCCGGGGACAACTGTGGAAGATGGCGGGGGTGATTCCCGGTAAAGTATACGGAACATCCCGACTTACCCGATTTGGCTACATTACCCTGGAAGAAGGAAGCTGTTTCGGGCAACAGGTAGGTCCGATACCGGCTCATGAATTTCATTATTTTGATTCTGATTGCTGTGGGGAAGATTTTCTTGCAAAAAAACCGCTTAGTGAACGTTCCTGGCGGTGTATACACAGCAGTTTACAGGGAATGGCAGGATTTCCCCATCTGTATTATTATGGAAATAAAAAAGTACCGGAGGCTTTTTTGAAAGCCTGTGAAGAAAGGAAGGGGTAACATGGAACTGGAACAGGCACTGGCGCTTATAAAACCTGCCAGTCAGGAAGCAATCAAACAGGCGTGGAATCACTGGAATAATCTGGCGCTTCCCCTCCACAGTCTGGGGAGACTGCAGGATACGGTGGTTCGCATTGCAGGAATGATCGGAAGTCCTGAAGTGAACCTGAAAAAGAAAGCTTTGGTGGTAATGTGTGCAGATAACGGAGTGGTGGAAGAAGGGGTAACGCAGTCGGGGCAGGAAGTAACTTTGATTGTGGCAGAAAACTTTCTTCAGGAAAAAGCAACCGCCAGCATTTTGTGCCGTCAGGCGGGGGCAGATATATTTCCGGTGGATATTGGAATTGCCTCGGACAGTAAGATTATTCCCCGAAAAATAGCCTATGGAACAAAAAATATGGCAAAAGAACCGGCCATGACTCGATCAGAAGCTAAAAAAGCGTTGGAAGTGGGAATTTCCATGGCAAAAGAGCTAAAAGAAAAAGGGTACGGAATTATTGCCACGGGAGAAATGGGAATTGGAAACACCACAACCAGCAGCGCGATCACTTCCGTATTGCTCCAGGTTGCTCCGGAAGAGGTTACCGGACGGGGGGCGGGACTTTCCAGTAAAGGTCTGGAAAAAAAGATTTCCACAATCCGTAAAGCGATAACTCTCCATCAGCCGGACAGGGAGGATATTCTGGATGTGTTGTCTAAAGTGGGTGGTCTGGATATTGCCGGGATGGCAGGCGTTTTTTTAGGGGGTGCGGCTTTGGGAATTCCCGTAGTGGCAGATGGTTTTATTTCCTGTGTGGCTGCTTTGTGTGCTGTTCGTATGTGTCCTGCAGTCAGAGATTATATCATCACTTCTCATAAATCGAAAGAACCGGCTGCAAATATGATTCTGGAAGCATTGGATATTCCTGTTTTTCTGGATTGTGATATGTGTCTGGGAGAAGGTTCCGGCGCTGTGGCCATTTTTCCTCTCTTAGATATGGCTCTGGCGGTATATAACGGAATGACCACATTTGAAGCGAATGATATGGAGAATTATGTGCCGCTGGCGTAAGGAGGAGGTTTCATGTTTCATTTGATCACAGGCGGTTCCGGCAGTGGAAAGTCTGCCTATGCGGAACAGTGTATTCTGGATTTTCAGGGCAGTAACAGGATTTATATTGCCACCATGTATCCTTTTGATGAGGAAAGTCATGGGAGAATCCGACGCCATCGGGAAATGAGAAAGGAAAAATGTTTTTCCACAATAGAATGTTATCTGGGACTGAAAAACCTGGAGATTCCAGCCGACAGCGATATTCTTCTGGAATGTATGTCCAATCTTATAGCAAATGAAATGTATCAGGAGCATGGAGCAGGTGAGGATACGGTGGCGGCGGTTTTAGAAGGCATCTGCCATGTAAAGAACAGATGTAAGAATCTGGTGGTGGTTACCAATGAAGTATTTTCTGACGGGATTACCTACGATCCGGATACCATGCGGTATCTGTCGTATCTGGGAGAGATTAACGCCAAGATGGGGAAAATGGCAGACCGGGTGACAGAAGTAGTTTATGGTATTCCTGTCATATGGAAAAAAGATTCCACGGAAAATTGAAAAAGGATGAAAGAAAAATGAAAAAGTTATATCACAGTTTTTTGATCGCATTTTCCATGTATTCGAAAATTCCCATGCCCCAGTGCGAGTGGAATGAGGAAAATATGGCGTATTCTATGTGTTTTTTTCCCTGGGTGGGAATGGTGATCGGCGGTCTTACCTGGGCATTCGGTACATTTGGGTTACATCTGGGATTATCACCCGCATTTTACACCATCATTCTGGTGTTGATTCCCTGGCTGATCACCGGGGGAATCCATCTGGACGGTCTGTTAGATACGGCAGACGCCATGAGTTCCTATCAGGAGAGGGAGAGACGACTGGAAATATTAAAAGATCCCCATGCAGGGGCGTTTGCAGTCATTACCTGTGTGGTATATTTCCTGTTTTACTATGGAGTGTACAGCGAGATTTCAGTAAGAGCGCTTCCCATTATCGGACTTAGTTTTATGCTTTCTCGAACCTTAAGCGCTCTGGCGATTGTCACCTTTCCGAAGGCTAAGAAAACAGGCTCCGTTTCAGCCATGGCAAGAGGTTCCAGAGATCGTCAGGTAAAGATTATCATGATCATTTATCTGCTGCTGATTGCCGCAGCGATGGTTCTATTGGATCGAAAGTTAGGTTTCGGGTGCTGCACAGTGGCGCTGGTTACTTATATCATGTATTATCATCAGTCCAAAAAACATTTTGGTGGAATTACAGGAGATCTGGCAGGTTGCTTTTTATCTTTATGTGAACTCTTTATGGCCTGTGCAGCGGTACTTTTGGCGTAAAATCCCGAAAAGAAAGGAGATTTTGATATGAAGATGGTTATAGGCGGTACTTGTCAGGGAAAGGTGGCATACGCTTCCCAAAAATATGGAATCAAGCCGGAAGAATGGAAAGACGGCGGACAGTGCAGGGAAGAAGAACTGTATACTGCAAAGGGAGTATATAATTTTCATCAATGGATTCGAAAAACCATGGAAGCAGGAGAAAATATCTCGCAAATTCCAGAAAAGATTTCAGAGAAGAATCCGGAACTGGTTCTGGTAACAGATGAAGTGGGAAACGGGATTGTCCCCATGGAACGGGAAGAAAGGGAATGGAGAGAAGCCTGCGGAAGAATTTGTACAAAGCTGGCAGCTTCCTCCGAGGAAGTGATCCGTGTATGCTGTGGAATTGGGCAAAAGATAAAATAAATGGGGAGGAAGCGTTGGGAGAATGAAAATATATCTGATCCGTCATGGAGAAACAGGCGGGAATCGGGAAAAACGATATATAGGAAAAACGGATGAACCTCTGACGGCAGAAGCAGAAAAAGAATTACAGAATCGAACAGGACTACAGGCAGAAACAGTGTTTGTCAGTCCAATGAAAAGATGCAGACAGACTGCGGAAATTCTTTTTCCCCATCAGCCGGTGAGAATACTGGAAGAATTGGCAGAGTGTGATTTTGGTACTTTTGAAAACAAGAACTGGAAAGAATTATCCGGTGATCCGGTTTACCAGGCGTGGATTGACAGCAATGGCACACTGCCATTTCCACAGGGGGAAGACCCGGAAAAATTTCGGGAAAGATGCTGTCGGGGATTTGAAAAGGGACTGGCAGAATGTTTCCGGGAAAAGACAAAGAGCGTTGCGTTTGTGGTACACGGAGGTACGATTATGAGTATTCTGGAGAGATATGGAGTACCTCGGAAGGATTTTTATCAGTGGCATGTGAAAAATGGACAGGGTTATGAACTGGAAGTGGAAGATTCTCTTTGGACTCCATTTTCCGGAAAAATTAATCAGATAAAGCCGCTACTGTATACAGTGACGGTGCAATAATTTGTGTGGCAGGGAGAATCGATATGAAATGGACATTACTGGCCGTATGTATCGGCTTTTTATTAGATTTACTTCTGGGTGATCCCCGATGGTTGTATCACCCGGTGAGAATCATAGGGAATGGGATTTCTCTGGCAGAAAAAATGCTGCGAGCTTTATTTCCAAAAACAAAGAAGGGTGAGAGGATTGCCGGAGGGGTACTGGTACTGATCATTACCGGTTTTTCTGTGGCTCTTCCTCTGGGAATTTTATATCTGGGATATCGTTGGAATTTCTGGCTGGGACTGGCAGTGGAAACGTTTATGTGTTATCAGCTTCTGGCAGCTCGGTCCCTCCGGGATGAGAGTAAGAAGGTGTACGATGCTCTGAAAACGGGGGATATGGAAAAGAGCAGACATGCGGTATCTATGATTGTGGGAAGAGATACCAGAAGCCTTACAGAAGAAGGTGTGACAAAGGCGGCAGTGGAAACTGTAGCAGAAAATACATCGGATGGTATTATCGCTCCACTATTTTATATGATGATTGGCGGAGCAGTGGGAGGATTTGCTTATAAAGCGATCAATACGATGGATTCCATGGTAGGATATAAAAATGAAAAATATCAGTATTTTGGAACGGCGGCAGCTCTTTTGGATGATGTGGTGAATTATATACCGGCAAGAATTTCCGGATGGCTGATGATTCTGGCGGCTTATCTGTTGAACATGAACGGAAAAAATGCCAAAAAGATTTATCTTCGGGATCGCACCCAACACGCCAGTCCTAATTCTGCGCATACCGAGGCTGTGATGGCAGGGGCGTTGGAAATCCAACTGGCAGGAGACGCCTGGTACTTTGGAGAACTTCACAAGAAACCCTATATCGGAGATCCCATCCGAAAAGTAGAGCCGGAGGACATTCTACGATCTCACAGACTGATGTATGCCACATCCGTTCTGGCAGTCCTTGGTTTTGGGATTTTGCGTTTTCTGGTATTCCAGATGATCGGGTGAGAACATTTCAGAAGATATAAAGGAGAGACAGATGAAAAAATATGTGCATGGGGGCGATATTTACCGCCATCCGGGAGTATTGGATTTTTCAGCAAATATTAATCCATTGGGAACGCCGGAAAATGTGATTCAGGCAGCGGCAAAAAGTCTGGAGCAGATTTGTCATTATCCGGATGCTCAGCAGACAAAATTAAAAGAAGCTTTATCGGAGTATGAACAGGTTCTGGAAGAATGGCTGATTTGTGGAAATGGGGCAGCGGAGCTTATTTTTGCTCTGGTACAGGCTTTACATCCAAAAAAGGCATTGCTGCCGGCACCTACATTTGCAGAATACGAACAGGCTTTACGGGGAATTGGATGCGAGATCACCTATGAGGTTTTGAGAAGAGATCGGGGATTTGTTCCGGAAGAAAGTATTCTGGAGAAGATTACAGAAGAACTGGATCTTCTGTTTTTGTGCAATCCCAATAATCCTACCGGAGTGTTAGCCGAGCCTGATCTTATGAAAAAAATTTGTCTGAAATGTAGAGAGACGGGAACCTGGCTGGTGATTGACGAATGTTTCCTTGATTTTGTAAAGGAACCGGAGGTTCATACTATGAAAAAAATGTTGTGGGAGTATGACCGTTTGTTTATTCTGAAAGCGTTTACCAAGCGATATGCTATGGCGGGACTTCGCTTGGGATATGGTATCACGTCTTCTGAGAAACTTCTGAACAGAATGGAAGAGGGGGTACAACCCTGGAATGTATCTACTCCGGCGCAGGAAGCGGGAATCGCCGCATTGAAAGAAGAAGAGTACGTGCAGCGGGCAAGAGCGTTGATTTTTCAGGAAAAAGATTTTTTAATGACGGAATTGAGAAATTTTGGATACACTGTGTGCGATTCTCAGGCAAATTACATTTTCTTCCATGGGGAGGAGAATCTGAAAGAAAAACTTATGAAAGAAAATATTATGATTCGGGACTGCAGCAATTATCCCGGACTAAAAAAAGGAGATTTTCGGATTGCAGTGAGAACTCATGAAGAAAATTGCAGACTGGTGGAAGCAATCAGGAAAGGCAGGGAACAGTAAATGGCAAAAGCAATCATGATACAAGGAACCATGTCCAATGCGGGAAAAAGCCTTCTGGCTGCCGGACTTTGTCGTATTTTCAAGCAGGACGGCTACCGGGTGGCTCCTTTCAAATCTCAGAATATGGCTTTAAATTCTTATATCACAGAAGAGGGTCTGGAAATGGGAAGAGCCCAGGTGATGCAGGCAGAGGCGGCAGGAATCAAACCTTCTGTACTTATGAACCCTATTTTGTTAAAACCTACCAATGATGTGGGAAGTCAGGTGATCGTAAACGGAGAAGTCCTGGGGAATATGAGCGCCAGAGAATATTTTAAATACAAACATCGACTGATTCCTGATATTTTAAAAGCATACGATCAGCTTGCCAGGGAAAATGATATTATCGTGATTGAAGGAGCAGGAAGTCCTGCAGAAATCAATCTGAAACAGGAAGATATTGTAAATATGGGAATGGCAAAAATGGCAAAAGCTCCTGTACTTTTGGTAGGAGATATTGACCGGGGCGGTGTATTTGCTCAGTTGATCGGTACGGTCATGCTGTTAGAAGAAGATGAAAAATCGCTGGTGAAAGGTCTGATCATCAATAAATTCCGTGGGGATAAATCCATTTTAGATCCGGGAGTGGAAATGTTGGAAGAAAAGAGTGGTATCCCGGTGGTGGGAGTGGCTCCTTATATGAATATTCAGGTGGAGGATGAGGACAGTCTTACAGAACGGTTTGACAATAACCGGGAAGTGGGAGTGATCGATATTGCAGTGATCCGGGTTCCGCGGATTTCCAATTTTACAGATTTTAACCCCTTTGAGAGTATGCCTGGAGTTTCTCTTCGCTATGTGAAGCAGGTCAGTGAACTGAAAGATCCGGATATGATTATTCTTCCCGGAACGAAAAATACCATGGAAGATTTACAGTGGATGCGTCAAAGCGGTATGGAGGCAGCGGTACTGAAGCAGGCGGCCAGAGGAAAGGTTATTTTCGGAGTCTGCGGAGGATTCCAGATGTTGGGAGAAAATCTCTCAGATCCCTATGGGGTGGAAGCGGGAGGTTCCATGAAAGGAATGGGACTTCTGGCTATGGATACCGTATTTGAAAATGAGAAAACAAGAACGCAGGTTACAGGTAATTTTGGCAGAGTAGACGGAGATTTAGCAGAACTTTCCGGAGTGGAACTGGAAGGATATGAGATTCATATGGGTGTGACCACTCTGAAAAAGGGAAGCAGCAGCCTTACAAAGATATGCGATCATGCGGCGTCCCAGGAAGAAAAACAAGATGGCGCTTGGGAGAAAAATGTATATGGCACGTATGTTCACGGAGTGTTTGACAAAGAAGAGGTGGCAAAGGCGGTAGTAAGAGCGCTGGGCCGAAAAAAAGGAATAGATACGGAAGAAATCACAGGGGTGGATTTTAAAGAATTTAAAGAAATGCAGTATGATATTCTGGCACAGGAACTGAGAAAACATCTGGATATGAAAGCGATTTATCGTATTCTGGAGGAAGGTGTGAAGGAGGCCGAAGAGAAATGAAGATAGAGTTGGAAAATGTAGAGCCGAGAGATATTGAGAGAAGAAGTTTTGAGATTATTACTCAGGAACTGGGAGAGCGAAAACTGGATCCGGAAAAAGAGCTGATCATCAAGCGTTGTATTCACACCAGCGCTGACTTTGATTACGCGGATACTCTGTGTTTTTCTGAAAATGCGGTGAAAAAAGCGCTGGAAGCTTTGAGGGCGGGAGCGTGTATTGTGACAGATACCCAGATGGGACGTTCCGGGATCAATAAACGGGCGCTGGCTCGCTATGGAGGAGAAGTTTACTGCTTTATTTCCGATGAAGATGTGGCAGAAACAGCGAAAAAAAATGGCACTACGAGAGCGACTGCCAGTATGGATAAGGCGGCGTCTTTGGATAAACCTCTGATTTTTGCCATAGGCAATGCGCCAACTGCCTTGGTACGTCTGTATGAACTGATAGAAGAGGGAAAAATCAACCCTTCTCTCATTATCGGTGTGCCGGTGGGATTTGTAAATGTAGTCCAGTCCAAGGAATTGATCATGAAAACAGATGTGCCGTATATTGTGGCAAAAGGAAGGAAGGGTGGTAGCAATATTGCCGCCTGTATCTGTAATGCTTTGCTGTATATGCTGGATGACCGCAGGGAGTGAAAAAATGGAAACAGAAGAGAAAAAAACGTGTAAGCCTTTCCCCTTTGGGGAAGGGCATCTTCATATCTTTATGAATGGAAAAAATTATCGGGAAGCGGTAAAAGCACAATCTGCTGGGGTGAATGAGTCGGTGATCCGCGAAAATTTTGCCGCTTATCAGAAAAGAGGGATCACCTGGCTAAGAGATGGAGGAGATATCTATGGTACTTCCCGGCGGGCAATGGAAATTGCACCGGAATATGGAATCACCTATCGCACGCCAATATTTGCCATTCACCGGGAAGGGCATTATGGAGGAATCGTGGGGAAAGCATACAGCGATCTGAAAGAATATGTGCAGTTGATTCAGCAGCTGCGCCGGGAAGGGGGACAATTCGTAAAAATCATGATTTCCGGTATTATGGATTTTGACCAGGGCGGTCTTACTGAAGAGTCTCTTCCGGATGGAGAAATCCGGGAAATGGTTCATATCGCTCATGAAGAAGGGTTTTCTGTGATGGCGCATACCAATGGTTCCAGAGCTGTTCGAGCCGCAGCTTTGGCAGGGGTGGACAGTATTGAACATGGAAATTTTTGTGATGAAGACGCGCTGTCTGCGCTGGCAGCTTCCTCTGCTGTCTGGGTTCCTACAACAGTTACTGTAAAAAATCTTTTGGGGGATGGACGTTTTCCGGAAAATGTGATACAAAAGATATGGGAAGGTCAGCAGAAAAATCTGAAGCTTGCCTATAAGCTGGGCGTGAAGATGGCGTTAGGCAGCGATGCAGGAGCTTACCGTGTGCTTCACGGGCAGGGACTGATAGACGAATACCAAGTGTTTCAGCAAGTGCTGTCAGGAGACTGGCCGGACTGGGAAAAAAGAATTCTGGAAGGAGACAGACTTCTTCGGGAAAAGTTTTCATAGGGATATTTTGGGAGGATTTTACAGTGACACACAGAGAACAATTTATTAAAACATTAAAATGTGAAAAAATCGGGGGACGGGTTCCCCATTTCGAACTGGTATTTTTTCTGACGATGGAAGCTTTTGGAAAAGTACATCCTTTGCATCGTCTGTATGACCAGTGGAATCAGATGAGTTATACAGAACAGAAACTGCATATCAATGAAATTGCGGATATCCATATTGATATTGCAAAAAAATATGACCACAGCGCCATTTTTGTTCAGCATACGCTGCCCGGATTTGAAAATGCACAGTGGCTTTTGGAAACCATCAGAGAAAAAAGCGGAGATGAGTATTACCTGATGATGCATGGGGATCCAACCTGGGCGATTCCGGATGGAGATAACATGATGGATTTTGCCGTACAGATGCTGGAAGAACCGGAAAAGCTGAATGAGATGTCTGCAAGACGGGTGGAGGAAAGTCTTGATTTTGCGGAGAAACTCAACAGTCACGGACATCTGCTGGATGGATTTGCTCTCTGTTCGGACTATTGTTTCAATGTAAATCCGTTTTTTACTCCGGATCAGTTTGAAGAATTGATTGTTCCTTATTTAAAGGAAGTCATTGCTGAATACAGAAAAATGGGATACTACACCATCAAGCATACAGACGGAAATATTATGCCTATTGTCAAACAGATGGCAGACTGTAAGCCGGACGCGATCCATTCTCTGGATCCTCAGGGAAATGTAAATCTGCGGGAGGTACGTAACATCGTGGGAGATCAGATTGCCCTTGTGGGAAATGTAAACTGCGGACTTTTGCAGACGGGAACAGAGGAAGAATGTGACGCTGATGTGAGGAGAAGTTTAAAAGAAGGAATGGCAGATGGAAAGGGATATATTTTCTCTACTTCCAACTGCGTGTATACAGGTCTTCCACTGGAACGGTATGAAAGAATGTGGAAAATCTGGAGAGAATACGGAGTATATCCGGAGGCATAAAAAAATCAGGGGGAATATGTGCATGGTTTTTGCACCATATTTCCCCTGAACTGTTACTGAAAATTATTCCATTGCTTCTCGGATATGTCGGACGAAAATCTTTCGCACAGCGGGGTATTCGCCCAGACCTTTCAGACAACATTCCACCGGGAATCCTTCTTTTTCAAACTGACATCTCCAGGAATCGGGATCATCTCCTGCCATATCATTGCTGGCATGATCTCCCGCTACAATCATAAAAGGAGCCAGCACAATTTTCTCAGGATTTCTTTCACATACCATTTTCAGCAGGGTTTCCATGGAAGGATATGCTTCCACCGTTCCAAGAAAAATATTTTTATACCCCTTATCTTTAAAAGAATAATCAAGAGCCGCATAAATGGAATTGGCATAATGGGTAGTGCCATGTCCCATGAGAACAAGAGCCTCCTGGTCTTTCACATGGGAAAATTCTTCAGCGATAGCCTGAATCATCTCCCAGTTATCCTGTTCACTGGTAAGCAGGGGCGTTCCAAAAGATAAACTTTGAAATTCACTGCGGTAAGAAAGAGCATCTTCCTTCATCAGATCATTTTCAATTCCGTTGATCACATGGGTGGGTTGAACGATCACATCGGTAATTCCATCCGCAGCCATCTGTTCCATGGCTTCTTTCACATTATTTATCTTAATTCCATCTCTTTTCAGAAGCTTGGCCATGATCATTTTGCTGGTCCAGGCGCGATAGATCGCATAGTCAGGAAAAGAGTCGGTAATTTCCTGTTCAATAGCATCAATCGTTTTTTCTCTGGTATCATGGTAGCTGGTACCGAAGCTGACAACCAGGATGGCTTTTTTCGTTTCTTTCATAGGTAATCTTCCTCCGTGATAAGTTCTTTCGCTGACGGCGGCAATATAGTCTTCCAGTTCTTTCAGATTCCGGGGAACAGGAAGAGAAGTTTTCAGGATTCCTTTTCTGCAAAGGCTTTCAAAAAGCTCCAGACAGGCAGGCTGTCTCAGGTTGGTAGCTTCCAGAGCAGAACGGTTGGCAAAAACCTGTTCCGGGGTACCGTGGATCAGAACCTTTCCATCTTTTAACAGAATAATATCATCTGCCCAGGAAAAAGCATAATCTACATCATGGGTAGACATAAGTACAGTGATTCCCCGGGCGGTGAGCTGATCTACGATTTTATTTACCATAATAGTATGTTTGGGATCGAGAGCAGCAGCTGGTTCATCAAAAATAATAATATCCGGATTCATAACAAGAATATCGGCAATGGATACCTGCTTTTTTTGCCCTCCGCTTAAGGCATGGGTAGGTTTGTGGCGGAAGGGAGTGATCTCCAGATAATCAATGACCTGTTCCACCTGTTGTTTGGCTTCCTGTTCACTGACGCCCAGATTCAGAATGCCAAAGGAAATCTCCTGATAGACGCTGGCAGAAAAAAGCTGATTATCAGGATCCTGAAATACAATACCGACTTTACTGCGTAAATTTAATAATCCCTTTCTGGAATAATCTACAGGCTCTCCATGGAAATAAAGAGTTCCCGAAGAAGGACGGTGAATTCCGTTACAGCACAGAAAAAAAGTTGATTTTCCGGAACCGTTGGCGCCCATAAAGGCTACTTTATGTCCTTTCTTAATCTCCAGGGAAAGTCCGTTTAAGGAATGACTTTTTTCATCATCATAAGAAAAATAGAGATTGTCTGCCTGTAAGATAATTTCTTCACTCATAAGAAAAATCCTTTCCATAGAATATAGAATAATAAACAAGTTTCAAACAAAATAATCCATAGGATATGATTTCGCTGAGGTTTTGAAGTTTCTTTTAGCACATGAAGCGTTCCGTCATAACACCGGGATTCCATGGCGTCATATAAAGTATTTGCCCGTTTAAAAGAACGGAGTAAAAGGACTGAAGCCATAGAACTGAAGGATTTTAAAGAGGTCTTATAATTTCGGTTTCCCAGACGGGAATGCTGAGAAGTAGTGATGGCAGAAGCCGTACTCATTAAAACGAAAATAAAACGATAAATCAGCATCATCAGTTCGATCAGAATTTTTGGACAGTGTAACTGACGTAAAACCTCCAGAATATCCGGCACAGGCGTATTGAAAGAAAGAAAATACAGGCAGGATACAGAGGCTAAAGCAGTAAGTATCAACTGCAGAGAGTAGGAAACGGAATGCCAACTGCTGGTAATATACCAGGAGCCTATGGGAATGGCAAAACAATCCATAGGTTCCCGGGAAATATGGAACAGGATCGCCAGGGTACTGAGAATCAGAAAAACCAGAGGAATCATCATATAGCGCACATAACGGAAAAGAGGGATTCCCCCTTTCCATACGGTAAGAATCCCTGTAACTGCTAATACGATACAAGCGACTGCAATCGAACGACTGATCACACATAGCAGAAGTGTGATGATTGCAAACGCAAATTTTTCCCCGGTATTTACATATCTAAGCTTAGAAGAATAGCAAAGCTTATCAATCGTAATCATGGATAACTCCTTTCACCGGTATTTATTCACCTTTTCCCAGTTTTTTTCTTTCTACCAGACGTCCCATACAAAAGGCGATAATACCTACGCCAATACCTGTCTGGACGCAAAACAGCATACTTTCCACTTCGCCGGGAAGTTCTCCTCCCAGGATATTTTCAATCAGAGGAGCAGCGATAGGTTCAAAAGAAGAATCCACCTCTTCCACCACAGTGCTTCCCGCATCATCGGAACCGCCGAATTCGGCGTCTTTTAATGCAAAAAGAGGAACAAATGCAATAAGAATGATAGCGATCAGTAAAATGATAACAATATTTCTTTTTTTCATATTATCTGCCCTCCTTTAAAAAACCGATAGCTCGAAGTTCCGGTTTTGCATATGTTTCCAATGCCATGACGATCATACAGGTGATCAGACCTTCAATGACAGCCAGAGGAACCTGTGTAGGTGCAAAAACAGCCATAAATTTTCCCATAGCGCCCATAATCGTGGTATCTGCATGATGAGCAACGGCTAACTGAACAGCAGTCACACAATATGTAAAAAGATCACCTAAAAATGCAGCAAGAAAGACAGAGACATATTTATTTGCCTTGAATTTCTGACACAGTTTATAAATACCGAAAGATACCAAAGGTCCGGCTACAGCCATGGAAAATGTATTGGCTCCGATGGTGGTAAGACCTCCGTGAGCCAGAAGAAGAGCCTGGAAAAGAAGTACGATCAGTCCCAGAACACTGACAGCAGCAGGTCCGAAGAGAATAGCGCCCAGACCGGTTCCTGTCATATGGGAACAGCTTCCTGTAACAGACGGTATCTTCAGTGAAGAAATTACGAAAATAAATGCTCCGGACATGGCAAGCAAAATTAAAGCCTTCCGGTTTTCATTCAATACTTTTCGAATGGACAGCAGTCCGGCTGCAAGAAAGGGCAGGCAGACTACGCCCCAGGCTACGCAAAAGCCTACGGGAAGATAACCTTCCATGATGTGCATGGCGCTGGCTACGGGCATCAGTCCGAAGTACAGGGAAAATGCACTGATGATTGCAATGATACGTTTTTGTTTGTGAGTCATTTTCTTTTCTCCTTTCATCCCTTAAAAATGTAATAAAAAAACACGCCAAATCGCTGACTTCTTACGATAGGCGTGCCGGGATACTCTACGGATACACTACTCCCGCAGAACAATCCTACACTCAGCCATCGTTCGTAACATGAGTGTATCGCTGTAGTTGTACATAAACGTTACTGTTCACACAGACAACTACAGATCTTTCCTATGACGGGCAGGTCTTCTGGCTCAGGAGTCCTCATATTGTTTCGCCTTCCCAGTTTCCCAGTGACATTATGAAACAATACTCGTCCTTTACAGCGGCGTGACCGCGGGGGATTAGAACCCCTCTTTCCTCTTAGCCTGTGGAGAAAATACACAGGAACCTCGTCACATTCAATTAAACTCAGTGTACCGCAATCTTTTTGCGTTGTCAATTCTTTCACGAAAATATGGTTCCCATTTAAAAAAACTTGTGCTATGATATTCACGAATAAAATCTGAACGACAGCAAAATGGCAGATGAATGGGGAGGAACAGAGGATGAGCATATGTATGGTGGGCATTGACCATAACAAAGCAAATGTAGATATTCGGGCCTTGTTTTCATTTACAAAGAAAAATGGAGCAGCGGCTATGCAAAGATGGAAGAAGGTGCCGGGAATTAACGGATGTCTGGTATTGTCCACCTGTAACAGGATGGAATTGTGGGCCAGTACCCAGGAAGACTGGACAGGAGATCTTCTGGAAGAACTGTGTAAGGTGAAAGAAGTGGATCCTACCCAGTATGAAGAATATTTTGTCCGGAGAGAAGGAAGAGAGGCGGTAGATCACCTGTTTCATCTCACCTGTGGACTGAAATCACTGATTCTGGCAGAGGATCAGATTATCACTCAGGTAAAGGATGCTCTTTCTATGGCTAGGGAAAATTATGTGACCGATAATGTACTGGAGGTTCTTTTTCGGAAAGCAGTAACGGCGGGAAAAAAGGTAAAAACGAACGTGACTTTTTCCCGGGCAAATCAGACAGCTATGGATCAGGCAATAGAAATGCTTAAAGAAAAAAATTTTGATTTTCAAAATGCGAATTGCCTGGTCATCGGAAATGGAGAGATGGGAAAACTGGCTGCTCAGTCTCTGAAAAAGACAGGGGCAGAGGTGACAGTAACGGTGCGTCAGTACCGCAGTGGTATTGTGACTATCCCCATGGGATGTGAACGAATCAATTACGGGGAAAGACTGGAGTTTCTTCCATCCTGTGATTTAGTGGTCAGCGCCACTGCCAGTCCCAATTATACACTGACAAAAGAACAGGTGGAGGGAGTTGGTCTGACAAAACCGGTAATATTTATCGATCTTGCAGTCCCCCGGGATATGGAACCGGAGCTTTCTGGGATTTCCCAGGTGGAACTGTATACCATCGATGATTTCAAACTGGACGGCCCCAGCGCAGGAACGGTTCAGTCTATGGAGAAAGCAGAGCTTCTGATTCAGGAAGAGATGGATGAGTTTTATGTGTGGTTGAACGGCAGGGATGTGATTCCACGAATCCAGGAGATTAAGGAAGAAGCGGTGACAGATCTGAATCTTCGGCTGCATAAGATTCTTCATAAATTGCCTTTATCAGAAGAGGAGAGGAAAGACCTGGAAAAATCCATTGATACAGCGGCGGGAAAAGTAGTGACAAAAATGATTTTTGGTCTGCGGGATACATTGGATCAGAAAGAATTTCTGGATTGTGTGGAAGGGCTGGAAAAATTATATGAAGAAGAATGAGATGGGATATTTTCCTCTGTTTATGGACATCAGCGATAAAAAAATTGTAGTGGTGGGCGGGGGAACCATTGCTACCCGCCGGGTGCGGACACTCTGTCAGTTTTGTGAACAGATTACCGTGGTTGCTCCTGAGGTTTCATGGGAACTGGAAGAGCTGGAGCAGCAGGGAAAGATAACCGTATACCGAAGAGAATATAAAAGAGAAGATATTTATGATGCCTGGATGGTTCTGGCAGCTACCAATTGTCATACATTAAATGATGAGATATACAGTGTGGCAAAATGTCTGGGAGCTCTGGTAAATGTGGCCAGTGATCGGAATAAATGTGATTTTCATTTTCCGGGAATTATAAAAAAAGAACCCTATGTGGTGGGGATCAATGCGTCCGGGAAGGATCACAGGGGAGCTGCCCGGTTAAAAAAAGTGCTGGAAGAAGCAATGGAAGGAGTGGAAAATCCATGAAAACAATATGTATTGGGAGCAGAGAAAGCCGTCTGGCTGTGATCCAAAGTGAGATGGTAATGGAATACATTAAGAAGGCCTGTCCGGACAGGGAAGTTTCTTTGCTGACCATGAAGACAACAGGAGATAAGATTCTGGATCGGACTCTTGATAAAATCGGCGGGAAGGGATTGTTTGTAAAAGAACTGGATCGGGCGCTGCTGGAAAAAAGAAGTGATTTATCCGTACACAGCCTGAAAGATATGCCTATGGAAACACCCAAAGAACTTCCCATTGTGGCGTTTTCCAAAAGAGAAGACCCCCGGGACGTACTGGTATTGCCGGAAGGGAAAAAAGAAATTGATTTTACAAAACCCCTGGGATGTTCCAGCCAGAGAAGAATTTTACAGTTAAAAGAAATTTTTCCTCAGGCAAAATTTCAAAGTGTTCGGGGCAATGTGATCACCCGTCTTCGGAAATTGGACGAGGGAGAATATGGCGGATTGATACTGGCAGCAGCCGGATTAAAAAGGCTGGGGCTGGAAGAGAGAATTTCCCGATATTTTGAGCCGGAGGAGATGATTCCGGCGGCAGGGCAGGGAATTTTGGCGGTACAGGGAAGAGAGGGAGAAGAGTATTCTTATCTGGCAGGTTTTGCAGACAGGGAAGGAACCTGGGCAGCTCTTTGTGAGAGAGCCTTTGTCAGATATCTGGATGGAGGATGTTCGTCTCCGGTGGCGGCTCACGCCCGGATTCAGGAAGATCGAATCCAGCTTCTGGGATTATATTATGATGAGAAAACAGGAAACTATAAAAAGGGCAGTATGGAAGGCTCTGTGGAGGAAGCAGAAGAGTTGGGAATCTGTCTGGCAGAAAAATTAAAGAAAGAAGTTGATGAATGGACATGACAGGAAAGGTTTGGCTGGTAGGAGCAGGTCCCGGGGATGTGGGACTTTTTACCCTGAAAGGAAAACAGGTGTTAGAAGAGGCACAGGTGGTTGTGTATGATAGTCTGGTAGGCGATGGGGTTCTGGCAATGATTCCCAAATCCGCCCGCTTGATCAATGTGGGAAAACGGGCAGGTCACCATCTGATGAAACAGGAAATGATCAATCAGGTGCTTTTGGAAGAGGCACAAAAAGGATATCGGGTAGTACGGTTAAAAGGAGGAGATCCTTTCCTTTTCGGAAGAGGAGGGGAAGAACTGGAGCTGCTTTGTGAACATGGAATTCCCTATGAGGTGGTTCCAGGAGTCACTTCCTGTATTGCTGTCCCGGCATATAACGGAATCCCGGTAACTCACAGAGATTACTGTTCGTCTGTTCATGTGATTACAGGGCATAAGAAAGCGGGACAAAGTTATAATATTGATTTTGAAGCGCTGGTGCGGACAAAAGGAACCCTTGTATTTTTGATGGGAGTTACTGCTTTAGAAGATATCTGTAATAACCTGATGGCGGCAGGTATGGAGCCGTCTGTCCCTGCAGCTATTTTACAGCAGGGAACCACAGCGGGACAAAAAAGAATTGTTGCCACAGTGGGAACATTAAAGGAAGAAGTGGACCGTCAGGGTATCCTTACTCCGGCGATCATCGTGGTAGGCGGCGTCTGTGAAGTTGCAGATAGATTTGCCTGGTATGAAAAGCTGCCCCTGGCAGGCTGCAAAGTGGTGGTGACCCGTCCGAAAGAATTGATTTCCCGGATGGCAATGCAGCTTAGAAAGCAGGGCGCAGAGGTTTTAGAACTTCCAGGAATTGCTCTTTCTCCCGTGGAAGATCTTTCCCAGGTGGAAAAATGTCTGGAAAAACTGGAGACTTACCAGTGGATTGCTTTTACCAGTCCCAGTGGTGTGAAAATATTTTTTGAACTTTTGAAAAAATCGGGAAAAGATCTCAGAGCATTGGGAAATGTAAAGCTGGCAGCCATTGGAAAGGGAACCCGGAAAGAATTGGAAGAGAGGGGATTATACCCGGATTTGATGCCGGAGATCTTTGACGGCGCTTCTCTGGGAAGAAAAATGGCAGAAGTCTGCGAGAAAAATGCTCATATTCTTATTCCCAGGGCGGCTATTGGAAATCAAGAGATTATACAGGAACTTGCAGTGAGAAAAGATCTCGTGGTAGATGATGTAGCTACTTACGATACCCGTTATGAGACACAGGAATTGATCGATGAAGCAGGAGCATTTGAACGGGGAGAGATTGATTATGCTGTATTTACCAGCGCTTCCACCGTTCGGGGATTTGTAAATGCTTTGCCCAAACTGGATTATGCTTTGGTAAAAGCGGTCTGTATTGGAAAACAGACGTGTGAGGAAGCTGAGAAATATGGAATGACCACATATACTTCAAAGGAAGCGTCTATTGACAGTCTTGTGGAATTGGTTATAGAATTAGCCGGACAGGAGAAATAATTATTTAGGAGATGAGAAATCATGGATATGATAAAAAGACCAAGAAGATTACGGGGAGGAGAATATGTAAGAAGAATGGTTCGGGAAACCAGAATGGATAAATCTTCTCTGATCTATCCCATGTTTGTACAGGAGGGAACGGGCAGAGAGGATGAAATCCCTTCCATGCCGGGACAGTTCCGGTATACACTGGATCGTTTGCCCTATGAGTTAGAGAGAGTGGCAAAAGCAGGGGTGGGAAGCGTTATGCTTTTTGGTATTCCGGATATCAAAGATGAGGTTGCCAGCCAGGCGTATGCCCAGGATGGAATTGTACAGAAAGCCCTTCAGGTGGCAAAAGAGAAATTTCCGGAATTATATTACATTACGGATGTGTGTCTTTGTGAATATACTTCCCACGGTCACTGTGGGATGCTCTGCGGTCATGAGGTGGAAAACGACAGTACGCTGGAGCTTTTGGCAAAAACAGCAGTTTCTCACGTACAGGCAGGGGCGGACATGGTAGCTCCATCCGACATGATGGATGGGCGTGTTCTTGCTATCCGTCAGGCGTTGGATAAAAATGGTTACAAAGAAACTCCCATCATGTCCTATGCTGTAAAATATGCTTCTGCATTTTATGGTCCTTTCCGGGAAGCGGCAGATTCTGCTCCCGCTTTTGGGGACAGAAAAAGTTATCAGATGGATTTTCACAACAGCAGAGAGGGTGTAAAGGAAGCCTTGCTGGATGTGGAAGAAGGAGCAGATATTGTAATGGTAAAACCGGCTCTGTCTTATCTGGATATGATTACCCGAGTGAAAGAAGTGACAAATGTACCGGTGGCAGCCTATAGTGTCAGCGGAGAATATGCCATGGTGAAAGCAGCGGCGCAAAAAGGCTGGATCGATGAAGAACGGATCATGTGTGAGATGGCTGTGAGTACCTATCGGGCGGGAGCCCAGATTTACCTTACCTATTATGCAAAAGAACTGGCAAAATGTATGGATGAAGGGAGAATTGGATAATGAGCAGATCAGATGACTTATTTAACCGGGCAGTGAAGGTGATTCCGGGAGGAGTAAACAGTCCCGTGAGAGCTTACGGTTCTGTGGGAATGACGCCCCGGTTTGTGGAAGGCGCCACTGGTCCTTATATTTTTGATGCAGACAGTAATAAATATATTGACTATATCTGTTCCTGGGGGCCAATGATCCTGGGACATAATAATCAGGAAATCTTACAGGCGGTGATCCGTAAAGCAGAAAGCGGTTTAAGTTACGGAGCAGCCACAGAAATCGAAGTGGAGATGGCAGAATTTATCTGTGAAAATATCCCGTCTGTGGAAATGATCCGTATGGTAAATTCCGGTACGGAAGCGGTGATGAGCGCTATCCGGGCGGCGAGAGGCTATACAGGAAAAAGTAAAATCATTAAATTTGCCGGATGTTATCACGGACATTCAGACGCTCTTTTGGTAAAGGCTGGTTCCGGCGTGATGACAGCAGGGGTACCGGATAGCGCAGGCGTGCCTGCCGGATGTACTCAGGATACGCTTACGGCAGTGTACAACGATCTGGAAAGTGTAAAAGCATTATTTGAAGAATTTTCAGGAGAAATCGCGGCAGTGATTGTTGAGCCTGTGGCGGCTAACATGGGAGTTGTATTGCCGGCTCCTGGATTTTTGAAGGGCTTACGTGAGATCTGTACGAAAGAGGGCAGTGTACTTATATTTGACGAGGTCATTACAGGATTTCGTCTGGCTTTCGGGGGAGCGCAGGAATATTTTGGCGTACAGGCAGATTTGGTAACTTATGGAAAAATCATTGGCGCCGGAATGCCGGTGGGCGCTTACGGCGGTAAGAGAGAAATTATGGAAATGGTAGCTCCTGCAGGAAATGTTTATCAGGCAGGTACCCTTAGTGGAAATCCTGTGGCTATGGCGGCAGGTATTACCCAGCTTAAAATCTTAAAGGAGCATCCGGAGATTTATACCCATATGGAAGAGACGGGAAACGCTTTGTTTGGCGGTATGGAAAGACTTCTGAAAGAGACGGGGAAACCGTGGACAATGAATTCTATCGGTTCTCTGGGATGTCTGTTTTTTACTTCGAAGAAAGTGGAAAATTATGAGGATGCAAAAGCCAGTGATACAAAAGCATTTGCAGAATATTTCAAATATATGCTGGAGCATGGAGTACATCTGGCTCCCTCTCAGTTTGAAGCTATGTTCTTGTCTAATGCTCATACAGAAGAAACTACACAGGAGACGCTGCGGATTTTTGAGCGGTTTTTGAGAAGATGACGCAGGAAACAATGATTACTATTTTTACCATAGCCCTGTTTATTTTGGGTGCAGGGGCATGGATGCTTTGGGACAGGCGAAGACAGAGACAATGGTTTCTGGCAAAGCTAAGAAGAATGTGGGGATCTGTTACAGACAGAGAATATTCAACAGAAGAACTGGAGAGTATTTCTCACTATGCCAGAAGGCACCGGAAAGATCGGTTTCTGATTGATGATATTACCTGGAACGATCTTTCCATGGATCAGATGTTTGTAAATATGAATACCACAGTATCTTCCTGCGGCGAAGACGTTCTGTATGCCATGCTTCGGCTGCCGGAATTTGATGAAGAGGTATTAAAAGAACGAAACCGGCTGATTGAATATTTTCGAACTCACCAGAAGGAAAGAGAAAATGTACAGATGCTGGTGCGGGAAGTACGGAAGATTTCTTCCATGTCCCTTTCGGATTATATCTTTGTATTGAAAGATGTGGAACAAAAAAGAGTGGCAAAATATGTACTTCTCGCCTGTCTCACACTGGCGGGAATCGGCGCAATTTTTGTTCAGCCTTTGACCGGCGCTTTGTTGCTGCTGGTGATTTTGTGTTTCAATGGCTATGTACACATGAAAGATTCGAAAAAGATAGAACCTTATCTAAATTGCTTTTTGTGTATTTTGCGTCTGTTAAAGGCGGCAGACGGATTTTCCAAAATGAAAAATCCTGAGATTCAGGAACATCTGGATCGGATCGAAGGTGTTCGGAAAAAACTCCAGGGATTTCGACGAGGTGCTTTTCTCGTTACGTCGGCAAATGCCATGCAGGATGGACTGGAAGCCTTTGTGCTGTCCTATCTGAAAATCATGTTCCAGGTGGACATCATTAAGTTTTATTCCATGGTAAAAGGTGTTCGGGGACATGAGGCAGAAATTGATGAATTATTTACTGCCATGGGAGAACTGGATGCGCTGATCGCTGTGGCGTCTTTCAGGGAATATTTGCCGTATTACAGTATACCGGAACTGAGAAAATGGGAAGACAGAAAGGAAATGGAACAGATTTCTGTGGAAATGACAGATCTGTATCATCCTCTGATTCCCAATCCGGTGGCAAATAGTATCCGGATTGATGGAGGAATTCTTGTTACCGGCTCGAATGCTTCCGGTAAGTCTACATTTTTGAAAACGGTAGCGTTAAATGCGATCTTGTCGCAGACGATTTACACCTGTATTTCTCACAGTTACCGGGGAGATTACGTAAAGGTAATGACATCCATGGCGCTTCGGGATAACCTGGAAGGGGGAGAAAGTTACTACATTGTAGAGATCAAATCTCTCCAGCGAATACTGGAAGAATGTGAGAAAAAACAGCCGGTACTGTGTATCGTGGATGAAGTGCTTCGCGGAACCAATACCATTGAAAGAATTGCAGCCTCATCCAGAATATTAAAGTATCTGTCTCAGCCATATGTGCTTCCACTGGCAGCAACTCATGATATTGAGTTATCCTATATTCTGGAAAAACAGTATGAAAATTACCATTTCGAAGAAGAAATAAAAGACCATGACGTGCTGTTTAATTATCAACTGAAAGAGGGACGGGCAACCACCAGAAATGCCATCAAACTTCTGGAAATGATAGGATACGATCAGAAAATCGTATCGGAAGCCCAGGAAGCAGCAAGAAAATTTGAACAGACAGGTATATGGGAATAGGAGAGAAGAAAGTATGCATGTGAAAATATATACGGACGGTTCTGCTAGGGGAAATCCGGACGGTCCGGGAGGATATGGATGCGTTCTGCATTATGTGGACAGCAAAGGACAGCTCCACGAAAAGGAACTTTCCGCCGGATACGTAAAAACCACCAACAATCGAATGGAATTGATGGCGGCAATTGCCGGTATGGAAGCCTTGAATCGCCCTTGTGAAATCGAGCTATATTCCGATTCTAAATATCTGGTGGATGCATTTAATCAACACTGGATCGACGGATGGCTGCGTAAAGGCTGGAAACGGGGAAAAAATGAACCGGTTAAAAATGTAGATCTGTGGAAACGACTCCTGAAAGCAAAAGAACCCCATCAGGTAACCTTTATCTGGGTAAAAGGTCATGACGGTCACGAAATGAATGAGAGATGCGACTATCTGGCCACTTCTGCAGCAGATGGAGATAATCTGCTGGTAGATCCGGGGGTATAAAAGATTGATATAAAAAAGATAGCGGGAAACAGGGGCAGATATGACTTCTATACAAGTCATATCTGCCCCTGAATTTTTTCGGTGCAAAGAGTTCTAAACAGGTTTGTTGTGAACGGAGTGAACAGTAACTTAAGCAGAAATATACAAAAAACTTCAAACTTTTTGAGGTGGTAGAAAAGGGAAAAGTATATTATAATAGCTGTATCGACATTTAGGATTGGGAGGGTGTAAATCATGGCAGATATTTTAAATCTTTATACGGCAAATACGGATAGATACCGTCATATGAAATACAATCGTGTGGGAAACAGTGGATTGAAATTTCCGGCGGTATCCCTTGGATTATGGCACAATTTTGGTTCGAAAGATTCTTTTGATAATATGAGAGAACTTTGCAGAACAGCCTTTGACTATGGGATTACGCAATTTGACCTGGCAAATAATTACGGACCGGTTTATGGAAGTGCAGAAACAAACTTTGGACGTATCATGGAACGGGATTTAAGACCATACAGAGATGAACTGGTCATTACTACAAAAGCGGGATATGATATGTGGGATGGTCCTTATGGCGATGGCGGAAGCAGAAAATATCTGATGGCCAGCATCGATCAGAGTTTAAAACGAATGAAGTTAGATTATGTGGATGTTTTTTACCACCACAGAATGGACAAAGAAACTCCGCTGGAAGAGACCATGCAGGCTCTGGCAGATATTGTAAGATCCGGAAAAGCTCTGTATGCCGGAGTATCAAATTATGATAAAGAATATACAGAAAAAGCTGTAAAAATGTTAAAGGAATTGCATTGTCCGTTTATAGTGAATCAGAGAAGATACTCCATGTTTGATCGAACCATTGAAAATGATGGAGTAAAATCCTTCTGTAAGGATGCAGGAATTGGAATTATTGCATTTAGTCCGCTGGCTCAGGGGATGCTTACAGATAAATATTTGCATGGTATTCCGGCAGACAGCAGAATTGCGAAAGATCATCGGTTCCTTCATGCCAGTGATCTTACAGAAAAGAGATTAGAGCAAATAGAAGCATTGAATCAAATTGCAAAAGAACGGGGACAGACACTGGCACAGATGGCATTGTCATGGGTATTAAAAGATGATGAAGTATGTTCTGTTTTGATTGGGGCTTCCAAGGCTTCACAGATTATAGAAAATGTTTCCGTTGCGGATCAGGCAACATTTACAGAAGAAGAATTAAAGAAAATTGATGAGATATGTAATGCGTAGGGTAACAAAAAGAATGTGAGGTGTACGAAGATGAGAAAAAGAATGTTGGGAAAAACAGGATTGTATGTGAGTGAGATTGGATTCGGAGGAGAATGGCTGGAACGCCATCCGGAAGAAGAATCCATAGAACTGATGAAATATGCGTCAGAAAAAGGAATCAATATTATTGATTGTTGGATGCCGGATCCAAAATCCAGAGATATTATCGGAAAGGCAATGCTTGGAAACAGGGATAAGTGGTATGTGCAGGGCCATCTGGGTTCCACCTGGCAGAATGGACAGTATGTTCGTACCAGAGATATGAAGTATGTGAAACCGGCATTTGAAGATCTTCTTACAAGATTGCAGACAGACTATATCGATCTTGGCATGATTCATTATGTGGATACAGTGGAAGATTGGAACAACATTCAGGACAGTGATTTCCTGAAGTATGTAAAAGAACTGAAAGAGAAGGGTGTCATTCGTCATATTGGAATGAGTTCCCATAATCCGGAAACTGCTAAGATGGCAGTAAAATCCGGATTGATCGAGATGCTTTTATTTAGTGTAAATCCTGCATTTGATATGCTTCCGGCAGGACAGGATTTGGATGAACTGTTAAAAGACGGATATTCCTATGATGAAAATCTGTCTGGAATCAATGTGGAAAGATCAGAATTATACAAGCTTTGTGAAGAATACAATGTGGGCATCACGGTCATGAAAGGATTTGCAGGGGGACGCCTTTTTGATGAGAAACGTTCGCCCTTTGGTGTCAGACTGACTCCATTGCAGTGTATTCACTATGCCCTGACCAGACCGGCGACAGCTTCCATTTTATGCGGATATGACACAAAGGAGCAGATCGATCAGGCAGTTCAGTATGAAGTGGCTTCCGATGAAGAAAAAGATTATGCCTCTGTTCTTGCCAATGCGCCACTCCATTCCTACAAAGGAGAATGTACATACTGCGGTCACTGTAAACCATGTGCTGTGAATCTTGATATTGCCATGATCAATAAGTATTATGATCTGGCGGTAATGCAGCCGGAGATTCCATCTTCCCTGCAATCTCACTATATGTTACTGGAACATAAGGCTTCCGAATGTATCGGATGTCAGGAATGCGAAACAAGATGTCCGTTTGGAGTTCCGATAGCAGAAAGAATGGAGAAAGCAGCGAAATTATTTGAACAGTGTTAAAAAAGTTAGTATATGTTTTTAGAACATACAATTTCAAAAAGATTTTACAAGCCTCTTGGGACTTTAGTCCTGGGAGGTTTTTATTGTGTATTTTTAAAAACAAATGTGATAAAATAACTGTATTATAAAATATTGGAGGGAGAATTATGGAACAGACTTTTTTGACGGATATAGAAATAAAAAAAGTTCGTCATTTAGAGAATATTTCAATTCCTTTAGATAAAGATAAAAGAAAACATTTGATTTTAACAGGTAAAAATGGAAGTGGAAAAACAAGTGTATTGGAAGCTGTAGTAAAATATATTCAAAGCTTTTTGGGCGAACATGGTACACCATTAGACCATGTTGAAATGATGTATGAATGTTCGTTAAATGAACTTAATGAATTGAAATTGTTGGAAAATTCAGAAGAAAATAAAAAAAAGATTTTTGATGCCAAGGAAAGATTTAATTTCTGGGAAAAGGAGTTAAAAAGATTAGATTCAGGAGTGAGTTTAAGTAATACGTCTAATACTCTTTTGAAAGAAAAATATCAAAATGGGAATTTCATTTTTGCATATTATGAAGCTGAAAGAGAATTTCAAGTGGAGGAATACAAAAATATTGAAAAAATAGAATTTCAGGACAAATATAGTATTGCTGAAAATCCAGGC
>JAXEUM010000082.1:0-3982 GCA_034114925.1 Oliverpabstia sp.
AACCCAAAAACATGCACAAATAACTCATGTAAGTCTTAGTTCATAAGGAATTAGGGACTTTAAAAATAACCCATTTGTACCACAAATGCCCGAAAAAACATGAGAAAATACAAGAATTTATAAGAAAAAGAACCTTTCAAGTAAAAAATGCACAAAGGCTGGAAAGTCAGTATTTATAAGGCTTTGAGAGGATATGAGGAGATAAAATGGAGAAAATAAAGGTACTATTCATCTGCCACGGCAGGAGTTTCTCTTTTACCTAAATCTCCTTATTTTATGCAGCTTTCTTTAAAGTGGGAAAGTACATTACAACGATTTTACAACTTTTGGAAAATGTTCCGATATGACTATTAAAGGAAAAATTTATAAAAATAGCATTTCCCAAAAGAGTAATGGGAGGAAAAATTATGGCAGTATGTTATTTGTTTGCAAATTATGAAGTACAATATAAATGTGAATATATCTTGAAAAAAGAATTTATAGAAGTTGATATAGATTATGATATTGAAAAGGAGATAGAAACAAAAGATGGAATTATTTTATGGGGAAATAGCACAAAGTTTGAAAAGAGAGATATTTTAATTATCGATTTTCAAAATAAAACAAATTATTTGTTAAAGAATGCTTATTATGCTGGGATGAATAGTACATATGGCACGCCGGATGGTGGCTGTAAAACAAAATTTAGAGCAACGAATTATTTTAAACATAGAGATTATGAGAAATTAATAGATTTGAAAGCTATGCCAAAGGTATCAGGAATAAGAGTGTATTCTAAATCTATTAATAAACTAATTGGTTATCCAAGTTTAAAAATAGAAAAAAGTGATAAAGAGTACGCGATTAAATTATCAAAAGAAAAATCAAATAGAAGTGTCAGCATAAATAATAATGGAATTAAAGATATTGCCGTATCGGATGATTGGACATGTAATCGAGAAAAAACTGGAAACTTTACCATTGAGTTTAATGGGTATATCGAAATTACTTTAACAAAAAGAAATAATTATACAGAGGTTTCTAGTTTTGTTAATGAATTAGTGATTTTTATGCAGTTATATTTTCCTAATAATTTTTCTGTGGATAAGATATGGTGCATGGTGGGGGAAAATTATTATGAATTAATTACTAATAAAATGGAAGTGAAGTGTACAGAAAGATATACTGAAAAGACCGTTGAAGTAGGATTATTGGAATTTTTAAGTGGTTGTTATAAAAAGATTCCTTATAGGAAGAGTAAGACTGAAATCAGAAATATTCCATACATTGTGATAAATACCTCTAGAAATATTGAAGACAATTTTTTGATGTTCTATAGATTTATAGAATGTTATTATAAAAAGCAAAATATACCCAATATTATAAAAAGATTCGTATCTTATAGCATAAGAAATAATTATGATTCAACAATTAATTGGACTGATGAACAGATTGAAAATTATTCGCAAGAAATAATATGTCTGAGGAATCACTATGTGCATTCAGGGTATTTCATAAAGAATTCTAGCTTGAAAATTTCTTTTGAAAAAATAGATGGGAAGAAAAATCCAAAAGATTATACAGTAAGTAATTTAGATATAAGTTGGATTTATGAAAGGACAAAAATTCTGTATAGAATTACTTTAGACATTATTTTTAGAAAAATGCTAGGATATGATAATTATAAGTTTGAGAAACACTTTTAATTTTATAGTAATACACCGAGAATGTGAAACTTTTTCTGTAAATAATGTTTTAGAAGGTCTTCTATGGTAAAATATTTTATCATAAGGAGGCCTTTTATTAGTTTGCGCGCCATGGGCGCGCTCTTAAGGGTGAAAGTCCCAAGTACGCCTAGGTAACAAGGAAGTACATAGCTGAACTACAAGGGTGTTTATCGTGAGATGAAATCTGAAGGAAGTGGTAAGCAAATCTCTGGCTCGACGAACAGAAATCACATATAAGGCTAGGTTCCATTTGGTAAGTCTGCTAGTAAAGATGAAGCCGTAAAGTTACCGTTTGTAGGAACAGAGTAAATGTGGCGAGTAGATGGAGAGAAAGAGTGTGCACCTTAAGTGTGGAGGTCTCACAGAGGTTCCATTAGCCTAGTAACAACGAACTGTGAGAAGTCAGCCGAACCCATAGTAGTGAAGAAGTCTCTGTAATGGAGATGGAGCGAAGGGGCGAACAATCAATAAGTTTGAGTATGTCTCGTATTGCAGAAATGACAACATCTGCCGTAACCAATCGGGTAAAGGGTGGTCAAATCAAGCGAGGCGGAAAGGAAAGAACGCATGTGGTCCTATGTCAAGAAAAAGTACAAATTAAATGTAACCAATTTTCTCTGTTCTGAGCGAAGTTTAACTTGCTATTTTTACTGCATTCTCCTCGATGTTTTCAAGATATTGTTCCTCATATTAATTTAGAGACAAATATCCACAGTGACTGTGAATGCGCACGGTATTATAAAATGTTTCGATGTATTCAAAAATCAATTTATGTGCATGTGCATAATTAAAGATTTTAAACCGATTAATCCATTCTCTCTTCAAAAGTGCATGGAAAGATTCTATACAGGCGTTATCCCATGGATATGCTTTCTTTGAATAACTGCGAATCATATCTTTGGTTGCTTTTTGAAATGCTTCCGATACGTACTGGCATCCTCTGTCGCAGTGGAAGATCAACGGTTTTTCAACATTTCTGACACGTTTTGCTTTTTCAACACATTCCACTACGTGGGATGCCTCCAGCGTCTCACTCACACCCAGGAAATGATTTTTCTTGAATACAGATCCATCACACTGGTAAGATACACAAAGCCTTCAAATGTCCAAATATAAGTGATATCTGAACACCAGACAGCATCTGGATGAGTGGGATTGAATTCCTCGTTGAGGATATTTTTGAGTTTCTGGCTGAAATCAGAATCTATGGTTGTCTGGATATATGGTTTCACCCAATGGGCTTTAATTCCCATTTGACGCATATAATTTCCAACTGTTTTTTCGGAAACATACTCCCCGGATTTTCGCAATTCTGCAGTAATTTTAGGAGCACCGTAGTTTTGATGGGATTCCTCGTAGATCTTTTGAATTTTTTCTTTTAAAACTGCACGGCGAACAGACGTGTCCGAAGGAACCCGTTTCTTCCATGCATTGTAACCCGAACGTGAAACGCCTAATTTTTTCAGTATTCCGCTGACAGAAACCTGACGTTTGACGGGCAGGGATTTGATTTCTTTCACATACTCAGAAGTAGCTGTGTAAAGAGCTTTTGTCAGTTTCCCAGAATACCGATTGCTTTTTTTAACACTTCAAGAGCATCCTTCGTATCTCGTAATTCACGCTGCAATCTGGCAATCTCTTTTGCCTCCTCACTTGCATAATTTCCAGAACCACGAGTAGGAACCTCGCCTTTATGTTCCTTTGCTGCTTTCATCCAGTTTTTCAGTGCAGATTCGCTGACTCCAAGATTCTCAGAAGCCTTGCGAAGTGGAAGCTCCGGATGATCCAAGCGATACTGTACCGCATCCTCTTTAAACTGTTGGGAATATTTTGTACCTTTTGCCATAACCATTCTCCTCCTTGATCTATGACTATCATATACTATTTATTGAAAATGGTCATGTTTATTTTGTACTATTTATATTCTAACACCAGCAGTTGAAGAACTGTTATTGACGTATAACCCTCATGGGCTGGTGTTTTACCTCATTACCGATTTTGTGGAATTTCCCGACTATCCATTGTGGGAGATATTCATTTCCCATGATAATTTACTTTTTGAAATGAACCCTGTACCTGTCAATGTGGAACGAACTCTGCAATGGCTGGAAAGACAGGTCATGCCGTCCATTGTGATGATAGAGGAAATCGACAGGCTGACAGGTTCAAACTATATGAAAATGATTGATGAATGTACCCACCTTTCCGAAAAACAGGAAATGCTTGTGGAACAAATATGTACGGATATAGCAGACATAATTGAAAGTGAGGGGGTG
>JAXEUM010000083.1:0-23528 GCA_034114925.1 Oliverpabstia sp.
TTTCCATGAATTTGGCTCTGCTGATCTGCTTTCTGGTAAAACCACCCTGTCTTCGAAGCACCATTTCCACAGTTCCTTTTTCAACTGCCTCTATTTCATAAAATCTGCTCATACACACCTTCATTTACTGACAAACAATCTCTGCAACACCCCTTTTGTGGGCTTAGTCATCGTCGTCCTCGTCTTCCATATTCTCCGGCAGAGCATAAACGTACTCCTTAAACATCTTTCCTCTCTGCTCATAGTTCTCAAACTGTCCCCAGCTTGCACAGGCAGGAGACAATAAAACCGCATCCCCTTTTCTTGCCAGGCCGGCACAAATATTCACTGCTTCCTCCAAACTGTCTGCAAGAATCGTGTTCTTAAAACCGCAATTATGAGCAGTTTCCTGAATCTTCTCACGGGTCTGTCCAATCAGCACCAGATACCGTACTTTTCCGTCAAAGGCTTCTATCCATTCTTCATAGGTGGAATCTTTATCATATCCTCCGCCGATCAGTAAAGTAGGACGGTTCATCGCCTGAATTCCTTTGATAGCAGCATCCGGATTCGTTCCCTTGGAATCATTATAATAAACAACCCCATTCTTTTCTGTTACATACTCAATTCTGTGTTCTACAGCTATAAAACTTTCCACACTGCTGCGGATATTTTCCGCCGGTACGCCGGCATAATATGCCATAGCTGCCGCTGCCATAGTATTTTCATAATTATGGCGTCCCAGAATCTTCAGGCGATCTGTGGAGGTGATCTTTATTTTCTCCTCTCCTGTAGACAGGATAATATCATTCCCCTCCAGATACACTCCTTCTTTCAAAGGCTGAAGACTGGAGAAATATACTACCTTTGCAGGAATCTGTTTTCCAAATTCTCTCAGTGTCATATCTTCATAATTCAATACGCATACATGATTTTCCTTCTGATTGGCAGTAATCTGTTCCTTTACCCGGATATATTCCTCCATCGTATGATGGCGGTTCAGATGATCCTCCGTAATATTTAAAATAGCGCTCACCTGCGGCTGAAAATCCTGGATAGTCTCCAATTGAAAACTGCTGATCTCCGCCACTGTCACCGTATCCTCGTTCATATCAAGAGCTACGGAAGTGTAGGGAGTTCCTATATTTCCCACCACATATACGCTGTCCATATAATCACTCATGATTTTTCCCAACATGGCTGTGGTAGTAGTTTTTCCATTGGTTCCTGTTATCGCCAGAACACGCCCTTTTCCCATCTGATAAGCCAGTTCCACTTCCCCCCAGATCGTCAGTCCCTTTTCTCTCAACTGATTCACCAGCGGAAGATCTGTAGGTACGCCGGGACTTAATACCACCAGATCCAACTGCTCCATAAGATCCGAAGGCAATTCACCCAAAATCACCAAAACGCCGTTTCCATCCTGCATCTTTCCCCGGATATCTTCCGGATCCAAATCTTCATTTCCATCGTAAATGACAGGATTTGCTCCCACTTTTTTCAAAAGATCAGCAGCTCCGATACCACTGATACCGGAGCCAAAAACCAATACATTTTTTCCTTCTAATTTCATGTTTTTTACCAACCCTTTCCCTACAATCCCAGCAGTGCGATCATACACAAAATCGCTGTAATCACAGAAAATACAGCCACGATCCTGGTCTCAGACCAGCCGCACAATTCAAAATGGTGATGAATCGGCGCCATCTTAAATATTCTCTTACCGCCTGTCTTTTTAAAATATGTAACCTGGATAATAACAGAAGCAACCTCCACCAGATAAATCAGACCCACGATAATAATAAATAAAGGCATCTGCAGCATATATGCCGTTCCAGCCACAAAACCTCCCAATGCCAGAGAACCGGTATCTCCCATGAAAACTCTCGCCGGAAATACATTGAAAAGTAAAAATCCCATCAGTGCGCCTACCACCGCACAGGTAATTGGTTCAATCCCGCTTTTAGTGCCTACGGCAACCACAGTAAAAAATGTTGCAACCATAATTGTCACGCTGGAAGCCAGACCGTCCAGACCATCCGTAAAGTTTACCCCGTTTACCGTACCAATCACGGCTACAAACAACAGGGGAACCGCCAGCCAGCCAATATCCCAACGATACCCTCCGGAAAACGGAACGATCAGACTCAGATCCACATCTGTAAACTTAATCAGATAAAATGCAAAAATACCTGTTACAATCAACTGCCCTGCCATTTTCTGCATAGGCATCAAACCATCAGATCTCTTCAATACCACCTTCAGATAATCATCCAGAAATCCGATCAAACCAAATCCCAGAGTCAGAAACAAAATCGGGATAATCTTCGGATATCTTCCCACATACAACAGAGAAGTTATCGTAGTCGCAATCAGGAAAATCAACCCTCCCATGGTAGGGGTTCCTGCTTTCGACAGATGAGACTTTACCCCGTCTGTCCGTTCCGTCTGGGACGCCTTTAATTTTCTCAAAAAAGGAATAATTACCGGAGCGAGAATCACGCTGATCACAAAAGAAATAATCACTGGAATCACAATTTTAAAATCCATAGTTCACCTCGTACTTCTAAACAGGAATGAAAATAATTTTTCTTCTGTTCAGTTATTTTATTTTTCTATCTAAGTATAATACTTTTTCCCTCATTCATCAACTGTTTCATCCACAGCTTCTGTCTTTTCCAGTCCCATATAAGGAAGAATATTGGAAAATATATTCTGCATCACAGGAGCCGCTATCGTTCCCCCATAATAAATCCCCTGAGGATTGTATATAATACAGATTCCCAGCACCACCGGATCATCTGCCGGGGCAAATCCCAGAAAGGAAGAAATGTATTTATTGGCGCTTCGGGGCAATGTCTGGGAAGTAGCTGTTTTTCCGCCCACCCGATATCCCTCCACCTGACCATTTTTTCCTCCCCCTTCTTTTACCACCATCTCCAGGGCATATCGCATTTTTTCTGATGTTTCTTCCGACAAAATCCGCTTTCCCTGACCGTATTCATAAGTATTCACCCATTTTCCTTCTCTGTCTCTCACCTCCACGCCAAAATGCGGGGTAATTCTTCTTCCTCCATTGATAAGAGAAGATGCTGTTGCTGCCAACTGTACGGGAGTAATCTGAAAAGACTGACCAAATGCCATAGTAGCAAGTTCCACCTCTCCGATATTTTCTTTCTTATGCATAATTGTCCCTGCCTCTCCCGGCAGATCAATTCCTGTTTTTTCCATAAGACCAAATTTTTTAAAATATTCATAATATTTATCCACCCCCATTCGCATGGCAACGTCAATAAAAACCGGATTACAGGAATTTTCTATTCCCTGAACAAAGGTTTCCGATCCATGTCCCGTTCTTCTTGCACAACGGATTCGACGATCTTCCACCACCCGGTAGCCGGGACAGTGAAAAGTATCCTCCATCGTTACCGCACCCGCCTCCAATCCTGCCGATGCTGTGATAATTTTAAAAGTAGAACCTGGTTCATAGGTGTCATTAATACACGTATTTCTCCACATTCTGTTCAAATGCTCCTGATATTCTGCGGAAGAAAGTTTTGACTCTACAGAACCATCATTTAACTCAAACGGATGGTTCAGATCAAATTCCGGCACATTCACACAGGCATAAATTTCTCCATTTTGGGGATTTAAAAGGAGAATAGAAACTGCATCCGCCTCTTTTTGTTCCATCACCCGTTCTGCTTCCTGCTGGGCATATGCCTGTATGTTTCGATCCAGACTCACATACAGATCATACCCCGCTGTCGGTTCCACCCGACTTTCTCCCACTCCATTTAATTCCACCCCTCTGGCATCTGTGGTAGTAAGGATTCTCCCATTGACTCCTTTCAGTATTTCCTCGTATTTTACCTCCAGACCTATAATCCCCTGATTATCTCCTCCTGTAAATCCCAATACTCTGGATGCCAGATTTCCGTAGGGATAATACCGTTTAAAATCCTCGTCCACTTTTACTCCTGCCAGATTGTATTCCCGGATTCTGTCCCCCGTTTCTTTATTCACATTTGTTTTTACACGCTCAATAGAAGAAACCTTGTTCACTCTTTTTTCTGCTTCTTCTCTCGTTATTCCCAACTCTTTTACCAACATCTGTGCCACTTTTTCCGGTTCCTCTATCTGACTGTGGATTACAGAAATGGTACATACTGTTTTATTGGCTGCCAAAACAACCCCATTGGCATCCAGAATTCTTCCTCTTGCCGCCTTTATCTCCCTTTCTCTCTCGTGTAAATCATCTGCTTTTTCTGCATAATAATCGGAACGAAAAACCATCAGATATACCAGACGCCCGATCAATCCCACCAGCATACAGATACAGCAGACGAATACCACCACCATCTTTTTCTTGTGAAAGGTTCTATTTTTTTCCATAAAAAACCTCACAGAAGCTTTCCCTAAAGTGTATGGACTCTCCTGTGAGGTTATGACTGTCAGTTGCCGTTTTCCAAACCGGCCTCCTGATTCGTTATTCCATTGTCTTCCCTTTTATTATTCAGATCTGTTTCTGAAGTATCTTCCGGAGGCGCCGGAAGATTGGGATCATCTGCCCCTTCTTTTATTCCGTCTTCCCGGCTATCGCCCGTTTCACCTTCTGACTGATCTGTTTCTCCACCCGAAGACGGATCATTTTCCTGATCATCTTCTCCCTGTGGCTCGGAAGCATCTTCTCCTTCCGCCGGCTGGGTAGGATTTTTCGCTTTTTCCTCCGCTAATTTTCTGTTTTCTTCCGCCTTCTGAGCAATATAATTTTCCAGATATGACATTTCTGCGTTTTCTTTGTCTTCTATAGGTTCATCCGGGAAAATATTCAGATAAGGGAGAATTTCTGTCATAATTCCCTTATAAATATACTGGGCGTATTTACTGTCTGCCTGGTATGATACATTCGGTTCATCCACAACCACATATACCACAACCTGAGGATTATCTAAAGGTGCAAACCCGGCAAAAGATACCAGATATTTTCTGGTTTTATCTGCTTCTGACAGTTTCTGAGCAGTTCCTGTTTTTCCTCCCATGCTGTAACCGCTTACTTTCGCAGCGTTTCCTGTCGCCCCTTTTTCCATAACGGCTGCCATGTATTCTCTGATCCGGGAAGAAACTTCCGATGATATGGTCTGCTTCATCAACATCGGTTCTACATTTTCTTTTACATTTCCATTTTCATCCAGAATCTTACTTACCACATGGGGACGATAATAATATCCTCCGTTGATAACGGAACAAAGAGCTGCCACTTCCTGTATCATGGTACAGGTATATCCCTGACCAAAGGAGGCGCTGGCCAACTCTGTACTTTTCGTTCCCAGTCGCTCTGCTGTATGAATGATACCGGCAGCTTCACCGGGAAGATCGATTCCCGTGATACTTCCAAAATTAAATACTTTCTGATATTTTAAAAATTCTTCTGCACCCATTTGATCTGCGATCTGCATCATGGCATCGTTACAGGAATTTGCCATAGCCTGTGCCAAAGTCTGCTCTCCATGAGCGCCCGGATATACGGAACAACGAATTCTCGTGTCTCCAAACATCTGGTAACCGTCACAGAGGAAGGTGTCTTTGGGAAGAATCGAATGATCCTCCAACGCCGCCGCCACTGTCATAGGTTTTACTGTAGATCCCGGCTCAAACGCATCACTGATACAATAATTTTTCCAAATGCTGTTCAGATTATCCAGCATAGTTTCTTCGCTCATTGCCTGAATCTCTTCTTTAGAGAAAAATGGTTCCAGATTCCTCGGATCATTCAGATCAAAGGGCTGGTCTGTAGCCATAGCCAGAATCTCACCATTATTGGGATCTGCTACCACCACGCCAATATTTTTTGCTCCCGTTTCTCCATTGGGACCATTTGCCAGACCATCCGATAATTCATGAATATATTTTTCAACAATCTGCTGGATAGTCACATCAATGGTGGATATCACACTATTTCCGTCTATCGGCTCAATAATGGTCTGCTCCACATCTGCATCTTCATTGAAATAACCGTACTGTCTTCCGTTTACTCCGTTAAGCGTACTGGAATAATATCCTTCAATTCCCCAGTCTGCAGTATCTCCTGTATAGGTAAATCCCACCAAATGACTGGCCGTTGAACCCATAGGATACGTTCTCAGATAGTTTTCTTCAAACCACACACCCTTCACATTCTTGATTTCTTTCTGTTCTTCTTTGGTTAGCTGTTCCTTTTCTTCTTCCGTAATTTCCAGATAATCTTCGAATTTTTTCTTTTCTGTGATCGGCACATTAATTTTCATAATCTGATACTGGCTGCCTTTTGTTTCCTCATTTTCCAGTTTGTCCCGAATGACTTCTTCATCCAGCCCCAGTATCTTCACCATGGCATTAATCGTGGGTTCTACGTAATCTTCATCGTAATTTACCACTTTACAGTCCAGGATCACTTTATATACCTTTTCACTGGTAGCAAGCACTGCCCCGTTTCGATCCTTGATGTCTCCTCTTTTAAAAGGAATCACTCTGCTGTCATATTTTTGCTGCGACTGACTTAACACCTGTTTTTTATATTTATTTCCTTCACTGGCATTGATATACGTTATACGAACGCTCAAACCTACTAAAGCCAGCACAACTGCACCAAACAGCCATACCAGCTTCTTTCGCATTTTTCCATTTATTTTTCTCGTTGAAAACGGATTCTTTCTTTTTCTTCTTTGCACACTCTCACCTATTCTGTACCAGGTACATCCCGATATTGTCGCACATAGCTGTTTTCTGCCGTGTCAAACTGATAGATCTGATCCTTTTTTGGATAATCCATATCCAGACGGTTCATTGCAATATTCTTAATGTATTCTAAATCCACGGATGCCAGAACACTGTTATAAAGAGCATCGTTGTCTGCTTTTAACTGACTGATATTTGACTCAATTACAGCAATCTGTTTCGTCTGTGTCGTAATTTGCGATTTTAACTGTAGATACCGTACACACATAAATAGCGCTGCTGTGGAAATTGCTGCCAGAAATAAAACATAACCTCTGCTCATTCTCCTGGCTTTTGCCCGATTCTTCGACGCAGTACGGCTCACCGTTTTTTTTACCGGCTTTTCCTGTGGTATGGCCTGAATTTTTCTGACGGCATTTCCTTCATAGATATACCGTTCATACTGATCCGTTCCTGAACTTACCCTTCTTTTATTGTTGGCCATTATTGCTTGTCTCCTTTAATTATGGGGAATCTGCCGTTCAAAAACCCGCAGTTTTGCACTCTGCGAACGACTGTTCCACTCTAACTCTTCCTGAGATGGAAGGATTGGCTTTCTTGTTATCACTTTTCCCTTAGATACATTCCCACATACACATACCGGAAAATTCTTAGGGCATGTACAGGGATCTTCATTTCTGCGGAAAATTGTTTTCACAATTCTGTCCTCAAGAGAATGGAAGGTAATCACACAGATTCTTCCTCCATCATTCAACAACTCAATCATCCCGTCCAGAGAGTCTCGAAGCACATCCAATTCATGATTTAACTCAATGCGAAGAGCCTGAAACGTCCGTTTTGCCGGATGTCCGCCCGTCGCTCTGATCTTCATGGGAATTGCCCGTTTAATGATCTCTGTCAATTCTCCTGTAGTATGGATAGGCTTCTCTGCCCTTGCTAGACAGATATGTTTTGCAATATTTTTTGCAAATTTGTCCTCTCCATAATCTCGGATAATTCTGTACAAATCACTTTCACTATACGTATTCACTATATCCTCTGCGGTAAGATCCTGTCTCTGATCCATCCGCATATCGAGGGGAACATCCTCCCGATACGTAAATCCTCGCTCTGCATTATCCAATTGATATGAGGATACTCCCAAATCCAACACAATTCCATCTACAGAGCTAATTCCCCTTTTTCTTAACTCCGGGACCATGCTGCAATAATTGCTGCGGATGATCGTCGTCTGATCACTATACTCCCGCAGACGTTCTGTAGCCGCAGTTATCGCAGCATCGTCCTGGTCTATTCCTATAAATCTCCCCGTGGCAGATAACAATTTGCATACTTCCAGGGCATGCCCTGCCCCGCCTAAAGTTCCGTCCACATAGATACCATCCGGTTTCACATTCAGATTATCAATGGTTTCTTTCAGTAATACGGATTTATGTTTAAATTCCATAGTCTTCTCCTTTTCATCAGATGACTATGCCCATCTCCTGCATGTCTTCAGCAATAGCATCCATATCATCGTAATCGTTATTTTCACTCCACTTCGCTTTACTCCAAACCTCAATCCGGTTCAGATTACCAGTAAGTACCACATCCTTCTCCAGACCTGCAAATTCCCGAAGCGTTGCCGGAACGAGAATCCTCCCCTGCCGATCCAGTTCACAGACAGATGCTCCTGCCACGAAAAATCGTGAAAACTTTCTGGCATTCTTGTTGGTAAGTGGTAAAGCTTCCAGTTTTTTCTCAAAGATTTTCCATTCTTCCATTGGATAGATAGAAAGGCAGCCGTCCAGACCTTTTGTCAGCACGAATTCCTCTCCCAGGTCTTCGCGAAACTTGGACGGTATGATTAATCTTCCCTTAGTGTCAATTGAATGACTATACTCTCCCATGAACATAGAATTTACCCTCTTTGGAATATCCAGTAATTCTTCTTGAAACAAAGAATCCTGGTTTCTGGAGCAGCCGGCTTCTCCCCAACCGATTCTGTTTCTCCTTCTTTGCTGTCCTTAACCCTTCCGGACAAAAAGGAATCCAAAACAATTCATCTGCTCCGTGACACTTTTGGATTATGCTGCCACACTTCCTCCCTTTTGTGCCACTTTCCTCCACTTTCTACCACTTATGGTTTTATTCTAAACCAAAAAAGGAAAGAATACAAGGGTAAATTTTGGAAAAAACACTTCTTTTTTTGAGTTTTTCACAAAAAAACACAATATCTTTTGTGAAAAATTCCCTGTATCCACCATATCTTGTGTCAACCCTATTTCTTAAATATTTATTACGCTCTTTTTTTCTTCTGGTGGGAGATTTTCCCACAAATTCCATGTTTTTCTTAATTTTTTCCCTAAGTGGGGAGTATTCCCTAAATGTATTGCATTTTCCTGACTATTTTCTTTTTTTCAGGAGGAGATTCCCTAAAAACAGGCAAAAAAGTTACCTTTTTTGCAAAATACTGGCACAAAAAAATCAGGGGAGTAACTGCTGTCTTTCTGCTGTTACTCTCCTGATCGATATTCTCATACCTTATACGTTAAACCGGAATAAGATCACATCTCCGTCTTTTACAATATATTCTTTTCCTTCCATTCTCACCAGACCTTTTTCTCTAGCTCCCGCATAAGAACCACAATCCAGAAGATCCTGATAATTTACTACTTCTGCCTTAATAAATCCACGTTCAAAGTCTGTATGAATTTTTCCTGCCGCCTGCGGAGCTTTCGTTCCAATTTTAATGGTCCATGCTCTTGTTTCATCTTCACCGGAAGTAAGGAAACTCATCAATCCCAACAATTCATAGCTGGCTTTGATCAGTTTTTCCAGACCGGACTCCTGAATCCCCAGATCTTCCAGGAACATTTTCTTCTCGTCATCATCCAGCTCCGCAATCTCCTGCTCGATCTGCGCGCAGATTACAAATACACCGCTGTTCTGTTCTTTCGCAAGTTCACGAACTGCCTGCACATGAGGATTGGAATCTCCATCATCAGCCAGATCATCTTCTGTTACATTTGCAGCAAAAATCACAGGCTTTCCGGTAAGTAAGTTATACTCAGACATCCATGCTTTTTCATCCTCATCTTCCAATTCCAGAGAAATCGCCGGTTTTCCTGCTTCCAGATGTTCTTTAATTCTTTTCTGCAATTCCAGTTCCTTCGCCGCTGTCTTATCCATACGGGCAGTCTTTGTTGTTTTTGCAATTCTTCTTTCCAGAATCTCCAAATCCGAGAAAATCAGTTCCAGATTGATTGTTTCAATATCTCTCACCGGATCAATATTTCCATCCACATGGATAACATTGGAATCTTCAAAGCAACGAACCACATGCACAATAGCATCTACTTCACGAATATTTGCCAAAAACTGGTTTCCAAGGCCTTCTCCTTTGGAAGCTCCCTTTACCAGTCCAGCAATATCAACAAACTCAATAACGGCGGGTGTCACTTTCTTGGAATGATAAAAATCTCCTAACAACTGCAGTCTTTCATCCGGAACCGGAACAATACCCACGTTCGGGTCAATAGTACAGAACGGATAATTTGCCGATTCTGCACCCGCCTTTGTCAGCGAATTAAATAATGTACTTTTTCCCACATTTGGTAAACCAACGATACCTAGTTTCATTTTTATCTTTACCTGTCAGAAAACCCTGTAATTTTACAGGTTTTCGCCTTTCTCTATATTTCTTTTACACCCTTTTATTTTGTGGCCGCACTACCTATTCAAAGTCTAATGCAAATATAAAGTATAACACAAGAAATTTCGTTTTTCAATCTTAACAGACAGAGATTTTCAGCTATTAAATGACAGTTCAGCCTTATGGAGGAACTGGTAATTGGGCATATAGAAAGAATCTGAAAACTAGCATATATGCCCAAAATTGTTTTAAATGCAAACATCTTACGAAATATTACTTCAGTATTTCTTTCCCCTTCAAAAAATTTTGAACACTCTTTACAATTAACTTGACTGCTTCATACTATTCTTCTGCTTCTTCACAAAATATCCATACACAATTTTGCTGTATCTAACGTATCAAAATCATTGTTAACACGATATATACTCACGTCCACATCCGAATTTTTCTGATAATCGCTTCTTGCATAGGAATCATATATAATTACTTGCAATAAGTGTATACCGAAAATATTCTTCATTTGTTACGCAACTGATATACAATATTACTTACTGTATCCGACATGATTTACCTCCTTTCCTTCATCTCCAGGAAGTAAATGATTATACAAGGTAAACTAAAATAATACAGCTATATCAACTACATAACTCGCATTTATCCTCTAATATATCTCTTTCTATTTTAGTCATTATTTCCTGACAGTATCTTGAAATCCAGTTTGAGTCCTCACATATTTTTTTCTTCAACTCTAAAGCCGTTTTCTTCACCAATTCATATTGTTCTTGTGAAATCACCCCCATAATCAAAGCTCTCTCAAATTCATCTCGATCATCTTCAATTATCTCTCCCGAACTTAATACAATCAAATCCAAAAACATATCATTATAAAAATAAACTCCATCTTCATCTATTCCTTGACCATCAATCATATCTATATACCATAAAATAGTCTTCATATTTTGATCCATATACATGGTTATGACATAATTTTCATATTTGGGTGCGGCCACCAACCATTTAAAATTATCATCGGCAACAACAGGTTTACTTTCTAAAAACTCCCACACTTGCTTTTCCTTTACTCTATCAATGTATATTAAACTATACCTATTCTCTGCATCTTCCGATAAATAAACTCTTTTCTTAAGAATAGATCTGTTCCAGCCATCAAAAGTCATTCTTACATGCTTGATTATTAACTCTTCATTCACAACATCTCTCCTTCTCATTCTATTTTTTCGTAAGTTTCCAGTTCTGTACTTTCATTTACACAAAGAGCTAATTTCCAATCCTTGCATTCCGGGCGATAATTCTCTCGAACCACAGCAAATCCCAACTTATTTACATAGAAATTCTGGTTTTTCATGATCAGATACAATATTTGCAATATAATGAACAGACGATAATTTCATATGGAGCAACTACTTTCTACTTTACATCAAAAAAATGACCGCAGCCATCGTACTAAAAATCAGATGCATATTTATGTTCTATCAAACGAATGGTAGAGCACATCTTTGAGACCTCAAGCTCAAAGTGAACACAGACTGCGTTTGATGACATAAATATACAAATTATTATTTTCGATGGCTACGGTCTATTTCCCTTATTTTTATCTCATTCTTACCTTCAATGTTTTGATTTCATAAGGTTTCAGCACAAAGTCTGCTTTGTTTGCTTCGAAACTTACAGGTGTCTCTCCTTCTTCCATCATATTACATTCACATACTGTTTCCAGTGTTTTCGGGAATGTAAGTGTCACCGGTGTTCTTCTATTATAGCATTCATACAATCTGACAATCATATCTTCAGAATCTTCTGCTTTTTTCACTACCTCTACCACTGCATTTTCCTGGTTAGAAGATACCAGTGAATATACTGCTGGCTGATCTCCCTCTTCGTTTTCTTTCCATACAGCAGTCAGTGGGTTATTTAACTGATAAGCCTGTGTAACGGTACCTGCTTCTCTCCAGTCACCCTGATGCGGATAAATTGCATAGGTAAATTCATGCAATTCTTTATCAGCTTCCGGATTCGGGTGGATCGCTGATTTCAGCATGGACATTCCAATCACGCCTTCCCGTACGCTGACGCCATATTTACAGTCATTGAGCATACTTACGCCATAACCGTTTTCGGATACATCCAGCCATTTGTGATGACACACTTCAAATTTTGCAAAGTCCCAAGATGTATTGGAATGGGTATCACGTTTTACATTACCATACTGAATATCAAAGGTTGCTTCATTGGTATGTACATCTACCGGGAAGTAATCTTTTACAAAAATCTGATGTTCTTTCCAATCCACTACATTCTTAATATCGATTCTTGCCAAATCCTTATAAATGAAAATATACTGTGTGATTACAGAATCCAGATATTTTCTTTCTACTTTTACACAAGCTCTTACCGGACCATTTTCCACAACTTCCATGGATTCCACCTGATCGATATCCCAGGATTTTTCTGTGTAGTAATTATTTACATCCCATGCATCATAGTTGTGAGGACGATCCTCATAACTTACGATCACGTTACCGGCCTGACCTTCTTTTAAGACTTCACGCTGTGCTTTTTTATCAAAAATCCGCGCAAACTGCCCTTTTTCATTGTATTCTACACGGAAGAAATCATTTTCCATTTCTGTGGTAGTTGCTGTCATTGTTGGCGTCAGATCAACTTCTTCCTCTTTAACGGTATATGTCTTGTATCCTTTTCCCGGAACACCTTTCGCAAAGAATACCCAGGTACCATCCATAGTTTTCTGTACCGGCAATTTTTCTTCCCCATCGTAAACAGCCGGTGCTGTCATTCCTTCCGGAAGACGGAAAGTCACCAATTCTGCTGCCACTGCGCTGTTTGGATTATAAACAACCAAAGAATGTTTCGGTGCATTTATATGCTCTGCGATATGTGTCAGAGTTTCTCCTGTCATTTTTCCGCTAACTTCTAAAATTCTTTCATATTCTTCTTTGGAGTCATCATATACTTCTTTGATGGAAGAACCTGGCAAGATATCATGGAACTGGTTTCTCAGGATAACTTCCCATCCGTCATGCAGCTCTTTTTCCGGATAGGTACCATCGCAAAGCTGTTTATCTAACATTGCAAACATTTCTTCGTTCTGATATGCAAATTCAGAACGTCTGTTATATTTCTTATTTCTTCCCATAGAGGTGTAGGTTCCTCTGTGGTATTCCAGATAAAGTTCTCCCACCCAGGTAGGAAGATATTTTTTACCTGTTACATTTTTATCCAGAGTTTCAAAGAATTCTTTTGATGTTGCCATCTTTGTCCTTGGCGCTCCTGGGATACCCTGTTCCAGACGACGTTGATTTTCCAGCATATCTTTTGTTGCACCGCCGCCGCCATCTCCAAATCCGAAGCAGCAAAGCACTTCTTCATTCAGATATTTCTGACTGTAACGCTTCCAGCCCCCCTTCATCTGACTGGGATTAATATAACCATTGTATGTGGTGAAATGCTCTGTCTCAAATCCACCTTCCACTGCTCCCTTATTGTAATCACGGGTTGGTACAAAATGCGTCAGAACACGGCTTCCGTCAATTCCTTCCCACTCGAAAGTATCATACGGCATTTTATTAAACTCATTCCAACTGATCTTTGTAGTCATAAAATAAGGCAGTCCACATTTCTGCATAATCTGAGGTAATGCAGCAGAATATCCAAATACGTCTGGCAGCCATAAGATAGAATTATCAGCTCCGAACTCTTCTTTGAAAAATCTCTGTCCATGGACAAACTGGCGAACCAGAGCTTCTCCGGAAGCAATATTACAATCTGCTTCTACAAACATACCGCCTTCCGGTTCCCATCTTCCTTCTTTTACTCTCTCTTTGATCTGTTCATAAACTTCCGGTGCATTTTCCTTTACATATTTATACAACTGAGGCTGGCTGGACATAAATACATATTCCGGATACTGTTTCATCAGTTCCAATACTGTTGAAAAGCTTCGTACCGCTTTATCTTCTGTTACCCGCAGCGTCCAGAGCCATGCACAGTCGATATGGGTATGTCCAACGCAGTAAACAATAGGACTTTTTTCTTTATCACAATGTTTCTCATAAAATTCTTTTGTGATATACTCCTGCGCTTTCTCCATACTCGCATAATATTCCGGTGAACCTTCTTTTCTCATATCCAACAGATTTAAAGATTCATTGACAGCCTGAATAATTGTTATATATGCCTGATCATCTTCCGGAAGCAGCCGGGCTGTCTGATAAGGAACTTCCAGATCATAGTAATATTTTTCTGTTTTTCTATCCAGCACTTTTAATGTAGAATCCAGTTTCAGGCTGAAATTCTGATCGCCGGTAAATGCAGACAGGATGATGCGATATGTACGTCCGGCTTCTCCATTTTCTGTCAAAATTACTTCTCTATGATTAACATCCAGTCCCTGACGCAGTACTCCATCCACAAAAATAGTAAACTGAGGATTTGTCGCATCCCAATCCCACTCTTTTCCTGTTTTCAGTTCAAAAACTACGCACTCTCCTGCAAATTCTTCCGGAATAGTCACAAATGTTTCAAACCAGTAATACTCTCTGTGACCTCCCCAGATCTGCTCATGAGAAAATTTTTCCCAAGATGAAGTATCCAGATTAGCTACATCCTGAAATCTCTCGTCTGTACGAATCATTTTGTAGTCTTTGACTTCCACCTGTTTAGGATAAATCTGAGCCTGAAGATACTCCAGCATTTTGCCAATTCGCTCTTTAAGTAAAATCATAAAAAACCTCCCTTTTACTTTTCAATAATTTAACTCTATTCTATCGTATATTTTGGTTTTCGTAAATAATTTTTCATAAAATAAGCTGCTGTATTTTACACTTTTCATAATCATTTTTCAGAAATAGTATAATATACAACAGCTTACCTTGCTTTATCAGCCTTTTGCTGCTCCCGCCATGGTAAATCCCTTAGACATATAGTTCTGAGACAAGATATATAAAAGTACTGACGGTAAGGCATAAATAATAGAATAAGCAGCCAGCGGACCATAAGAGATCATTCCGTGCTGTCCAAAGAACTGATACAATTGAACAGCCGCCGGCATTTTATCCGGTGAACTCAACAAAATATATGGAATAAAGAAGTTACCCCAACTTCCTGAAAATGTATAAATAAATACTACACAAATTCCAGGAAACATCAACGGAGCAACAATTTTTCGAATAGATTGCATCGTTGTAGCGCCATCCACCCAGGCTGCTTCCTCTAGCTCTTTCGGAACTCCATCCATAAAGTTCTTCATCAACCATATCCCATATGGCAGAGATGATGCTGTCAAATATAGGATTACACCTGGAATACTATCAAGAATTCCCATACTGGAAAACATTTTATACACAGGAACTACGACTGCAATCATCGGCAAAGCCGTCATAAACAGGATTCCATATAAAAATCCGCTTTTATATCTGAGGTTATATCTGGACAACGGATAAGCTGCCAAACCCGAGACTAATACCACCAATAATGACTGAATTGCAGCAATTGCCAATCCAATACCAAACGCTCTTAAATTTGCCTTATCTGTTAAAACACCGAAAAAATTATCCAACGTCCAACTATCCGGTAATTTCAATGTTGCATTTGCTCCAGTATCCAGAGAAGCTAAAATCAACCATACAAGCGGCAGAACAAAAGCAATGGCTATAATCGTCAGAATCGCATAGTGAATTCCTTTTACCAATTTCTCACTCATACTTTTTCTTCCCCCTTAGTTTTCTTCTGATTTCACTACTTTAGTGTAAATAATACTACAGATACCGCCGATAAACAGTAGCAACATGCCAATTGCCGTTCCTTGTCCCAACTGGAAGTTTTTCATTCCCATATTGTACATATAGATTGGCAATGTAGTTGTAGAAGTTCCCGGTCCACCACCAGTCAATGCCCATATCAGACCAAATACACCTAGTGTAGATAAGGTATTCAACATAGTATTTGTTGCAATTGTATCTTTGATACATGGAACAATGATCCTAACCAAAGTCTGCATCCTTGTGGCTCCATCCACACGAGCCGCCTCTTCAATATCTCCAGACACATTATCCAAGGCTGACTGGAAGTTCATCATTGAAAACGCTGTACCATGCCAGATATTCGCAATCGTTATCGTCAACATCGGATGAGAATAAATCCATTCAATTGGTTTGATATGTACTGCTCCTAAAATCGTGTTCATTGTACCGGACATATCAAAAAATGCCAGACAGCACAGCGAAACCACAATTTCTGGCATTACCCATCCTACCAGAATGCAGGGTCCTACCACGCTTCGGAAAGCTTTTGCCTTGTTTTTCATCAAATATGCAATTAAAAATCCCAAAACACTCTGTCCCAACAAACTTCCTACCAAAAAAATCAGAGTATTTTTAATAGCAATCCAGGTATTAGGGTCTGTAAACATTTTCACATAATTATCAAATCCAATAAATTGAACATCTTTTGCGCCAACACCTGTCAATGCCATATTAGTAAATGAAAACACGATTGTCAGGATAACCGGAACAAGAAAAAATGCAACCAGAAGAATTACTGCCGGAAGCAATAATATGGATTTTTTGGCTTCATCCTTAACCATTGCCATACGATTCGGTTTTGCCATGCCAGATTTCCTCCTTTATCGAAAAAGCGGGCGGAACAGCGTTTATATGCCTTCCGCCCATTCTCCTGTTAATATTACTTATTTTGCAACATTTTCTTCGCCAACATTACGCGCTACTTCCACGCCGTACTGTTTCATTGCATCCTCTGGATTTGTCCCAGACACAACGGCTTCCACCATCTGTGGAATAGAAGTAGATACGGTAGAATATTGGTCATTCTGTGGTCTGAAATCTGCTGTATTCAGAAAATCTGTAGCTGTTTTCAAGAAAGGTTCTGCCACATATTCATCCATTTCTGCCACATCTGTTCTTGTACAAAGATTACCCTGTGCAAGAATTCCTGACAGATAGTTTTCCGGTTTCATTAATTCTTTAATAAATTCAAAAGTAATATCTTTTGTATCTGCATTTTGTGGAATTGAAAATGCCCAGCCACCAGCAAGTGTAACTGTTCCCGGATCTTGTCCTTCACTAGTAGGCATTGCTGCAAATCCAAATTTCTCTTCATATTTTTCTACAGGCGCTGCTCCCCCTTCTTTCCAGTTAGAACTTGCCCAGTTGCCATCCAGCCAGATACCCAGTTTATCATTTGGCATATACTCCTGAGCTGCTGTTGCTCCAGCCTGTCCATTCAGAACCAGAGAAAGAGACGGACCATAACCATCACTATAAATATCAGATAAGAACTGCAAAGAATCAAGAATACCTTCACTCTCTACGATCCATTTTCCTTCATCATTGATCAATCTTTCTCCTGTTCCGTACAATAGCATCTCATAAGTCTGCATGGAAGTTCCTTCACCACCTGCCACACTAGAATTACACCAGAATGGAACAACATCCGGACAATTTTCTTTAATCTTTGCACATGCGTCTAAAATATCCTGCCAGCTCTTTGGCTGCCACTCTTCTCCTTCCGCGATCACGCCCGCCTTTGCAAGAATTCCTTTATTGTACCACAGACCACGAGTATCTGTAGAATATGGAATACCATATACAGAACCATTGGCTGTAACACCTTTTTTCATAGACTCAAAGTAGCTTCCATTATTCCAATCTTCATAATTTTTTACATATTCATCTAAATTCGTCAAATACTCTGCTGCTACATCATTAGGCAGTTGGAAAGTATCTTCACTTACCAAATCCGGACAAGTTCCAGCGTCAGCCAACTGAAGTGCTACTTTAGTAAAATAATCCCCTTCAGAAGCAGTGATTGGCGCAATATCCAACTCTACTTCATCTTTTTTATCCCAATTTTCATAAGTATTTACAACCCAGTTATAAAGTCCATTCTTCTCCAGATCCGTTCCATCATGACGGAATGTCCATGTGATTTTTTGTTTCTTTCCAGAGTCTCCATCTTTATCTGTAGAATCTTCCATTTTTGCAGTCTCATCTTTTTTGTTCTCTGATGCTCCACCACATGCTGTCATACTTAACACCATCATAGAAGCCAGTACAAGACTGATTACCTGTTTCTTTTTCATCTTAATCCTCTCCCTTTCCTTATTAAGTTTGTCCTTTGATGTGTTCTTATCTTATCAACGTTTCCGTATATTGTATATTTTATTTTTTTGAAAAAGGGGTAAAATCTTGACATTCGCCAAAATTTTACCCCTCCATTATGGAAATCCTCACTTTATCATGTACCTCTCTGGCTGTCTCTTTCGGATCTGCTCGGTATTCTTCAATGATTTCATACATTCCCTGGGCAATATCCTCACTCATTCTTGTCCAAGTGGCATACGTTTCCATCGTTTTTGCATCTTTAAAGAGTTCTTCCTCGTCCTCCAGGTAAATTTCCCCAGTTTTCGCATAAGCAACATCTATAAATGGAGATAATACTCCCATCTCATTGACTATCTTTTCAGCGTTTTCCTTTCGAATCAGAAATTCAAGGAATCCATCTGTCTGCGGATCTGCATCCTGCATAATCCCCACATTCTCCCCATACAAAAACACGCTGCCTGCCACATCATCAGGAAGTCTCGAAACACCGATCTCAGATGCTGCATCACTTTCTCTCAAAAGAGCCGACATACTCATCTGATTGATCATCATATTAATTTTCCCCTCAGCAAATTCAACAGCAAGATCTTTGGGCGTATAATTAATCATCTCCCGGTCTATCAGATTCTGCCGTACCATTTGCTGGATTCTCTCAAATGTTTGAATTCCCGCTTCCTGATCCATACTTAAAAAATTCCCTCCAGAACTGTATAACATGATCCTGAAAATACAGGCAAAATCATCTTCCCTCCTCCCTGGTATCCCAATGCTCTTGATTCCTAATTTTTTCATAGCCTTTCCACAGATTTCAAACTCCTCCCATGTTTCAGGACATACAAGATTATTTTCTTCCATCCGATCTTTCCGATAGAACAAAACATACGGATCACAAACAAATGGAATTCCATAGATTTTCCCATTTTCCTTCACACTATTCCACAAGGTCTGTTGTCGGACTTTTTGATACGTCTCATCTTCCACTGTCAATTCCTTGAAAAGACCCATACGAATCAATTCCGGCATCAGCGTATTGGCGCAAATCACCATATCGACCTCATTTTTCTTATTTAAATTTCTGAGTAAAAGTTCCTTTTTTATATTCTCTTCCGGAATAAATTCAAATTCTATTTTTTTATTTCCACTTTCCTGGCTGTAAGCTTCCCCTATTTCTTTTAGAACCGTCTGATATTGCTTTACTTCATAAGGCGCCATGACCGATATCACATCAGCTTCCATTTCTTTTCCTTTTTCAATTTTATGACTTCCCAGAAACTGTAGATAGATCCATAAAAAGGCGATCAAAACGATTCCTGCCATAACAATCAGCATTTTCTTTATTTTCATCGGCAATTCTCCTTCTTATACTCCGAAGGGGTCACACCACAGATTTTCTTAAATACCTTCTGAAAATACTTCTGATCAGAAAATCCCACTTTTTCAGAAATCTCAGAAACTTTATATTTTCCAGAAAGCAAAAATCTCTTTGCCATACTGATACGAAAATTGGTCAAAAAGTCTACAAATTTAATTCCCGTTTCTTCTTTAAATCTTCTGGAAAGATATTCAGATCGCACATTGCAAAAATACGCCACATCTCCAAGCCCTATCTGTTCTCCATAATTTTCTCGAATATAGGAAATCGCATTGAGAACAATTCCATTATCTGTAAGATCATTCGCCATGTCTCCTTCTACTACCGCTACATTTTTCACAATCATTTCGAATTGCTTTCGAACCTCTTTTCTTGAGATACTTTTTCCTATGTTTCCCAGAATATATTGCATTTCTTCTTCACGATTTAATCCAATCTTCCTTTCACTGACTACTCGTAGGATTCCCGCTACCAGTCGTACCGTATAATCTTTGATGCATTCCGGAGAAGCGTTACTTTCTATCACCTGCGTGCAAAACAGTTCTGCCTTTTCTATGATTTTCTCTCTTTTCCCATTTCGTATCTGTTGAATCAACTCATTTTCCAGCGCAGACGGATACTCTAAAACTTCATACTGTATCATCTGCGAACTTTCCCAGTCTATAATTATTCCTTCCTCATCTGAGAATGTATAGGCAAGCAGTTCTCTCAACTGTTCCATTGCCTGATCAATCTGATCCAGTCCATACATTTTTACCATGGTACATACACAAAATGAAATTTCCTGAAGTTTTGCTAGTACCCGGGATTCAAAAATATTTTTCAAATTCCTATTTCTTTCTGTATCCACTAAAAATACATAAATTCCCCCGGATTCTCCCTGACGCATCAGCAAATGATAATTCTCCATACATAAAGCATCCAAAATGTGCTGTATCTTTTTTTGTATTTCATCATAAATTTCCACCGCCGCATTTTCCGGGCGAATCAGAAAAATGGTGGTAAGAACATTTTCATTGATTCCCAGTTTTTCTTCTATAGTACTACGCAGTCTTTCTTTTTCTTCCTTTTTACTACTGATATAACTGAATAAAAGCTGATCCGCTGATAACATTTCAGATTTTTTCTTTTGAATATTTCCATCTTCTTTTTTCAATACTGTCAAAAACTGATCAATATCCAATGGTTTCAACACATACTCTACCACTTGTAGCTGTAATGCCCGTCTTGCGTATTCAAATTCTGAATATCCCGTAAGTAAAATTGCCTGAATTTCAATCTGTTCGTCTTTGATCTTCTGAAGCATTCCCAACCCATCTAAAACAGGCATTTTAATATCGGATATTACCAAATCTGGACGATTCTTTTTTACAAGTTCAAACCCTTCTTCACCATTTTCTCCAATTCCTGCAATCTCATATTCTGTAAATCGCTGGATTACATTTACCAGACCTTCTCTTGACTTCGGTTCATCCTCTACAATAACAATCCGCATTGAAGCTCCTTTCCTCTACTTTCCCTTTGGGATACACATCGTAATTTTAGTTCCGTTCTTTCCTGATTCTACAAAAAAGTTACCTTCCTCTCCATAATATAATTTTAATCGGGTAATTACATTTCGCACGCCTATACTAGATTCTATTCTCTCTTTCTGATAATCAAAATGATTAAAAATTTCCACCATTTCCGGTGCCATTCCAACCCCATTGTCTTCCACAATAATCTGGAGCATTCTTCCATCTTCCATGTCATGAATACGAATTGCTATTTCATCCATCCCTGTATTCCCAGGAAATCCATGAACCAACGTATTTTCCAGCAACGGCTGTATCAATAATTTATGAATTTTATATTCTAAAACCTCCTCTTCTACATCTATCATACACAAAAACGAATAATCAAATCGTTGCTGCTGAAGATATACATATTTTTTCAGATATTCTAATTCATTTCTTACAGTCACGATCTCGTTACTTTTATGTATACTATAGCGTAAAATCGTTGCCAGACTTGTCAGCATCCTGCTGATCGTGTATTCCTTCCGTTCTAAAGCCACCCAGTTGATAGCATCCAGGGTATTGTAAATAAAATGGGGATTAATTTGAGCTTCCAGAGATTTTATTTCCGCGTTCTTTTTTCTCACTAAAGCATCTTTTTCCTGTTCATTGGAAATCCGAATCTGAGCAATCATTTCATTAAATCGCTGGGAAATCCATGCAAACTCATCATTTCCCCGTACTGTTATCTGTACCTTCAAATCTCCCTTATCTGCCTTCTTCATAGCATATAAAATCGGCTGAACCTCTCCGTCTATCTGCCCCGAAAACCAAATCGCAATCAACATACATAAAAACCCTGCCAGTATGCCAAAAAACAACAAAATAATAAACACATATCGAAAATCCTGCATTGCGTAGTTGTAATCCTGAACATTGATCACATAAATGTTTCCCTCTTCAATACACTCGCTTACAGATTCCAAGTGATTACTCTTCAAATATTGATTCTCTCTGAGAAATGTTACCGCAGCCTGCTCCAGTTCTTCTTGTGTCATTTTTTTCTCTCTGTTATTAATATCTGAAATATTAACACCTGCAAGAGAATCTAAAGGAAAAGAAACAATATCACCATACTCATTTACTAACAAGGTAATATTGGACTCCGTATTACTTTTCCCATAAATATCTTGTAATGCCTGTTCATCAATACAAAACATGACGCAGCCCATAGGTTGGGTATTGAAACTCTCAAAATCATTCAACTGACAGGCAATATAAAGTACATCCTTTTCTCCATCCTCATTACTAATGTGATGAAGCTTTGAATATATTATGCTCTTCTCCTTCATCGCCTGATAAATATATTTATTTTCTCCATTTCGTTTCATTTCAAAGCATATACTTCTCTGGCTTGATTCTGTGATGCTGTCATAAAAACAGGCATCATATTTTTCACTGGCAACCAGAATTCCTAAAATCTCTTCATTTGTTTGCACGATATTCTGAAGTCTGTCTGAAATCTTTCTTTTTGCATAATAGTACTGGCTACTATCCCACTGATTAATTGGTTTCAAGTTTTCTATGTAAAAATCATCTACATAGATATTTTGAATCAACCCCTCATACGTCTGCCAAAAATTCTCCACATTACTGGCAGACTGTTCCAAATTTGCCTGTATCAGCTCCGTGGTCTGATTACGAATAATTAAAGCACTTAATTGATTAGATATAAAAAGTGTACATACCAAAGGTAGCAACGATACCACAAAAAGTAAAATTCTTATTTTTCTGGCTATCGCCAAATCCATAAATTCTCTTTTTTTCTCTTTGAACCATCTCTGAATTCTTTTCATCTGTCGTCTCCAACCTCTGATTTTTCCCTACTTCTATCGCATAATACGTTTTAGTTTATCACAATTCTTACTATAAATCTATAAATAAAATTTTTCTAATACGATGTCTCTCCATATAAAACGAGACTGTGGAACAAATATCCAAAAATATCTATTCCTACAGTCCCATTTTACACAGAACCTTTATTCTGTTATTGTTTCTTTTTCAATTCTTCCGCTTCTTTTTTCACAGCTTCCAGTTCTTCTTTCCCCTCAAGGAAAGTAAATACCAGCTTCTTATTTTCTTTTGCAAACGGTTCCATCATATGAAGATCT
>JAXEUM010000084.1:0-120666 GCA_034114925.1 Oliverpabstia sp.
AAGCCCACCACGCAAAAAAGCCGTCCATTTTTACCTGGACGGCTTTCAGCGTAATGTGATAGACTTTTATTTTATTTTTTCGGATTGTAGGCTCCGATAAGCCTTATATTTGCAGTTTTCCTATTTTATATGGCCCTTATGAAAACAGGGAATCTAGGGGATATGTATAATGCGTTTTATAATCAGATGATTAATACTGTAAAAATGCGTGGCTTTCTCTCGCCGGGTGGTCATATTGCCTGGGCGGCAGTGGAAGGGTTTGCTATTATTCTTGCACTGAAAGGAGCAGAATTTGGCTGGGAAGTTCTGGCAAAGTCAACGTTTTTAAAGATTGTCTGGATTCCCATTGCACTTCATGCTTTTTGGGATTCCTCTTTATTCACGCAAACTCAATTTATGCGTAACTGTAAAATAGTTTTTCGTATAGGTTCAATTTGGATTGTTTTGCTGATTTTTATTACGAAAGGACTGCATGAGGTTAGCGAAAGAAAAAGGAATGTAAAGGGGGAATAGAGATATGTTTTGTGGAAATTGTGGAAAAGAAATAAAAGTTGGGGTGGATTTTTGTCCTTACTGCGGAAAACAATTTGGAGAAGGCGATGTAAAACAGAATGGTGGGCAGGTGGAAGCAAAACCCCAACCGTTTGAAAGGAATGGAGTTCAGAAATCAAGGGTAACGGTAAAGTCAACAAAGAAAAAATTGTGGATACCTATTGTATTATGTGTTGCTTTAGTGGTAGGATATTTTGGGTATCAGAAAATGATGGAAAAAGCGATCACAGCAAGGATAGAAGAGGCATTTTACCAGGTTCAAAATGGTATGGATGCCCAGATGGCAGAACAGATGTTGGTACAGGTAGTCCCTCAGATTGTGGGAAACGAAACGATTTCCAATTTTCTTCTCAAACTTGTGAGAGGAGAAGATGTGATGGATGTTTATAATGCTATGATTCGCTATTTGAATTATGAAGTGGTAGATGTGGAAAGGGTGGAGTTTGGTCATTATCAGGCTTATGTGCGGGTGGCCAATATAAATAATGGTCTTGTTGCAGCTCGGGCAGTAGAGCTTTTCAAAGCAAGGTATGATAAGGGATTTTGGGGTAAAGTGATACAGGGAGCCAGTGATTTTGGTTCGGATAAATCACAGCTTATTGCAGAAATGCTGATGGAGTCAGCAGATGATTATTATGAGGCGGGAGATAGTTCCTATTGGAATGTGAGAGATTTTACGATTGATATTGTAAAAGAAAATGAAGAATGGGTACCGGTGGTAGAGTACGAGAAGCTTATATACGCTTGTCTTGGTCTGGGATGAAAAAATATCTCAAATATAAAACTTTTTGTGAGATATATTTGTCTTAGCAGTATAAGAGAGGTGATATAGATGAAAAAAAGTAATGTAATTCGATGGTTTATCCAGTTGTTCCATAAAGGTATGGAAGAATATCAGACAGATGAAAAAGTAAAAATGGAAATTTACCGATTTGTGAGGAAAAAGTAAGATGGGGAAAGAAGAGGTGAAAAGCATGGATTATCGTGAAGCGGTTATTTTGGCAAAACAGGGTAGAGAGGAAGGATATCATTTTTTATATGAAACAACTTATAAAAGTAAGTATTATTTAGCTCTTCAATATATGAAGAATGAAGATGCGGCACAGGATGTACTGCAAGAGGCATATATGAGAGCCTTTTCCAGATTGGATATGCTGGAACAGCCAGAAGCATTTTCTGGATGGCTGGGAAAGATTGTGGCTAATACTGCAAAAAATATGTTGCAGAAGAGAAATCCACTTCTGTTTTCTGAAATGGCAGATGAGGAGGAAGACGCAGCTTTTTTGTATGAGCAAGAGGATGAGAGTCCGGAATATCAGCCGGAGCTATCTTATACAAGAAGAGAAACTCAAGAGCTGGTTCATGAAATGATTGATGCTTTGTCGGAAGAACAAAGGATTTGTATTTTAATGTATGAAATTGAGGGGATTTCCATACGGGAGATTGCGACAGCACTGAATTGTTCGGAGAATACGGTAAAATCTCGACTAAACTATGGAAGAAAGAATCTGAGGAAACGGGCGGAAGAATTGCAGAATAAGGGTTACAAACTCTATGGTCTGGCGCCATTGCCGCTTCTTTTATATCTTCTTCATGCGGACGAGGAGTGTCTGGCGGCAGAAGGAATACTGGACGTAGGAAAGGAACAGTTAGAGACAAAATTGTTTTCTCAATCGCAGAAGCAGTCAGGGCAGGGAAATGCAAGGAGAGATTTGGGTGAGAGAAGTGTAAATAGGAATGTGATGGGTAAAGTAGCTGGAAAAACAGTGAAAAAGGCGTTTATCCATACAGCAGTAGGAAAGCTCACAGTGACAGCGGTTTCTCTTGCCGTAGTGTGTGCTGTAACTTATGTGGGAGTGTTTCGTGTATATCAGGAGAAGAAAGCGGCTGGACATGCAAAAGAAGTGGTGGAAGAGATTCCTGTGAATCCGGAAGTTGCCGTAGAGGGTAAACCCGAGATTTCGGAAGAAGCACTTCCTGAAACAGAGCAGAAGAATCCAACGGTGACGCCAGAGGTAGAGCCGGAGGTTCGAGAGTTGATGGAAGAAGAGTATCCGTCCTTGATTGGAAATGGTGTCACACGGGAAGAAATGGAACATATTCTTGCGTATGGTCCCCAGGAAATTCCAGAGAAAGGATTTTCGGAAAAAGAGTATGTACAATTTGTTAATCTGCTGTGTGAGGGAGGGGCTAATCAGTCGGGATTGATAGAGTATTATGGAACAAACAGTCAATGGGAGTATATGTATTCTCTGGTTGATATCAATCGAATGCTTTCCGCATTTACCACATATCAGATGTCTGAGGAAAATACAAAAGGAGCGCCGAATGGAGCTTATGTACAGGGAGACAAGTTTATGTTTATTCCGGCTACCATGGGACATACCGCCAGCGCTCAGATCACATCGTCAGAGTATGAGGAGAATGAGATAAGGATTTTTTATACCTACCATTATAAGAACTTTGATACAAGAGAAGAGTATCAGAAAAGTAAAAAAGCTACCCTTCATCCGGGAGAAGATGGAAAGTATCGAATTGTAAGAATTGAAGAAGCAGAATCCGGCAAGAAAGAAGAAATACCGGAGACCTCCAAAACAGAAGGAAGCAAGGAGAGAGAAAATCTGTCTTCTGTGCGAGACATTTATACAGAGGTACTCCAGTCTGTGCAGAATGGAGAAGAAGGATATGGATTTACCGCAGAGGCTGGTACCCTGACAGGAGAGTATAGTTATTTTCTGTGTGATATGGATGGAGATAGTATGCAGGATCTGGTGGTAGGAGAGGGAATTGATGGAGGACCGTTTTTGTGCAATAATGTCCGTGTATATAGTTGTCAGAAAGAAGGAGAGGGTTATCGTCTGAAGATGATCCCGGGAGAAGTAACAATACTTATTGATGCGATTCAGCCTTCAGAGGGATATGGATTCTTAGTGCAGTCAATCTCTCGGGGAACAGGAGATATCGACATCTATCGAATCAGTGTGGAAAATGGAACGCTTACTGAGGGCGGTACGGAGAGAAGATATCGTTTGGGAGATGCAGAATATGAGGCGTTTTGTGATGGTTCTACTTCTATAGAATGGAAAAGTATTTCAGATATAAGCGGTTTGGATGTACTTTCTTGACAATAGAAATAAGATGGTTTAAAAATAAAAGAAGAGGAGAAAAGAGGAGGAATTCAAATGAGAAAAAGAAGATGGATGCTGGCTTGTGCTACAAGTATAGTATTGGTATTTTCTGCCTGTGGGAAGGGGACAGATAAACTGGTAAAAGAGAGTGAAATCGGAGGAAAGCCTTTAGAGACAACAACAGAAGATACTTTGGAAAAGGAAACAGAGAGTGAAAAAGAGGATACGGTGGAAAAAACCAATATACCTGAACCTACCGTGGTACTGGATGGCGGTAAGGAAAATGCGGCAGTGATCACGGAAGGAACGGAAGAATCCGGGACGGTTCAGAGTGGAGAAGAAGTCTGGTATACGTGGACAACACAAAACGGAGGAACATATCAGATCAGTGTTACCAATCAAACGGCAAATGGAGGGGAACTGCAGGCGTCTTTGTTTGATGGAGAAGAAACAGAACTGAAGTATACGAATGTGGCGGGAGACGGACAAAGCTCCACAATGACAGGAGTGCAGTTAGAGGGAAATACTTCTTATTATATCCGGTTAAATCCCAGAAGTGCGGAAACTTTAGAGTATACATTGTTGGTAGAAAATATGAGTGGATCAGGAACCGTTTCCATGGTGACAGAAGAAGAGACTGGTCAGCGAGAGGCGGTGCAGGGAGAAGAACTGGTGCCGGGAACTAATCAGGAGAATGCCATCCTTTTACCGCTGGGAACGGAAGCATTTGGAACATACCAGCCGGGAAACTACAGTTGGTTTGCTTTTACCACGGGAGAGAAAACAGGAGCTACTTATAAGGTTACATTGGTAAATGAAACTGTAGGAAGTGAATGGTTAGAAGGAAAAATATATGACGAATTTGGAGAGGTGATTAGTTTTATCGGTGAATGGGATGAGGCAGGATGGGGAGGCGTGCCTACCACCTTTACCAGTAATAAATTGAAACCTAATACAACATACTATATCTGTCTGTCGGCTGAAGGTGAACAATCGATTGATTATTCTATCATTGCAAAAGATCCGGATAGTGAAAGTACAGCATACAAAACGGCAGGGAACTTTACAGAGGCAAGAGGACCGGTACAGACAGAGAATGGTATACTGGTGCCGGGAACTAATCAGAACAATGCGGCAATGCTCCCTATGGGAACGAAAGTATCGGGTAGTCATAATCCGGATATGTATGACTGGTTTTCTTTTACAACAGGAGAAGTTCAGGGAACTACCTATTATCTGACTTTGACCAATAAAACAGTGAACAGTGAGAGCCTGGAGGGATGCGTATATGATGAATATGGAGAAACAATTACCTTTATTGGTTCTTGGGATGCAGCCGATTCTTCAGGAAAACCCAGCACGTTCAGTACAGATACATTACAGCCAGATACTACGTATTATGTAATGTTAGCTTCCGAAGGAACCCAACCGATAGAATATTCTCTGGCAATCAAATCCTCAGAGCCGGAACCGCCGAAGCAGAATACGCTGGTATTTGAGAAACCGTTTGAAATCAATGAGACACAGGTACAGTTTGTGATCAATAAGGCAGAATTTATAGACAAAGAAAAAGCGAAAAAAGTTCTGAAACCAGTGGCAGAGGCGATTCTTGCCAATCCGGATCATGCAATATTGATCGCAGGAACAACAGCTACAGACGGAACGCAGGAAAGCTGTGTGGATTTGTCATTGCGGAGAACAGAGGCAGTGAAGAAACTTCTTACGGAAACATATAAAGTACCGGAAACTCAGATTCAGGTTGTGGGCTTAGGATACGAGAACGATCCTTTTGAACGGGGAAAAGACAGAGATTCCAATGGGAATTTTGTGGAATCCGAGGGAAAGAAAAACAGACGAGTGGTTATCTTGGATGTTGACGATCCTATCGCTCAGGAATTATTGAAAAACAACAAATAGAATATAGCGTTATCTTTATGTGGAGAATACCCCTTTCTTCCAAGTGATGTACACCTTAAATATTAAGATTTTTAGAGGTGTCAGGAAGAATAGGGGTATTTTGCTTACATGAAACTTAGGCAGTTTTTTCTTGACTTTGCGCCAAGAGCGTGCTATACTCAAAAAGCGACATGGAAGTAGGTCTTTTTTTTATGCTTAAAAACGGGAGGTCGTGAAACCCGTTGGCAGAAAGAAAAGTCCGTTGCAACAACGCAAATCAACACAAGTGGAGGTGGAAGTCGTGCGCGTAAGAATCACATTGGCATGTACAGAATGTAAACAGCGGAATTACAACATGACAAAAGAAAAAAAGAATCATCCAGAGAGAATGGAGACTAAAAAGTATTGTAAGTTCTGCAGAACACACACAATGCACAAAGAGACCAAATAATATTGGCTTTATGAGGTGAAACTATGGCAGAATCTGCAAAAAAAGAAAAGGCTCCGAAAAAGAGCTGGACCAAAGGGCTTAAGTCCGAGTTCAACAAGATTATATGGACAGATAAGAAAACATTGGCAAGACAGACAGTTGCCGTTGTATCTATCACAGTGGTGTTAAGTGTTTTGATCACTGTTTTGGACAGTGTAGTTCTGGAGTTCATTAATTTATTGATTAAATAAGGACAAGGGTGAAAAAATGGCAGAAGCAAACTGGTATGTGGCTCATACCTATTCGGGCTACGAAAACAAAGTAAAAGCCAACATTGAAAAGACAATTGAGAACCGGCATCTGGAGGATCAGATTCTGGAGGTTCGGGTACCCATGCAGGATGTGGTGGAAGTGAAGAACGGAACCCAGAAGCAGGTATCCAAAAAGCTGTTTCCGGGATATGTTCTGATTAATATGGTGATGAACGATGATACTTGGTATGTCGTTCGGAATACCCGTGGTGTGACCGGGTTTGTTGGACCGGGATCAAAACCGGTGCCGTTAACCGAAGAAGAAATCGGTCTGCTGGGCATTCAGCCGGAAGCCATCGAAATCGATTATGCAGAAGGCGACAGCGTAGTTGTTACCGGAGGTGCATGGAAAGATACTACTGGAATGATTCAGAGTATCAACAGGCAGAAGCAGCTTGTAACAATCAATGTTGAGTTGTTTGGACGCGAAACACCTGTTGAGATTAGTTTCGCAGAAGTTAAGAAAATGTAAAAGAATCATAGCGATATGGTTCGTGGGAGGGAAATCCCCGCAATTACCACATTATAGGAGGTCATTACAATGGCAAAGAAAGTAACAGGATACATCAAATTACAGATTCCTGCTGGTAAGGCAACACCAGCACCACCAGTTGGACCTGCTCTGGGTCAGCATGGTGTAAACATTGTGCAGTTTACAAAAGAGTTCAATGCTAGAACAGCAGACAAAGGTGATGTTATCATCCCTGTAGTTATTACTGTATACGCAGACAGAAGTTTCAGCTTTATAACCAAAACTCCACCAGCTGCAGTTTTGCTGAAGAAAGCTTGTAACATTAAATCCGGTTCAGGCGTTCCGAACAAAACAAAAGTAGCTACAATTTCCAAAGACAAAGTTAGAGAAATTGCTGAGATGAAGATGCCAGACCTGAATGCAGCAACTGTTGAAGCAGCTATGAGCATGGTTGCAGGAACTGCAAGAAGTATGGGAATCGTTGTTGAAGAGTAATTAACAGTTTAAACAGCAATTTATTATCAATCAAAGTCGTGGGAGGGCAATCCCCGCAATTACCACAGGAGGTTATAGGAAATGAAACACGGTAAAAAATATATGGAAACTGCAAAAGCAGTTGATCGTGCAAAACTGTATGATCCAGATGAAGCGATCTCTTTAGTTAAAAAGGCTGCTGTTGCAAAATTTGATGAAACAATCGAAGCTCACATCAGAACAGGTTGTGACGGACGTCATGCAGATCAGCAGATTCGTGGTGCAGTAGTTCTGCCTCACGGAACTGGTAAAACCGTTCGTGTATTGGTATTCGCAAAAGGAGCAAAAGCTGATGAGGCTGTTGCTGCTGGAGCAGAACACGTTGGAGCAGAGGAACTGATTCCGAAGATCCAGAACGAAGGATGGCTTGATTTTGACGTAGTTGTTGCTACACCGGATATGATGGGTGTTGTTGGACGTCTGGGTCGTGTACTTGGACCGAAGGGCTTAATGCCAAACCCAAAAGCTGGTACTGTAACAATGGATGTTACAAAAGCTGTTAATGATATTAAAGCTGGTAAGATTGAATACCGTCTTGATAAAACAAATATCGTTCACGTGCCAATCGGAAAAGCTTCTTTCACAGAAGAACAGTTAGCGGACAACTTCCAGACGCTGATGGGTGCGATCAACAAAGCAAAACCTGCTGCAGTGAAAGGTCAGTATTTGAGAAGCGTAACAATCGCTCCTACAATGGGACCTGGTGTAAAGATCAACCCAATGAAACTTGTGTAATTTATAAACGAAAAAACTTCTGAGTCATTTGGCTTGGAAGTTTTTTGTTTATAAAATCTTATTTGGGAAATTATTTTCCGTCGTAGAGGGAATTTTAATAGAAAAAGTTCTGAAAAGAAAAGCAAAAAATATATTGACAAATAAAAAGGTTAATGATATTATAATCAAGTATCACGCCGAAGACAGCAGGTGCCGTAAGGCATAAGGATAGAACGCCTGCCGAGGAAAATACATTCTTATAAAAGAATTGGATCCTCTTTGTCGTGCACAAAGAGGTTTTTTATTTGGCGGTACACAAAATCTATAAGGAGGTGCACCATTTCATGGCAAAAGTTGAACTGAAAAAGCCTATCGTAGAAGAGATTTCACAGTATATCGCTGATGCACAGAGCGTTGTGCTTGTAAATTACAGCGGACTGACAGTTGCTCAGGACACACAGCTGCGTAAAGAGCTGAGAGAAGCAGGTGTTGTATACAAAGTATACAAAAACACTATGATGAACTTTGCTTTCCAGGGAACACCGTGTGAAGCACTGTGCAAGCATCTGGATGGAACTAACGCACTGGCTATTTGTAAAGATGATGCAACTGCACCTGCAAGAATTATTGCAAAATTTGCAAAGACAGCTCCGAAGCTGGAACTGGTCGCAGGTGTTGTAGAAGGCGGTTATTATGATGAAGCTGGAATCAAAGCTCTTTCCGAAGTACCTTCCAGAGAAGAACTTCTTGGAAAATTGCTTGGAAGCATCCAGTCCCCAATCGCAAACTTTGCTCGCGTTATCAGCCAGATTGCAGAAGCAAAAGAAGCTTAATTTTCTTAGAAAAAGCAAGCTAAAATCCCAGGCAGCTTAAGCTGCTGGAGTGTAAAAAAAGAAGATAAAATTTATAATTGGAGGTAAACAATAATGGCAAAATTAACTACAGCTGAATTTATTGAAGCTATCAAAGAGTTATCCGTTCTGGAACTGAACGAATTAGTAAAAGCATGTGAAGAAGAATTTGGTGTATCTGCAGCAGCAGGTGTTGTTGTAGCAGCAGCAGGCGGTGCAGCTGACGCAGCAGAAGAAAAAGATGAGTTCGATGTTGAGCTGACAGAAGTTGGACCAAACAAAGTTAAAGTTATCAAAGTTGTTCGTGAAGCAACAGGTCTGGGACTGAAAGAAGCTAAAGAAGTTGTAGATGGCGCTCCGAAGGTAATCAAAGAGGGTGCTTCTAAAGCTGAAGCTGAAGAAATGAAAACAAAACTGGAAGCTGAAGGAGCAAAAGTAACTCTGAAATAATTAGAGCTTTTGTGAAAGTTGAAAGTATTTGAGAGAGTACAGAATTATGGAGAAAACATAATTCTGTACTCTTTTTTTTGTGCATAGATTTGACGGTGATGAATGTATTGTGAAGTAAGTAAGACTTTTGGAGAAAAAGAGTAAAAATGACACATTTTCATCCAAAAAGATAGTTTTTAATAGATGATAATAGAATTATAATTCTTATATACTTAAAAATTAACAAAGGAGGTTAAAAAGAATGAAAAAAAGAACGGTTAAAATGTTGTTGTCTGGTGTTTTGTCGAGTATACTGATTTTATCAGGATGTGGTAGTGGTTCGGGTGATAAGGGTAACATAGAAACAGGTGATAAATCAGGCGTAAATTCTGATGAGCCGGTTACAATTACTTTTCAGACCTGGAATCCGGGAGAAGGTGATTCGATAAGAGAGGTTATTGCAAAATTTGAAGAGAAAAATCCGGATATTAAAGTGAATTACGTTTATATGCCATATACCGATCATGTAGAAAAACTCAAGGTAGATATGGCAAGTGGTCAGGCGGCAGATGTTTATGGAATGCAAACAGGAGCAACAATAAAAGAATTTAGAGATTTTGAAATGGAACTTACTCCTTATGCGGAAAAATCTTGGGGCGAAAATTGGGAAAAAGAATATTTGGATTTTTGTACGGATTTGTTGAGTGAGGATGGAAAATATTATGGACTTCCTTTAGGTCTTACATATGCAGGTTTTGTATGGGCGGATAATACAATTCTTGAAAAGTATAATTTGGAAGTGCCGAATTCTCTGAAAGAGTTGAAAAAATGTGCGGAAATTCTTCGTGAGAATAATGAATTCCCATTGACAATAGGAGCAAAAGATGCATGGATTAATATTGATACGTGGATGAGTATTGCTAATGACATCAATTCTGAAAAGTTATATTCTGCTATTGAGGGAGAAACTTCTTTTACAGATGAGGAATTAGTGAAATCTTTTGAAATATGGCAGTCACTATTTCAAAATGGTGTTTTCCAAGATGGAGCTTTAGGAGTGGGAGTTTATAACGATACTTCGGATATGTTTGAAAAAGAAGGGAGTATTCCGATGATATTGAATGGCTCCTGGACAGCAGGAAGTTTTATGAATACCGATCCAGATGTAGAAAAAGTATTTAATGGAGAAAATTCCAAACATCAGGCATTTCTTATTGATTGGAATGATGATGGAAAACCTGCACCAGTAACAGCGTCGGTAGATGTTTGTCTTTGCATGAATAAAAATAGCAAGAATCCTGATGCTGCATGGAAGTTTATTGATTTTATGCTTCATGAAGGACAGGATATTTTGATAAATAAATATTTATCTTACTGTCCTTCCAGAACAGATTTGGAATTGCAGGTAGAAGGAATTAGTGAAAATGGTGCAGAAGTACTTGATTATATTGTGGAACAAGCAAATACAAATCTTGCAGGATATAGAGAAATGGCCTATGCAGAACTAAAACAGGTAATTTCTGATAACTTGTCAGCATTGGCTTTGGGAGATGTGACTCCAGAAGAAGCAGCTGAAGCGATAGAGGCGGCATCGGTGATTCAGGAAAGATAAGGAGGTTGCTATTTTATGAAAAAGAGGGATATGACCAGTTATCTGTTTATATTACCGCTTGTAGTACTGTTCCTTATATTTATTGTGTATCCTATTGCGTATAATTTTATTATCAGTTTCTATGACTGGAATGGGATTGATATTGAAAAAACTTTTACAGGATTTCAAAATTATGTTTCGGTATTAAAAGATCCTGTGATGGTGAAAATAGCATGGAATTTTGTTGTGTTTGCAATAGCCACGATTATTATTCAGGCTTTTTTAGGATTGGTTTTTGCTTCATTTTTCATGAAGAGAATCAAGTTTGCAGGAATTTATAGAATCTTGTTTTATATTCCAGTAATTGCAACACCTGCTATTGTAGGAAATATTTTTTCGAAGATATTTGAAACAAACCGGGGCTATCTCAATGAGATGCTCCGGGCAGTTGGCCTTGAGTCACTTTGCCAACAGTGGCTTGCTGATCCTGAATTTGCATTGGGGTGTATTATATTTGTTAATATATGGCAGTGGACAGGATATAGTATGTTAATGTATTATGCTAATATGCTGAATATATCGCAAGATTTGTATGAAGCGGCGATTATAGATGGAGCTAATCAAAGACAGCAATTTGTTAAGATAACATTCCCTCTTTTACGAGGGACACACTATACATTATTTATCATGGGAATGTTGGGGTCATTGAAATGTTTTGATCTTCCTTATGTATTGACAAAAGGAGGACCCAATTATGCAACGGAATTCTTTTCCACTTACATTTACAGAAAATCTTTTAACTTGTTTAAACAAGGAGAGGCTTCAGCAATTGTGGTGTTGATGTTTTTGATAGCTATGATAATTACACTGATTCAATTAAAATTATATTATAGGAATGATAAAGATAAGGAGTTGGCGGGCTGATGAAAAATTCAATTTCTTATAGAATAATAACGCAAATGATTTGTCTGGCAGCCACTGTCATTTTTTTGTTTCCTTTGATGTTAATGTTAGTGCGATCCATACAGGGAGAGGGATTGAAAAATTATCAGAGGGTTTTTGAAACAATTAATCTGTTACCTAATTTTATTACAAGTATTATTGTGGTATTTGGTACCTTATTGATTGTATCCGGTGTGTCTTCTATGGCAGCATTTGCGTTTTCAAAATTGGAATTTAAGGGTAAGAAAACAATTTATTATATGCTGTTAAGTGGAATGATGATTCCTACATCGGCATTAATATTCCCTTTATTTCAGATTGTAAAAGGATTAGAGTTAAATAATACACCGTTTTCTTTGATTTTTCCTTATGCGACGCTGAATTGTTGTTTTAATCTAATGGTATTAAAAAATTATTTTGATGCACTTCCTAATGAATTGATGGATGCGGCTAAGATAGATGGAGCAAATAAATGGGGAATTTTTTTGAAAATTATGATGCCCATAGCAATACCGGGTATGGCATTTGTACTTATCCAAACTTTTCTATCTGCTTGGAATGAATTACAAATGGCTATGATATTTATTAATGATACCAGTGTTCAACCATTATCGGTTGTTCCTCTTCGTTTTACTCAAACAGCGGGGGTTCAAGGCTTTCCTCTTGAAGTCATGTATGCGGCACTGGTGGTATGTTTGGCTCCAATAGCTATTTTTTATATTTTTGGATCAAAATTTTTGGTGGCGGGTCTGACACAAGGGGCAGTGAAAGGATAAAGATTCAACATGAAAAACAGAAACTATATTCATAGAAAAACTACGTTGAGTAAAAAAATAGGAGTGACAAATGGGATAATAATTTGTGTGACGTTCAGTATTTTGGTAGTTGCTTTTGAAATAGTTCACGGAAATATGGTGACGGAGAAAGAAAAACAAATGATGGAGACCTACTTGAATAATTCTCTGAATATAGTAGATGATAAATTGAAGGACATGGGAAGAGTTTCTCTTGTTTGTTTTTCAGATGAGCGAGTACAGGAGATTCTTAGAAATTATGATGAATATAGTTATCTGGAACAGTTACAAAGTGATCAATATTTGCATCAATTTTATACATCTTTGATTTCCATAAGAGATGATATCAAAGGGGTATATATATTTAATAAAGAAGATCTTATCTTTTTTCAAGATTCTGTGGCATCTTCTTTTAAGACAGATTTTCCGATAGAGGAATATATAAAGAAATTGCAAAATATTTCTCAAAAAGATGGAGAGGTTTCGGGGTGTCATCTGCAAGTGAATGAAGCACTGGAGTTTATGCATTATATGATGGGAGGTGCAAATGAAAAATATTTTTATCTGATACGGCAGATTAAAAGTTTTTCGCCTTATAAAACAGTTGGCTATATTGTGTTGACAACACCAGAAAGAACTTTTCGTACATTGTTGGAAAAAAATCTGGAAGATACAATGTTTTTTGCCCTGAGTACAGAAGATGGAAAGATTGTAAGTAGCGAAAAAGGAAGCGAGTTAAAACAAAATATGGAGGTGATAGGGAAGACACTGAAAAATGAAGGAGAAGATGGAAATTTCTGGATTGATATAGAAGATAAAAAATATTTAATTTCCTGTAAGACATCTTCTTATAGTGGGATGAAACTGATTGTAGGAAAATCTATTTCTGATATTTATGGAGAAGTCATGCAACTTGCTGTGTTTGCACTAGTTTTTTTTTCCGTTATGAGTATATTGGCTCTGTGGATTACGGTTCATTCTACTAGAAAGCGCTTGGAACCTTTGGAAGAATTGTCTCGTACCATGTACAATTTTGAAACAAAAAATATGGATTTCAGATTTACCGTAGAAGGGTTAGATGAGACAGGAAAATTAAAGCAATCGTTTAATCAGATGTTGGATATTATCAGTAATCTTATTGAAGAAGAATATAAGAGTAAGGAGCGTTTACAAGAAGCACAGCTTCAGCAACAGAAAAGTTCTATGCTCTATTTGAAAAATCAAATTAATCCCCATTTTTTATACAATACTTTAGATACTATAAGAATTCGGGCAGAATTGAATGGAGATAAAGAAGTAGGATATATGATACTTCAATTAGTAGAATTTTTCAGATTGAATGTGAAGGCTGATAAGCAGTTTGTTACGATTGCCCATGAGGTAAAATTAATACAGGCGTATATGAATCTAATGTGTTATCGATATGACAAATTACAATTTAATATGGAAGTAGATAAAAATCTTTCAGAAATAAGAATTCCTAATTTTTTACTTCAGCCTCTTGTAGAAAATGGTCTGATGCATGGATTGCGTAATCTGAGTTATCGAGGAGAGATACGATTGTCGATTAGGCGATTGCAAAAAGACCGAGATTATATTCGAATTCAAATTTATGATAATGGAGTAGGATTATCAGAAGAAAGCAGAAAATTGTTAAAAAATATGTTGGAAAATTATCAGTCGAATTATTGGAGAGAACAGGAAGAAACTCATATCGGAGTATTGAATGTGCAAAAAAGATTGAAAATGTATTATCCAGAAGAATGTGGTCTTACTTATAGGGAAAATGAAGAGGGTGGAGTGACAGCGGAAATATTAATTAAGACAAAGACGAGTGAAGAATGGGAGGAATGTATTTATGATTTTAAACCTTGAAACTTTTAGAGACAAGTTAGCGGGATGTTGGGCTGGAAAAAATATTGGAGGTGTTTTGGGAGCTCCTTTTGAAGGGATTAGAAAAATCCATGAAGTAGATTTTTATACGCAAGATCTTTCCATGGGGCCTCCTCCCAATGATGATTTGGATTTGCAGATTGTATGGCTTGCGGCAGTAGAACGATATGGACGTAATGTAAATGCTGATATTTTGGCGGATTACTGGTTATCTTATATTATTCCTAACTGGGTGGAATATGGAACAGCGAAAGCAAATCTTCGAGCAGGACTTATGCCGCCGTTATGTGGCGAAGTAGACAATACATACAAAGATAGCTGTGGATGCTATATTCGATCTGAGGTGTGGGCGTGTTTGGCGCCCGGACATCCTGAGATTGCAGCAAGGTATGCTTACGAAGATGCAATTGTGGATCATGCGGGCGAAGGTATGTACGGAGAAATCTTCTTTGCAGCTCTTCAAAGTGCAGCATTTGTGGAAAATGATACAAAAAAATTGATAGAAATTGGGTTGTCATATATTCCGGAAGAAAGTGTAACGGCAAAAGCTATAAGGAAAGCAAGTGAGTGTTATGAGAATCATGTGGAATTCTATGAGGCAAGAAAACAGATTCATAATACAGCACCAGGAACTTTTGGAATTCAGTCGTGCAAAATTCAGGAGATTCCCAAAGAAGGAAATGAAGGAATGGAAATTGGAAAACCTGGATTTGATGCGCCGGAAAATGTAGCATTCACAATAGCGGGATGGCTATATGGCGAGGGAGATTTTGGAAGAAGTATTTGTCTTGCAAATTCCTGTGGTGAAGATACGGATTGTACTTGTGCGACTCTTGGAGCAACTATGGGTATTATAGCGGGCGCATCTAATCTGCCTGAAAAATGGACAAAACCGTTGGATGATAAGATTGCAACAATGTGCATTGATAAAACGAGCAGGGGGATTTGGGTACCGGAAACAGCTACGGAACTGGCAGACCGTATTTTAAGAGTAGTGCCTGGTTTTCTTGGACAGGAATTGTGTGATATCTTTGCAGAAAATGGTATGCAGATTATTTGCAGGGAAGATGATGAGCTTTATTGTGAAAAGACTACAGATTATTTGCACAGGATAAATGGAGCGAACAAAAGTCATCAGATGACGCTTCAGGAGTTGTGCCGGCTTTCGCCTTATGTAATAAGGTATGATTTTCCTGCTTTTAGTATGTTAGTGGATTATAAGGATTCGGCGTTCTATAAGAAGGGAGAAGCAAGAAAAATACGGGTTCAGGTAGTAAATTCTCATACAATGAATCAGCAGCAGTGGGTGAAACTTACGCTTTATTTACCAGAAGGAGCAGAAGTAAATGGATCTAACCAGGTAGAACTTCCGTTGAATAATCTGGTTGGAGCCTGCGCAGAAACAGAATTTGAAATTTCTACAGAATTTTATAATGGAAGCAGGCTGGAATTTGTTATCGATGCATCTCTTGTGGGACGTCATTCTTTCGGCTGTGCGAAAGTAACATTGCTATGTGAAAAATAAGACATACAAGGAGAGGCAGGATGAAAAAAATACGAGTAATGATTGTGGATGATGAGGTGACCATACGTGAAGGGTTTAAGCGGCTTTTTGATTGGGAAAAACATGGATGTGAACTGGTTGCAGAGGCGGGAGATGGAATGGATGCTATCAATCAGGCAAGGAATTGTCATCCAGATATCATGCTGGTAGATATCAACCTGCCAATCCTTACTGGATTGGAAGTAGTTAAGATTTTAAAAGAACAGTATCCGGATATGGCGTTTATCATAGTAAGTGGTTACGATGAATTTGGATTTTGTCAAGAAGCACTTCGGTTGAGAGTAGCTGAATATCTTTTGAAACCAGTAAATTTTGATGAAATTGGTAGGGTGATTGAGAGATTAAAAGTACAAATGGTTGAATATCAAAAGGAAGAATCTATATCAGAAGCAGTAAGATCAGATGAAAAGATAATTCTTCAGATTATAGGTTATTTGAAAGAAAATCTTTCGGAGGAGATAACTTTGCAAAAGTTGTCCGATATTTTCCATTTAAATTCTAATTATATTAGTAAGATGTTCAAGGAAGAGACAAGAATCAATTATTCTGCCTATTTGACTCGTTTGCGACTGGATCGAGCAAAATCACTTCTTGTTTCCACATCTTTCAGTATTGGTGAGATTGCAGAACAAGTGGGATTTCACGATTACAGAGTATTTACTAGAGTTTTTAAGGAGTGGGAAGGAATAAGCCCGTCTGTTTATAGAAAGACATATCAATAGATTGATATGTAAAATGAAAAATCGGAATACTGGACGATTCTTATCATCCAGTATTCCGATTTTGAGGTTAAAGTTTATCCAATACAAGACTGGCAGTAATTGCGCTGTCCAGAAGAGGAACCCAGTTTTTGGAAAATTTAAGCATAATATTTTCGGACGGGGTTTGATTTGGATTGGATAAAAAATCAGTGTAAAGTTTTGCAAACAGCCGCATGTTGTTATCGGAGTGTTTGCTGTAGAGTTTTCCCTGTGCAATCATGTATGAAGAATCTTTTTCTTTTCTTTCGACCATTTCCTGCATGGAATCCATAAAAATTTCAAAATGTTTTGGATCCCAGGCTGCAAGAACAGCACATTTACAAACACCCTTCGTAAAAAAGTATTGATGTCTTAAGAAGGAGAATGCCGCTTCAAAACGGGAAAAATGTTGCGGTGACAGGAATACTCGCTGTTCCAACAGGGCGGGTATGCATTTTTCTTCCCAACTCATAGTATTTCACCTCTTTTCTTTTGAATTTACAGCTGAACTGTAAGCGCTTTTCTACATTATACTTGGTGAGCATTTTTAAATCAAGGCAGAGATAAAAATTACTCTTTTTCTGTAGTGGCTCTTCGAATTAAATAGGGAGTGACTACCTTGTGAATCGGTTCTTCCTGGGGTGTAGGCCGTCTTTTTTTGCGTTCGTTCATCTGTGAGACTAGGAGTTTCATTGCCTCGTGAGCAATCTGATCAATATGCTGTCCCACTGTACTGATGGGGATTACAGCCTCTGATGAAATAGGGGAATCGTCAAATCCCACGATGTAGTAATCATCAGGAAGCTTTCCGTATCTTTGAATCAGAAGATTGATTAATACATTGGCGTCCGTGTCATTGGAAACAAAGATTCCCTTTCTTTGACCGGGATAATTCTGCTCCAACTGATCGATGATTTCGCTGAGATTTGTACGAATCTGATTGTATGTATTTCCCAAAACTCTGTAAATGATTTTATGAGTAAGGTTATGCTCCTGGCAAATGTCAAGAAATCCCTGGATACGCCCATATGCAGGAACATCAGGAGAGGTGGGAGAATTCAGATGGATGAAAACATCACAGTTGTGGTTCAAAAGCAGGCTGGTGGCCTGAACACCTCCCATATAGTTGTCTGTATTGACACTGGATACATATTTGTCTTCTCTTTCTATGGTTACAATAGGAATATGAAGATCAGCTAATTCCCGGGAGGGAATGGTAAAGCTGAGAATGATCAGTCCTTCAATTTTATATGCCATTAATTCCTGAATATATTGGCGTTCGGTTTCCGGATGTTCATCTCCGATAAATACAAGAAATTTATAACCGAATTCTTCGTAACTGAGTAAAATCTGGTTTAGTATTTCGGAGTAGTAATGATTCCTGAGGTTGGGTATAATAATCCCCACAAACTCTGTTTTCCCGTTGGCCAGGATTCGGGCTACTTTATTTTCTTTGTAATTTAGATCTTCCAGTGCTTTTGAGATGATTTCCTGGTTTTCCAGTGTGAGTGAGTCGGGATTATTAAAATATCTGGAAATAGTTGTCTTGGAAAAATTAGTGTATCGGGCGATATCATCAAAAGTAACATTCTTTTTTTGTTTCATAGTGAACCCCTCGCATTTTACATAGAATGCAAGATTTTATCTTGCTATCAGTAATAAATTGTTTCGTATTTGTTTCTATAAGTATATCAGATGTCAGGATGCAGAACAAGGAGTAATCGGTTAAGTAACCGGTTTTGTGAAAGGGTTCCAAAATGGATGTGGGGTTATCGTATACTTTTAACAAAAATGCAGGAAACAAAGGAAAAAACAAGGTATTTTATTGACGGAAAATATATTCCGTGATAGTATAAAAGCATAAAGTAACCGGTTACTTTACCGGTTATATAAAAAGAATAAGAGGGCAGGAAACATAGTAGAAACAGGAGGAAGTGTTTATGAACAACAAAGCAGTAAAAAGGATGACGGGGGCAGTACTGGCAGCAGTAATGACATCAGTTACGCTTACCGGCTGTACTTTTGGATTTGCCAGTGATCCGGATGATCCGAATGAAAAAGAAGAAGTGATTCCTATCGATACTTCTGTAGATACTTTTCAGTATGACAGCACACTGGAAGGTACAGAGATTACGTTGCTTAATTCAAAAGCAGAAATTCAGAATGCATTAGTGGAAATGGCAGCAGCCTTTGAAGAAAAATCGGGAGTTCACATTGAGGTATTGCCGATAACAGATGGGGATTCCCCGTATACAAAGATTGTCAGTATGTATAATTCTGGAACACCGCCGACAATGGCGATTTTAGATACTACCGATGTTATTGCTCTGGCGGAAGAGAAAGCATTGGATCTTAGTGAAGAGTCATGGACTGCTGAAGCAGAAGAGTATTTGACAAAGGTAAATGACAGAGTATACAGTTTTCCGTTGTGTATAGAGGGAAGAGGAGTTATTTATAATAAAGCGGTTATAGAAGAAAAGTTGGGGAGAGATTTTGATCCGACACAGATTACCACTATGGATGATTTTGTAATGCTCCTGGAAGAATTGGTAGAAGCTGGTATGGAACGACCTGTTTCTATGGCAAAGGAAGATTGGTCTTTAGGTGCACATCAGTTGCAGTATATTTATGAAACATATGACGGCACATCTCCAGGAGCCCAGAAGATTATTGAAGATATAAAAAGTGGTACTCTTGAGTTGTCTTCTTATGAGCGTCTGGATCAGTTTTTGAATATGTTTGATGTGTTAAAAAAATATAATGTGGCAAAAGGTGATCCGCTGGGGGCTGATTATGATGAAATGGCTATTGATCTTGCAGATGGAAAAACAGCGTTTTGGTTCAATGGAAACTGGGCGTGGCCAAATCTGGAAGAGGCCGGAGCTGAAAAAGAGGATGAATATGGATTTCTTCCATATTTTATGAATAATGATAAAGAAGATTTTGTAAATTGTAAAATTCAGGCATCTCCATCAAAACAGATTATGTTGGATAGTAAGGTGGCAGATGAAAAACAGCAGGAAGCAGCAAAAGAATTTTTAAATTGGATGGTATATAGTGAAATCGGACAACAGATGATTGTGAAAAAAGCCAGTTTGATCCCTCCGTTTGAAAATAATCCATACGAGCCGGCAGATCCTTTGAGCCGGGATATCTATGAGAAAGCACACGAGGGAAAGACGTTTAATGCTTCTGCTATCGTACCGAATGATCATTGGGCTGTTCTGGGAGCAGCTATGCAGAAATATCTGGCAGATCGAAGTGATCGGGAGGAGCTTACAGAATCTGTCATTGATTATTGGGCAGAACAAAAGTAACTGAAAATATACAGTGGTCTGGAAAACAGAGAAGAAAGAAGGATATATAGATGAAATCAAGAAATAAGAAAAAGGATTTCTGCATATTTGCATTACCGGGCATATTTTGTTTTTTTGCAGTAGTGATTGTGCCGTTCATTTATGGAGTGTATCTTACACTGACAGATTGGAATGGTGTGTCTGAAGTGAAGAATTTTATCGGTCTGGCAAATTTTGCAGGTGTGATAAAAGATACTCAATTTTGGACTTCCATATTGCTTACATTTAAATATGTAATTGCTGTTGTATTATTGGTAAATGTTTTGGCTTTTGCCATTGCATATCTGCTGACTCGCGGGATAAAAGGACAGAATTTTTTCCGTGCCGGATTTTTTACACCTAACTTAATTGGGGGTATTGTTCTCGGATATATCTGGCAGTTTGTATTTTCCAGAGTATTTGTAAGTATTGGAGAAAGTACGGGATGGTCCTTCTTTGAGATTTCCTGGCTTTCGGAACCAAATAAAGCTTTTTTGGCGCTGGTACTGGTGTCTGTATGGCAGTTATCCGGGTACATGATTCTGATTTATGTGGCCGGATTTACAGGGATGAATGAAGATGTATTGGAGGCAGCCAGTATTGATGGAGCATCAGGATGGGTGAAACTGAAAAATATTATTCTGCCATTGATGATGTCATCCATTACAATTTGTCTGTTTCTTACGCTGTCCAGAGCTTTTATGGTGTATGATGTGAACTTATCGCTGACAGCAGGCGCACCTTACGGAACAACTGAAATGGCGGCTATGCATGTATATGAGAAAGCATTTACTTCCAGACAGTTTGGAGTGGGTCAGGCAGAAGCATTTATTTTATTTATTATTGTAGCCTGCATCAGTGGCGCTCAGGTTTATTTTACAAAGAAGAAGGAGGTAGAAGCATAATGAATAAGAATATGATTGGTGGAAAAAAGAAAAAAGTAACAAATATTCTTGGAATGGCTGTTTTACTCCTTTTGTTTGTAGCATATATGTTTCCTTTTTTGATGGTGGTAATTAATTCTCTGAAACAAAAGAGAGATATTATAAAAAGTCCTTTTTCATGGTTGTTTACGATTAAGGGATTGTCTTTTGATAACTTTGTGAAGGCATTTACGCAGATGGATTTTATGAATGCCTTCAAAAATTCATTGATTGTTACGGTATGTGCTACATTATTGGTAACATTGCTGGCGTCTATGCTTGCCTATTATATCGTGAGAAACCACAACAAAATATCGAATATTACGTTTGCGTTGATGGTGGCATCTATGATTATTCCTTTCCAGGCAATTATGATTCCTTTGGTTAGTGTATATGGAGGAACTTTAAATATTCTGAATCATAGAGCAACTCTGATTTTCATGCACACTGGTTTTTCTATGGCAATGTCTGTGTTCATGTTTCATGGATTTGTAAAGGGAAGTATTCCTGTGGCTTTGGAGGAAGCGGCTTATATTGATGGATGCACGAAGACACAAACATTTTTCAAAATAGTGTTTCCGTTGTTGAAACCGATTATTTCCACAATGGCAATATTAAACGCACTGGCTTTCTGGAATGATTTCTTGCTTCCGTCCCTGGTATTGAGTGATAAAAAACTTTTGACATTGCCATTATCTACTTATAGTTTTTATGGAACATATTCAGCGGATTATGGTACAATCATGGCAGGATTGCTTCTCTGCGTGATTCCGATTCTGATTTTGTATATTGTCCTTCAGAAACAGATTATCAGTGGAGTAGTAGCAGGAGCTGTAAAATAAAGTTCGAAGGGAGTCAGGTTTATGATGAAAGATACGTTAAGGTTAAAAGCGCCGGGAAATTGGATTAATGATCCCAATGGATTTATTTACTATAAAGGGAAATATCATTTATTCTATCAGTATTTTCCTTATATGCCAGAATGGGGTACCATGCACTGGGGCCATGCAGTAAGTGAGGATTTGATTCATTGGGAACATTTGGGAATTGCTTTATTCCCATCAAAAGACTATGATAGGAACGGTGTTTTTTCCGGAACGGCTCTGGAAGAGGATGGAAAACTGTCCATATATTATTCGGCTGTAAAATATCTGGAAACGGATGACGAGGATATTCATCATTCAAAAGATGAACAATTTGAGACCAGCCAGGCTATGATTGTTTCAGAAGATGGGTATCATTTTGATAATATGAAAGGGAAAAGGAAAATTATTCCTGTTATTCATGATGAAAAGATTGCTCATCCTGCGAATACCAGAGATCCTAAGGTGTGGAAATACAACAATCGATATTATATGATTCTGGGAAGTACACTGAAAAATGAGCAGGGACGGGTACTGTTTTTTTCAAGTGAAGATGGAGAAAATTGGGAATATGTGAATCAATATCAGCACAAGAATTTGGGGGTTATATTGGAATGTCCTGATCTTTTCCAGATGGATGGTCAATACGTTTTCCAGGGTTCCCCTATGAAAATTATAGACGATGGATTGGAGTATGCCAATAATTCCATTTGTGCCTGTGTGGATTTTGAAGAAGAAAAATGTGAATTATGTCTGCCGGAGAGCTATCAGTTTGTGGATTACGGGTTAGATCTTTACGCACCACAGACGAACCTGGACAAAGATGGAAACAGGGTAATGATAGGCTGGATGCGGATGCCGCAGGCGGTAATCGGTGATGAAGAAAGATGTCCATGGAATGGTATGATGTGTACGCCGAGAGTTATGGAAATCCGGGATGGTCACATCATGTATCGGATGCATCCGGAAATAGATCGGTATCTGTCAAAGGAAATACAGAAGGAGAATGTTGACTGGAAACGGGGATTTCGTCTGAAAACTTCTTTGAAAGAAGGAGAGGAATTAAATATTGGAGGCTACCGCATTTATATAGAAGGAGATCGGGTTTGTACAGACAGAAGAGAAGTGTTTGGAAACCATGAGAATTACCGCCATACATTTTCCACTCCTGAAGTGAAGGGAAGATATGAACTGGATATCATTGCAGACGAGAATTTGATTGAAATTTTTGTAAATGATGGAGAATATGTATTGAGTAATGTTGTTTATGGACTAAGGCATGAAATTACCGGTCCGGTTACTCAAATATTAGAAGGAAGAGATTGATAAAAAGTTGCTTTGGGATTAGACAGGAATATCTGGAAAATCCCAAAGCGTTTTTATTTTTTTATGCATAAAAAAGCAAAAATGCTATTGACACTCTTGACAAAGTGTGATACTGTAAAAAATGCACTATTATGGCAAGATATGCCTACAAGTCTAATCTTAACGGACCCAAATAAAGGCATGAGCAGTAATAAATCAAATATACAAGGGGTGAAACGGTCAATGGAAAAAAACAGAATACGTCCTATTACAAATGGCAAAAGTATGCGGATGAGCTACCAGAGACAAAAAGAAGTTTTGGAAATGCCCAACTTGATTGAGGTTCAGAAAGATTCCTATAACTGGTTCCTTGAGGAAGGGTTACGGGAAGTTTTTGATGATATCTCTCCCATTACAGATTACAGTGGGAAGTTGAGCTTGGAATTTGTGGACTTTACTCTGTGCGAAGATGATGTAAAATATTCCATCGAAGAGTGCAAAGAGAGAGACGCAACATACGCTGCACCTTTGAAAGTTAAGGTCAGATTGTACAATAAAGAAAACGACGAAATTAAAGAGCATGAAATTTTCATGGGTGATTTGCCGTTAATGACAGCAACCGGTACTTTCGTAATTAATGGTGCTGAACGTGTTATTGTCAGCCAGTTAGTTCGTTCCCCTGGTATCTATTATGCTATCGCTCATGACAAAGTTGGTAAAAGGCTGTTTTCTTCCACGGTTATTCCGAATCGTGGTGCTTGGCTGGAGTACGAGACAGATTCTAATGATGTGTTCTATGTTCGTGTGGATAGAACAAGAAAGGTTCCGATTACTGTCCTGATCCGTGCTTTGGGAAAAGGAACAAATGCAGAAATCGTAGATCTGTTTGGTGAAGAACCGAAGATTCTGGCAAGTTTTGGAAAAGATACAGCCACCTGTTATGAGGAAGGTCTTCTGGAATTGTATAAGAAGATCCGTCCAGGTGAGCCGCTGGCAGTGGAAAGCGCTCGCAGTCTGATCAATAGTATGTTCTTTGATCCGAAACGTTATGATTTGGCAAAAGTAGGAAGATATAAATTCAATAAAAAACTGCTTCTGAGAAACCGTATTGCGGGACAGATTTTGGCTGAAGATGTGGTTGATACAACAACAGGAGAAATTCTGGCAGAAGCAGGAACAGAAGTTACAAAAGAACTGGCAGATTCTATTCAGAATGCGGCAGTTCCGTTTGTGTGGATTCAGACAGAAGAAAGAAATATTAAAGTTCTTTCTAATATGATGGTGGATCTTACCAGTTTTGTGGACTGTGAACCAAAAGAACTGGGAATTACAGAACTGGTATATTATCCGGCTCTGGCACAGCTTATGGAAGAACATGAGGATGAAGAAGATCTGAAAGAAGCCATTCGTCATCATGTGCATGAGTTGATTCCGAAACATATCACAGAAGAAGATATTTTTGCTTCTATTAACTATAATATGCATCTGGAGTATGGTCTGGGAAATGATGATGATATTGACCATTTGGGTAATCGTCGTATCCGTGCAGTTGGTGAATTGCTGCAGAATCAGTATCGTATCGGTATGTCCAGACTGGAAAGAGTTGTAAGAGAAAGAATGACAACTCAGGATGCGGAAGGTATTTCACCACAGTCTCTGATCAATATCAAACCTGTGACAGCAGCAGTGAAAGAATTCTTTGGTTCTTCTCAGTTGTCTCAGTTTATGGATCAGAATAACCCTCTGGGTGAGCTTACTCATAAGAGACGTCTTTCCGCATTGGGTCCGGGAGGTCTGTCCCGTGATCGTGCCGGATTTGAGGTTCGAGACGTACATTATTCTCATTACGGAAGAATGTGTCCTATCGAGACTCCTGAAGGACCAAACATTGGTTTGATCAACTCTCTTGCATCTTATGCGAGAATTAATGAATATGGTTTTGTGGAAGCTCCTTATCGTCGGATTGATAAGACAGATCCAAAGAACCCGAGAGTAACGGATGAAGTAGTTTATATGACTGCTGACGAAGAAGATAATTACCATGTGGCACAGGCGAATGAGCCTCTGGATGAAGAAGGACATTTCATTCATAAAAATGTATCCGGACGTTATCTGGATGAGACACAGGAATATGAAAGACAGATGTTTGATTATATGGATGTGTCTCCTAAGATGGTATTTTCTGTGGCTACTGCGCTGATTCCATTCCTGCAGAATGACGATGCGAACCGTGCGCTGATGGGATCCAACATGCAGCGTCAGGCCGTTCCGCTGATGATTACAGAGGCGCCTGTAGTTGGTACCGGTATGGAAGCGAAAGCCGCTGTAGACTCCGGTGTTTGCGTGGTGGCGAAAAAAGCAGGTGTGATCACGAAGTCTGCATCTAAAGAAATTACAATGAAAAATGATGACGGAACGACAGATGTATACCATCTGACCAAGTTCCTGAGAAGTAACCAGAGTAACTGCTACAACCAGAAACCAATCGTGGTGAAGGGTGAGCATGTGGAAGCCGGACAGGTGATTGCCGATGGTCCGTCCACATATAATGGAGAACTTGCTCTGGGTAAAAACCCGCTGATCGGCTTCATGACCTGGGAAGGTTATAACTACGAGGATGCGGTACTGTTAAGTGAGAGATTAGTACAGGAGGATGTTTATACATCAATCCATATAGAAGAATATGAAGCAGAAGCCAGAGATACCAAACTGGGACCGGAAGAGATTACAAAAGATGTTCCTGGTGTGGGTGATGAAGCGCTGAAAGATTTGGATGAACGTGGTATCATTCGAATCGGTGCAGAAGTCCGTGCGGGAGATATCCTGGTTGGTAAAGTTACTCCGAAGGGAGAGACAGAGCTGACAGCAGAAGAGCGTCTTCTTCGTGCTATCTTTGGAGAGAAGGCAAGAGAGGTTCGTGATACTTCTCTGAAAGTACCTCATGGAGAATATGGTATCGTAGTAGATGCAAAAGTATTTACAAGAGAAAATGGAGATGAGTTGTCTCCTGGTGTAAATCAGGCAGTACGTATCTATATTGCTCAGAAGAGAAAAATCTCTGTGGGTGATAAGATGGCTGGTCGTCATGGTAACAAGGGTGTGGTTTCCAGAGTTCTTCCTGTGGAGGATATGCCATTCCTTCCTAATGGACGTCCGCTGGATATCGTTCTTAACCCTCTGGGTGTGCCTTCTCGTATGAATATCGGACAGGTGTTGGAGATTCATTTGAGTCTGGCAGCAAAAGCTCTGGGATTCAATATTGCTACTCCTGTATTTGACGGAGCGAACGAAGATGACATCATGGATACTCTGGAGTTGGCAAATGACTATGTAAATTTGAGCTGGGAGGAGTTTTCTGAGAAACATAAAGAAGAACTGCTTCCGGAAGTATATGATTATCTGTATGAAAACAGAGAGCACAGAAAACTGTGGAAAGGTGTTCCGATTTCCCGTGATGGTAAAGTAAGACTTCGTGATGGTCGTACCGGAGAGTATTTTGACAGCCCGGTAACTATCGGTCACATGCATTATCTGAAGCTGCATCATCTGGTTGACGATAAGATCCATGCCCGTTCTACTGGCCCATATTCTCTGGTAACACAGCAGCCTCTGGGTGGTAAAGCTCAGTTTGGTGGACAGCGTTTCGGAGAGATGGAGGTTTGGGCGCTGGAGGCTTACGGTGCATCTTATACTCTGCAGGAAATTCTTACTGTAAAATCTGATGATGTGATCGGACGTGTGAAGACTTATGAAGCAATCATCAAGGGAGACAATATTCCTGAACCTGGTATTCCGGAATCCTTCAAGGTTCTTCTCAAAGAGCTTCAGTCTCTGGGTCTGGATGTAAAAGTTCTGAAGGACGATAATACAGAGGTGGAGATCATGGAAAATATCGATTACGGTGATACGGATCTGCGTTCCATCATTGAAGGAGACAAAAACTACCATAATGAAGATCAGGAATCTTATGGCAGCTATGGTTTCAGCAAACAGGAATTCGAAGGTGAAGAACTGGTGGATGTGGAAGAAGATACCACAGAAGATGTATCTGACGAAGATGAACTGTTAGATTTTTAGTGATTAAACAGAAGATTTCGATTTCATACCTGAGAAAGGAGCAACCAAATGGCTGAAACAACCAATAAAGAAGTATATCAACCAATGACGTTCGATGCGATTAAAATTGGTCTGGCCTCTCCGGAGAAAATCCGCGAGTGGTCTCATGGCGAAGTAAAAAAGCCTGAAACCATCAATTACAGAACTTTAAAGCCGGAAAAAGACGGTTTGTTCTGTGAGAGAATCTTCGGACCCAGTAAAGACTGGGAGTGTCATTGTGGAAAATACAAAAAAATCCGTTATAAAGGTGTTGTCTGCGACAGATGTGGCGTAGAAGTTACAAAGGCCAGTGTTCGTAGAGAACGTATGGGACATATCGAACTTGCAGCTCCGGTATCCCATATCTGGTACTTCAAGGGAATTCCATCACGAATGGGATTGATTCTGGATCTTTCTCCAAGAACATTGGAGAAAGTCCTGTACTTTGCAAATTATATTGTTCTGGATCCTGCAAACAGCAATCTGCAGTTAAAACAGGTTCTCACTGAGAGAGAATATCAGGAAGCCAGAGAAAACTATGGATATGATTTCCGGGTTGGTATGGGTGCAGAGTCTATTAAAGAACTTCTGCAGGCTATTGACCTGGAAGCAGAATCAGCAGAATTGAAAGCCGGATTGAAAGATGCTACGGGACAGAAACGTGCCCGTATCATCAAACGTCTGGAAGTTGTGGAAGCGTTCCGTGAGTCAGGAAATCGCCCGGAATGGATGATCATGGATGTGATCCCGGTAATTCCTCCGGATCTGCGTCCAATGGTACAGCTTGACGGAGGCCGTTTTGCTACTTCCGATCTGAATGATTTGTACCGTCGTATTATTAACAGAAACAATCGTCTGAAAAGACTTTTGGAGTTAGGCGCTCCGGATATTATCGTAAGAAATGAAAAACGTATGCTGCAGGAAGCTGTAGATGCGCTGATCGATAATGGTCGTCGTGGCCGTCCGGTAACAGGTCCAGGAAACCGTGCGCTGAAATCTCTTTCCGATATGCTGAAAGGTAAATCCGGTCGTTTCCGTCAGAACCTGTTGGGTAAACGTGTAGACTACTCCGGACGTTCCGTTATCGTAGTTGGACCGGAACTGAAGATTTATCAGTGTGGTCTTCCGAAAGAGATGGCAATTGAGCTGTTTAAGCCGTTCGTTATGAAAGAACTGGTGGCGAACGGAACAGCACATAATATTAAAAATGCTAAGAAGATGGTAGAAAAGCTTCAGCCAGAGGTGTGGGATGTTCTGGAAGAAGTAATTAAAGAGCATCCGGTTATGTTGAACCGTGCTCCTACACTGCATCGTCTTGGTATTCAGGCATTTGAGCCGATTCTGGTAGAAGGTAAGGCAATTAAACTTCATCCTCTGGTTTGTACTGCATTTAATGCGGACTTCGATGGTGACCAGATGGCGGTACATCTTCCGCTTTCTGTAGAAGCTCAGGCTGAGTGTCGTTTCCTTCTTCTTTCACCGAACAACCTGCTGAAACCTTCCGATGGTGGTCCGGTAGCCGTTCCTTCTCAGGATATGGTTTTAGGTATTTACTATCTTACGCAGGAAAGACCGGGAAGCAAAGGTGAAGGCGATTACTTCAAAAACCTGAATGAAGCTATTTTGGCTTATGAAAATGGCTACATTACTTTGCAGACCAGAATCCATGTACGTTGTACAAAGAGAATGGCTGATGGAAGTGAACTTGTTCAAACAGTAGAATCTACCCTGGGAAGATTCCTGTTCAATGAAATTCTTCCGCAGGATCTGGGATTTGTAGATCGTAGCGTAGAAGGAAATGAACTGCTTCTGGAAGTGGATTTCCATGTAGGAAAGAAACAGTTGAAACAGATTCTTGAAAAAGTTATTAATACTCATGGCGCAACTAAAACTGCAGAAGTTTTGGATGACATCAAAGCTATGGGTTACAAATATTCCACAAGAGCTGCTATGACCGTATCTATTTCTGATATGACTGTGCCGCCACAGAAACCGCAGATGATTCAGGATGCACAGAATACTGTAGATAAGATTACACGTAACTTTAAACGTGGTCTTATTACAGAAGAAGAGAGATACAAGGAAGTAGTAGAAACATGGAAACAGACTGACGATGCTTTGACAAAAGCTCTGTTGACAGGTCTTGATAAATACAATAACATCTTTATGATGGCAGATTCCGGAGCCCGTGGTTCTGATAAACAGATCAAGCAGTTGGCGGGTATGCGTGGATTGATGGCAGATACAACAGGTCATACCATTGAGTTGCCTATCAAATCTAACTTCCGTGAAGGTCTTGACGTACTGGAATACTTCATGTCTGCTCATGGAGCTCGTAAAGGTTTGTCTGATACAGCTCTTCGTACAGCCGATTCCGGTTACCTGACAAGACGTCTGGTAGACGTTTCTCAGGAGATGATCGTTCGTGAAGTAGACTGTTGTGAAGGAAGAGATGAAATTTCCGGTATGTATGTAAAAGAATTTATTGACGGAAAAGAAGAAATCGAAAGCCTTCAGGAACGTATTACAGGAAGATTCTCCTGTGAGACTATTAAAGATAAAGATGGAAATGTTATTGTAAAAGCAAACCATATGATCACACCGAAACGTGCAGAGAGAATCATGAAGGAAGGTGTAGATGAAAATGGTAACAAATACACCAAGATCAAGATTCGTACCATCTTAAGCTGTAAGTGTAAGATTGGTGTCTGTGCAAAATGTTACGGTGCGAACATGGCAACCGGTGAAGCTGTTCAGGTGGGTGAGTCTGTAGGTATTATCGCAGCTCAGTCTATCGGTGAGCCTGGTACACAGTTGACCATGCGTACTTTCCATACCGGTGGTGTGGCCGGCGGCGATATCACACAGGGTCTTCCCCGTGTCGAGGAGTTGTTCGAGGCCAGAAAACCGAAGGGACTTGCAATCATTACCGAAATTAAAGGTGAAGTTGCTATCAAAGATACCAAAAAGAAACGTGAGATTGTTGTTACAGACAGAGAAACAGGTGATTCTAAAACCTACCTGATTCCTTACGGATCAAGAATTAAGGTTACAGAAGGTCAGATTCTGGAAGCCGGAGATGAACTGACAGAAGGTTCTGTAAATCCTCACGATATTTTGAAAATCAAAGGCGTACGCGCTGTACAGGATTATATGATCCGTGAAGTACAGAGAGTATACCGACTTCAGGGTGTTGAGATTAACGATAAACATATTGAGGTTATCGTTCGTCAGATGCTGAAGAAGATTCGTATTGAGAACAATGGTGACACAGAATTCCTTCCGGGAAGTCTGGTAGACGTTCTGGATTTTGAAGATGTGAATGAAGAAATGGAAAAAGAAGGCAAAGAGCAGGCAGAAGGTAAACAGGTTATGCTGGGTATCACAAAAGCTTCTCTGGCGACAGATTCTTTCCTGTCAGCAGCATCCTTCCAGGAGACAACCAAAGTTCTTACAGAAGCTGCTATTAAGGGTAAAGTTGACAGACTGATTGGTCTGAAAGAAAATGTTATCCTTGGTAAACTGATTCCTGCCGGAACAGGTCTGAAGAGATACAGCAATGTGAAATTGTCTACAGACGAAATGCTGGCACAGCAGGAAGAAGAAAATTTACCAGATGAAGAAGAGATGGTAAATGAGACAGAAGAAATCAGTGAAGCAGTGACAGAAGAAGTGGTGGATGAGATTCCTGAAGAAACAGAAGATCAGACACCGGAAACTGACGAAGAACTTTTAACAGAAGAATAAAAATAATGAACAGATCGGGAAGAATATTTGGAATGACAATATTCTTCCCGATTTTTCTGAAAAGAAAGAGAAGTATCTTTAACTTGTTCCAAAAATAAATTCCTTTTTTACCCTTGACTTTTTATAGAGGCAAGGATATAATACAAAAGCGTGCATAGAAATGCAGTTATTTTTGTGTGCGATTTATGTATGAATAATAGCAACCACAGAACCTAATTAAGGAAAATACTACAGGAGGTGAAATGGAATGCCAACATTTAATCAGTTAGTAAGAAAGGGACGTCAGACTTCTGTTAAGAAATCTACTGCTCCTGCTCTGCAGAAAAGTTTTAACTCTTTAAGAAAAAAATCCAGCGATTTATCTTCACCACAGAAGAGAGGTGTATGTACAGCTGTTAAGACAGCTACACCTAAGAAACCTAACTCAGCTCTTCGTAAAATCGCCAGAGTACGTCTTTCCAACGGAATTGAAGTAACAAGCTATATCCCAGGAGAAGGTCATAACCTTCAGGAGCATAGTGTTGTTCTGATCCGTGGTGGTCGTGTTAAGGACTTACCAGGTACAAGATACCACATCATCAGAGGAACACTGGATACTGCAGGTGTTGCTAATAGAAGACAGGCTCGTTCCAAATACGGAGCAAAGAGACCTAAAAAATAAACGCGTTTGCATTGAGCCATGCGCAGACAGGAGGAAGATGGCAGCATGACCTGATTGCAGGGAAGGCTGACAGCTTGTGACTGGATGCATACGGCGAAAGCCGTGATGCGAGGCAACAAAGTTGCCGAGAATCAGCATGGCGTTAGAAGCCATGTGCAGCGATTAAAAGCCGCGATGCGAGCAAGCATAGCTTGCGAGAATCGACATGGCGTTAGAGGCCATGGTATATGGCAACTTTTATAATAAGAACAAACATCACAGACACTATGTACGGCAATTCCATTTATACCCTGATGGTTGCGGGTAAAATAGAGGAATTTACCAGTGCGAACACATAGTAGACAGTATTGATAACTGCTCAAACTGTCATGTGAGTACCTAAGAGATAATCTATTGATTAAGGAGGGAAGTAACGTGCCACGTAAAGGACATACTCAGAAAAGAGACGTTTTGGCAGATCCACTGTACAACAACAAAGTGGTTACTAAACTTATCAATAACATCATGTTAGACGGTAAGAAAGGTGTAGCACAGAAAATTGTTTACGGTGCTTTCGCTAAAGTTGAAGAAAAAGCTGGAAAACCAGCAATTGAAGTTTTTGAAGAAGCTATGAATAACATTATGCCGGTATTGGAAGTAAAGGCAAGACGTATCGGTGGAGCTACTTATCAGGTGCCTATCGAAGTTCGTCCGGAAAGACGTCAGGCTCTGGCTCTTCGTTGGCTGACACTGTATTCTCGTAAAAGAGGAGAGAAGACAATGGAAGACAGACTGGCAAATGAGCTTCTGGATGCAATGAACAACACCGGTGCATCTGTTAAGAAGAAAGAAGACATGCATAAAATGGCAGAAGCTAATAAGGCGTTTGCTCATTACAGATTCTAAAGGAGGAAATCCAATTGGCTGGAAGAGAATATCCATTAGAGAGAACCAGAAATATTGGTATTATGGCTCATATCGATGCGGGTAAAACCACAACAACTGAGCGTATTCTGTATTATACCGGTGTAAATTATAAAATCGGAGATACCCATGAAGGAACTGCTACCATGGACTGGATGGAGCAGGAGCAGGAGAGAGGTATTACAATTACTTCTGCTGCTACAACCTGTCACTGGACCCTGGAAGAGCAGACAAAACCTAAGGCTGGTGCATTAGAGCATCGTATCAATATTATTGATACACCAGGACACGTAGACTTTACTGTAGAAGTAGAGCGTTCTCTTCGTGTACTGGATGGTGCTGTAGGTGTATTCTGTGCTAAAGGTGGTGTAGAGCCTCAGTCTGAAAACGTTTGGCGTCAGGCTGATACCTACAATGTACCTCGTATGGCATTCATCAATAAGATGGATATCCTGGGTGCAGATTTCTATGGTGCCGTAGAGCAGATTAAGACAAGACTGGGTAAAAACGCAATCTGTCTGCAGCTGCCAATCGGTAAAGAAAATGATTTCAAAGGAATCATTGACCTGTTTGAAATGAAAGCTTACATCTACAATGATGATAAGGGAGATGACATCAGTGTAACAGATATTCCTGAAGATATGCAGGATGATGCAGAGCTGTATCATACAGAGCTGGTAGAAAAAATCTGTGAACTGGATGACGATCTGATGATGGCATATCTGGAAGGTGAAGAACCTTCTGTTGATGAACTGAAAGCTGTTCTGAGAAGAGCTACTTGCGAATGTTCAGCTGTTCCTGTTTGCTGTGGAACTGCTTACAGAAACAAGGGTGTTCAGAAACTGCTGGATGCAATCATTGAATTCATGCCTTCACCACTGGATATCCCTGCAATCAAGGGAACAGATCTGGATGGAAATGAAGTAGAGAGACATTCATCTGATGATGAACCGTTCTCCGCACTGGCATTCAAGATCATGACAGACCCATTCGTAGGTAAACTGGCATATTTCCGTGTGTATTCAGGAACTATGAATGCTGGTTCTTACGTATTAAACGCAACAAAAGGCAAGAAAGAACGTGTTGGTCGTATTCTGCAGATGCATGCGAACAAACGTGAAGAGCTTGCTAAAGTATATTCCGGAGATATTGCTGCAGCAATCGGATTCAAATTCACTACAACAGGTGATACAATCTGTGACGAACAGCATCCGGTAATTCTGGAATCCATGGAATTCCCAGAACCAGTTATCGAGCTGGCTATCGAGCCTAAGACAAAAGCTGGTCAGGGTAAACTGGGTGAATCTCTTGCTAAACTGGCAGAAGAAGATCCTACATTCCGTGCACATACAAACCAGGAAACAGGACAGACCATTATTGCAGGTATGGGTGAGCTGCATCTGGATATTATCGTTGACCGTCTGCTTCGTGAATTCAAAGTAGAAGCTAACGTAGGTGCTCCTCAGGTAGCATACAAAGAGACAATCACAAAACCAGTTGATGTTGAGCATAAATATGCAAAACAGTCTGGTGGACGTGGACAGTATGGTCACTGTAAAGTTAAATTCGCTCCTATGGATGCGAACGCAGAAGAAACCTACAAATTCGAATCTACTGTAGTTGGTGGTGCTATTCCGAAGGAATATATCCCGGCTGTAGGCGAAGGTATTGAGGAAGCTATGAAATCCGGTATTCTGGGTGGTTTCCCTGTAGTAGGTATCCATGCAAATGTATATGATGGTTCTTACCATGAAGTTGACTCTTCTGAGATGGCATTCCACATTGCGGGATCCATGGCATTTAAAGATGCTATGCAGAAAGCATCTCCAGTATTGCTGGAGCCTATCATGAGAGTAGAAGTTACAACTCCGGAAGATTACATGGGTGATGTTATCGGTGATATCAACTCCCGTCGTGGTCGTATCGAAGGTATGGAAGATATCGGTGGAGGAAAAATGATCCGCGGATATGTACCGTTGGCTGAGATGTTCGGATACGCAACAGACCTGCGTTCCAGAACACAGGGTCGTGGTAACTACTCCATGTTCTTTGACAGATACGAACCAGTTCCGAAGTCTGTACAGGAAAAAGTTCTCTCTGCAAAGGGAAAATAATAAAACAATGACTTGCAAATATCCTTGATTTGCAATATAATCAAGGATAGCAGGTTCATGAAATATAGTTAAAATTTGCCTGATGGCTCAAGTTTTAAGGAGGAAATTAATAATGGCTAAAGCTAAGTTTGAAAGAAGCAAACCACATTGTAACATTGGTACCATTGGACACGTTGACCATGGTAAAACAACTACAACAGCAGCTATCACAAAAGTACTGGCTGAAAGAGTTGCAGGTAACACAAAAGTAGATTTCGAAAACATTGATAAAGCTCCAGAAGAGAGAGAACGTGGAATCACAATTTCTACAGCTCACGTTGAGTACGAGACAGAAAAACGTCACTACGCTCACGTAGACTGCCCAGGTCATGCTGACTACGTTAAGAACATGATCACTGGTGCTGCTCAGATGGATGGTGCTATCCTGGTAGTAGCTGCTACAGACGGTGTTATGGCTCAGACAAAAGAGCACATCCTGCTGTCCCGTCAGGTAGGTGTACCTTACATCGTAGTATTCATGAACAAATGCGATATGGTAGACGACGAAGAGCTGCTTGAACTGGTAGACATGGAAATCCGTGAGCTGCTGAACGAGTACGAATTCCCAGGAGATGATACTCCTATCGTTCAGGGTTCTGCTCTGAAAGCTCTGGAAGATCCTAACGGAGAATGGGGCGACAAGATCATGGAACTGATGGATGCAGTTGATAGCTGGATTCCAGATCCAAAGCGTGAAACAGACAAACCTTTCCTGATGCCTGTAGAGGACGTATTTACTATTACTGGTCGTGGTACTGTTGCAACTGGTAGAGTAGAGCGTGGTGTTCTGCACCTGAACGACGAAGTAGAAATCGTTGGTATCAAAGAAGATAAGAGAAAAACTGTTGTAACTGGTATCGAAATGTTCCGTAAACTGCTTGACGAAGCACAGGCTGGTGATAACATCGGTGCTCTGCTGCGTGGTGTTCAGAGAACAGATATCGTTCGTGGACAGGTTCTGGTTAAACCAGGTACAGTAACTTGCCATACAAAATTCACAGCTCAGGTTTACGTTCTGACAAAAGACGAGGGTGGCCGTCATACACCTTTCTTCAACAACTACCGTCCTCAGTTCTACTTCAGAACAACTGACGTAACAGGTGTTATCAATCTGCCAGAAGGTACAGAAATGTGCATGCCTGGAGATAACGTAGAGATGACAATCGAACTGATCCACCCAATCGCTATGGAGCAGGGTCTTACTTTCGCTATCCGTGAAGGTGGACGTACTGTAGGATCAGGCCGTGTTGCTTCCATCATCGAGTAATCACCGATTAGTACGAATTTATAAATATAGAGTACCGTAAGGTACATTGTGTCCAAACGTAAGATGCCCCGGAACCGTAAGGTTTCCGGGGTTTTTCTGTTGTACAAAAGTTTTGTGAATATTGGAATGGTATTTAAAAAGGGGCTATGATAAAATAAAGCTAAAAGAAACGAGAGCGATAAAGGGATCCATATTCTGTTTCTGATATGTTCAAACAGAATTCTTTCAGATATATAGAAGTTCTAATATCTATGTGTATAATACCTTATATTGTAGAGTGGAAATAGAAATCTTGTGGAGAGTGATTATATGAAGATACGTTGTGTATGGGAACATAATGGAAGTGATAGCCTTTTATATTCCGATAATTATATCGGAGCATTCACAAGAGGTGAAACAAAAGATATTGCATTAAGCAAGATGGAAGATGAAATCAAATCGTATTTGAAGTGGAAGAAAGACGTAGTACCCGAAACCTTCGAAATAGAAATTGTCCAGGAAAAACTATCTGAGTTGGATATTTGTGACGCCGATTCAGATGTTCTCTTTGATACAGAAAAAGGTAAGCTTGATCTCAGTGAGTATCAAGAATTAAAAACTCTTACATTGCGTTCAGCACAAGATTTTTTGAAATTGTATGAGTCTATCCCGGATAAAGACAGAAGCTGTTTGCCTGCTCGTCAGACATTTTATGGACAGATACCACGCACTGCCTTTGAAATGTACGAACACACAAAAAACGTGAATGATTATTATTTCGGTGAAATAGGTATAGATGTGGATAATGATGGAACTATTTTAGAGTGTAGAATGCGTGGATTTGAATTATTGGAAGCATATCCTGAGTTTTTGAATAACAGTGTTTGCGAAGGAAGCTATGGGGAAGAATGGTCTCTTCGAAAAGTATTGCGGCGTTTTATTTGGCATGATAGAATTCATGCTAAAGCTATGTATAGAATGGCTGTTAAAACATTTGGGGTTAATGTTATTCCTAACATATTTAAGTTTCGTATATAACTGGTTGTTTCATTGCATGGGGGATATGGTTTGTTATGTTTATTTTATTGCTGATTGAAAGAAATAAAAGAGAACGGTAAATTCACGATACAAGACAATATGGAGCTGAAAAACGAAGAAAATAATGAGATTTTAAGAATTGACAAATGTAAGGATGCCCGTAGAACTTTGGTTCTACGGGTTTTTCTGTTATATAAAACTGTCTGCAAGATTTCTCAGAGAATAAAGAAAATCTTTGACATATTTACAAGAAGAATGATAAAGTATCCACATGAGAATCCCTTTGGGCAATAGATTTCTGTTGTGATGGGGAGACGTATGCAATGAATATAAATGGAAAACGGAGGATTGAAATCATGTTAGAAGTTGGAACAAAAGCGCCGGTATTTACACTGCCGGATCAAAATGGCGAGATGCATTCCTTGGAAGATTACAGAGGGAAAAAAGTGATTTTGTATTTTTATCCAAGAGATAACACTCCCGGATGTACAAAGCAGGCTTGTGGATACAGTGAAAGATATCCGCAGTTTAAGGAAAAAGGTGTGGAGATTTTAGGGGTGAGCAAGGATACTGTGGCATCCCATAAAAGATTTGAGGAAAAACAGAGCTTGACATTTACGCTGCTGTCTGATCCGGAGTTGGAAGTGATTCAGGCTTATGATGTATGGAAAGAGAAGAAGAACTATGGAAAAGTTTCCATGGGTGTAGTGAGAACCACGTATCTTATCGATGAAGAGGGTATCATTATTCGGGCAAATGACAAAGTGAAGGCGGCGGAAGATCCAGAGAAAATGTTGGGAGAGTTGGAATGAAAATTATACTATCACCTGCAAAGAAAATGAATGTGGATACAGATACACTGGTAGCAGAAAGTCTGCCGGTGTTTCTGGAAGATACAAAAATATTATTAAAATGGATGCAGGGACAGTCCTATGAAGAACTGAAAAATCTCTGGAAGTGTAATGATAAAATTGCACATCAGAATATGGAAAGAATTAAAGATATGGAGCTGGAGCGAGAACTTACTCCGGCTCTTTTATCTTATGAAGGACTGGCATATCAGTATATGGCTCCTGCAGTATTTGAAGATGGTCATATAGATTATGTACAAAAACATTTGCGGATATTGTCTGCATTTTACGGAGTTTTGAATCCTTTAGACGGGGTTACACCGTATCGGTTAGAGATGCAGGCAAAAGGAGAAGTTCCCGGATATAAAAATTTGTATGAATTTTGGGGAAGAAAATTATATGAGCAGGTAAGAGATGAGAGTGGAATTATCATTAATCTCGCTTCAAAAGAATACTCTCGTTGTGTAGAAAAGTATCTGGAGAAAGAAGATACGTATATTACCTGTTTATTTATGGAAAATTCAGGAGGAAAGTTAGTGCAGAAAGGGACTTATGCAAAAATGGCCCGGGGAGAGATGGTTCGTTTTATGGCGGAGCGTCATCTGGAGGAACCGGAGGGGATGAAGAGTTTTCAGAGACTGGGATTTCATTTCCGTGATGACATTTCCACGGAAACAGAATATGTATTTGAAAGAATATGACTACATTTTTTGCTGTAATCCGACATAATTTTTAATTCTATTGGTATATCTGCCGAAGAAAACCTTAAAAATTTCAATGGAAACCTAAAAATATTCTATGTTTTATTTTCCCCATAAGAGATATAGTGTCATTATCAACAAACGGCACAAAAAAGTGTCCTACGGAAGGGAGAAAATTAAAATGAAAAGAAAAATTGCTTTATTAACACTGGCAGCAGTTATGGGACTGTCTGTTGTAGCGTGTGGTGGTTCTGACAAACCGGCAGATAACGGAGCAGACAAAGCAGCAGATAGCAAGACAGAAGCTCCTGCAGATGATGCAGGTGAAACAGAGGCTGAAGCAGGTGGAGAAGTAGCAAATAAAGATAAACCACTTGTATGGTTCAACCGTCAGCCATCTAACAGTTCTACAGGAGAACTGGATATGGCAGCATTATCTTTCAACAAAGATACATACTATGTTGGATTTGATGCTAACCAGGGCGCTGAACTTCAGGGAACTATGGTAAAAGATTATATCACAGCAAACATTGAAGGTCTGGATCGTAATGGCGACGGAGTGATCGGATACGTTCTGGCTATCGGTGATATCGGACATAATGATTCTATCGCTCGTACAAGAGGTGTTCGTAAAGCACTGGGTACCGGCGTTGAAAAAGATGGTGATGTAAACAGTGAACCAGTAGGAACAAACACAGATGGATCTTCCAAAGCAGTTCAGGATGGAACTATTGAAGCAGGCGGAAAAACATATCAGGTTCGTGAGCTGGCTTCTCAGGAAATGAAAAATGCTTCCGGTGCTACATGGGATGCAGCTACAGCAGGTAATGCTATCGGAACATGGTCCTCTTCTTTTGGAGATGCAATCGATGTTGTAGTTTCTAACAATGACGGTATGGGAATGTCCATGTTCAATGCATGGTCCAAAGAAAATAAAGTTCCTACATTCGGATATGATGCAAACAGTGATGCTGTTGCAGCTATCGCAGAAGGATACGGCGGAACAATCAGTCAGCATGCAGACGTACAGGCTTACCTGACACTTCGTGTTCTGCGTAACTCTCTGGACGGTGTTGATATTGATACAGGTATCGGTACAGCAGATGAAGCTGGAAACGTTCTGAGTGATCAGGAATATGTATACAATGAAGAACAGCGTTCTTACTACGCACTGAACGTAGCAGTTACAGCAGATAACTATGAAGAATTTACAGATTCTACAAAGACATTTGAGCCAGTATCTAATCAGTTGGATGCAGAAAAATCTCCTTCTAAGAAAGTTTGGCTGAATATTTACAATGCTTCTGATAACTTCTTAAGTTCCACATATCAGCCATTGCTGGAGAAATATGATGATCTGCTGAACCTGGAAGTTGAATACATCGGTGGAGATGGACAGACAGAGTCCAATATCACAAACCGTCTTGGAAACCCGAGCCAGTATGATGCATACGCAATCAACATGGTTAAGACAGATAATGCAGCATCTTATACATCCTTGCTGAATCAGTAATCCGGGGAAACTGAAAGAAAAGCAATGATTATTAGGGAGAAGAAATTCTCCCTAATGTCTTGTTGGAATAACAGGTAATGGTTCCGGCAGAACTGTTACAAGAAATAATACATACAGGAGTAAAAATTATGGCAGATAAGAAAGATGATATCGTCTTATCCATACGTGGTATGAGCAAATCCTTTGGCCGTAACCGTGTTCTGGATCACATTAATCTGGAGCTGAAACGTGGAACGGTAATGGGACTTATGGGTGAAAATGGTGCTGGTAAGTCAACCATGATGAAGTGTTTGTTTGGTACCTATCAGAAAGACGAAGGAAATATTTTCCTTGAAGGCAAGGAAATCAATTTTTCCGGCCCCAAGGATGCTCTTGAAAATGGTATTGCAATGGTTCATCAGGAGTTGAATCAGTGTCTGGAAAGAAACGTGGTGGATAACCTGTTTTTGGGACGTTATCCTAAAAACTCCATGGGTGTTGTAGATGAAGGACGTATGAAAAAAGAAGCTTCCGAGCTTTTTAGAAAACTGGGTATGACAGTAAACCTCTCCCAGTCCATGCGCCATATGTCAGTATCACAAAGACAGATGTGTGAAATTGCAAAAGCTATTTCTTATAATTCCAAAGTTATTGTACTGGACGAGCCAACCTCTTCTTTGACAGTACAGGAAGTAGATAAACTTTTTGAAATGATGAGAATGTTGAAAGAACAGGGAATTTCCCTGATTTATATTTCTCATAAGATGGATGAAATTTTTGAAATCTGTGATGAGATTTCTGTTCTTCGTGACGGTAATCTGGTTATGACAAAGAATGCCAAAGATACAGATATGAATGAATTGATCGCAGCTATGGTTGGTCGTTCTCTGGAAAATCGTTTCCCGCCAGTGGATAATACACCGGGGGATGTGGTTTTATCTATTCAGCACTTGTCAACAAAATACGAACCACATTTACAGGATGTTACCTTTGACGTAAGAAAGGGAGAAATATTCGGTTTATATGGTCTGGTAGGAGCCGGACGTACAGAACTTTTGGAAACTATTTTCGGTGTTCGTACCAGAGCAGCAGGGCGTGTATATTTTAATCATAAACTGATGAACTTCACCAGCGCTAAAGAAGCTATGGATCATGGATTTGCCATGATCACAGAGGAAAGAAAAGCGAATGGACTCTTCCTGAAAGGGGATTTGACATTTAATACTACAATCGCAAACCTTCCTCAGTATAAGTCTGGAATTGCTCTTTCTGATGCGAAGATGATAAAAGCGACTTCAGATGAGATTAAGATCATGCATACAAAATGTATGGGACCGGATGATATGATTTCCAGTTTATCAGGTGGTAACCAGCAGAAAGTCATTTTTGGAAAATGGCTGGAGCGTGATCCGCAGGTATTTATGATGGATGAGCCTACTCGTGGTATTGACGTAGGTGCAAAATATGAAATCTATGAGTTGATTATTCAGATGGCGAAACAGGGAAAAACAATTATTGTAGTTTCTTCTGAGATGCCGGAGATTCTGGGTATCACCAATCGTATCGGAGTTATGTCAAATGGACATCTTTCCGGAATCGTAAATACAAAAGAAACAAATCAGGAAGAACTTTTGAGACTTAGTGCAAAATACTTATAAATCGAGGGAGATTGATGGATATGGCTAATGGAAATATTCTTACAGTTGATCAGGAAATGAAACTGCGTCAGCCAATCGAGGACTATGTCGGCAAGATTCAGAAAAAGATTGACAGCCTCAGAATAGATGGAACAGACAAGGTTGTAGCTTTCCAGAACAAGATTGACGGAGTAAAAAGAGATCGTACGCTCACCAGTGAAGAAAAACAGGCAGAGATCGGAAAACTTCGTGCAGAATTGGATAAGGCAAAAGCTGTAGAAGCAAAAAATAAAGATGAAGTTTCAAAATTGATTGCCGATGCAGAAGCTTATTTGAAAGAGCATTTTGATAAAGATTATTATCAGGCAGTAGCAGCAAGCTGCGTACTGGAAAAAGCAGCAGCAAAAGAAAAATATAATAAGAAAGTAGAAGAACTGAAAAAACAGCATCAGGACATCGTATCAAAATTGTCTGATCATCAGGAAATTAAAGATGAAAATTATGTTTACAAAAACAGACTGTTTGATGCAAAAATGGAGTTGGAAAAAGATCTTCAGTTAGTAAAAGACAGAAGACATGAGGCATATAACTTTAAATTCCATTTGATCGATATGCTTCGGATGTCCAAATTTACTTTCCTGGAATCCAGAGCACAGAAATGGGAAAACTACAAATATACATTTAACAGCAGATCTTTCCTTCTGCAGAATGGTCTGTATATTGCGATTATTTTGATTTTTATCGCACTGTGTATTATTACACCTATCGTTAAAAATGCACCATTGCTCACATATAATAACGTGCTGAATATTCTGCAGCAGGCTTCTCCAAGAATGTTCCTGGCGTTGGGTGTTGCCGGATTGATCCTTCTTACCGGTACAGACCTTTCTATTGGTCGTATGGTTGGTATGGGTATGACTGCAGCAACAATCATCATGCATCAGGGTATCAATACCGGTGGTGTATTTGGTCACATTTTTGACTTTACAGGACTTCCTGTAGGAGTAAGAGTAATCTTGGCATTGGTAGTATGTATTTTGTTGTGTACATTCTTTACCTCTATTGCAGGTTTCTTTACAGCTAAATTTAAAATGCATCCATTTATTTCAACAATGGCAAACATGCTGGTTATTTTTGGTATGGTTACCTATGCAACAAAGGGTGTATCCTTCGGTGCAATTGAATCTACAATTCCAAACATGATCATTCCAAAAATTAATGGCTTCCCAACCATTATTTTGTGGGCAGTAGCAGCAATTGCAATCGTATGGTTTATTTGGAATAAGACTACATTTGGTAAAAATCTGTATGCAGTAGGTGGAAACCCGGAAGCAGCTTCCGTTTCTGGTATTTCCGTATTTGCAGTAACTGTTGGTGCATTTGTACTGGCTGGTATTCTTTATGGATTTGGTTCCTGGCTGGAATGTGCTCGTATGGTTGGTTCCGGTTCCGCAGCTTATGGACAGGGATGGGAAATGGATGCTATCGCAGCCTGTGTAGTTGGTGGCGTATCCTTTACCGGTGGTATCGGAAAAATCTCAGGTGTTGTAGTCGGTGTTCTGATTTTTACAGCGCTGACATATTCTCTGACAATTCTGGGTATTGATACAAACCTTCAGTTCGTATTTGAAGGTATTATCATTATCGTAGCAGTAACACTTGACTGCCTGAAATATGTTCAGAAAAAATAAAATATAACTTTTTAGAAGTATTAAGAAGTGACATAAAGTCTCCCATAGAAGGTTGAGTTTTATTACTCGATTTTCTATGGGAGATTTTTATTTGTTTTTCCACAAAGCTTTTTTTATGATATAATTTTTATATGTAATTCTATAGAAGGGTGATAGACTTGTGGAATCAGAAAGTACACAACTAATCTATCTGACATTATTTTACACTAATACCACATAATGGAGATAAAATATGGATAAATACACAGTTCTTCTTGTAGATGATGAAGAAGATGTAATACAGGTTATTATGAGAAAAATAGACTGGGAAGGTCTGGGATTCCTGGTAGTTGGCCATGCCACAAATGGCGTAAAAGCACTGGAACTTTTGGAAGAGTATCAGCCAGATGTGGTGATGACGGATATTCGAATGCCGTATATGGATGGAATGGAGCTGTCTAAGCGAATTCGTTCGGAATATCCAGGTACCAAGATTTTATTATTTACTGGATTTGATGAATTTGAATATGCAAAAGAAGCTGTTCATTTGGAAGTAGAAGAGTATATATTGAAACCATTAAATTCCCAGGAACTTACGAAAGTATTTACCCGGCTAAAAGGAAAATTGGATCAGGAAATTAGTGAAAAGAGAAATGTGGAAACGCTAAAAAATTATTATATGGATTCACTTCCTCTCTTACAGACGAATTTTTATTCTACACTGATTGAAGGGCGGATACATCAGGAGGAATTGCAGAAGTATCTGACAGATTATCAGATTTCACTTCCTGGCCCGTATTACTGTTGTCTTGTGATACATACCTCATCCAGTCAGGTGCCGGAAAATATGAATCCGCTTTTGTTATCCACATCTGTTCAGAAGCAGGCGATGGAACGGCTGGGAGAAAAATGGCATGGAAAATGTTTTTCTTATTTAGGAAAAACTATCCTTATTCTTCAGCTTTCTGATGAAAATGAGCTGACAGAATTGACAGATGAATGTGATCGATTCTGTAAATATGCACAGCGTATCATAGGAGCTTATGTGACGGTGGGAATCGGAAAACTTTGCAGTAATATTCTTGAACTGTCAGAATCCTATTCTGGTGCTAGAGAAGCAGTTTCTTATAGAGTGCTTTACGGAGCAGTGCGAGCAATTAGTATTACAGAAATTGCCCCCCAGGAATTGAATGAGACAGGGGTGAACGGAGACGAGGAATTAGCTCATTTATTTAAGGTGATTCGTTTGAATGAAAAGGAGGATATTATTCAAGCGGTGAATAAGTATTGTATCCATATTTCACTTACAGAAAAGTCGTTGCAGCATCATTATATGAATGTGATGGAATTAGTAAGTGGGTTGTCACGCTTTGCTTTAAATAATGAAATTCTTGTGGAAGATTTTTCTGGAGATATGGGAAAAATGTACGCAGCATTGTTGGAGATGGAACCAGAAGCATTAAAAAAATGGTTGATAGACATAAGCCTTTCTTTTAGAGAACAACTGATTACGGCAAGAAATCGGTCTACTAGATCTTTAGTGGAGAGAGCAAAAGAATATATCTACAATAATTATGGAGATGAAGAACTTTCTCTGGATAGTATTTGTGAAACACTGGGAGTCTCAAACTCTTATTTTTCTACTGTGTTCAAAAAAGAAACGGGAAATTCTTTTATTGGATATCTCACAGATTACAGAATGGATAGAGCTTCCCGCTTGTTGATTGAAACCAATGAAAAGAGCTACATTATAGCAAGAAGTGTAGGATATACTGATCCCAATTATTTTAGTTATGTATTTAAGCGGAGATTTGGTGTTTCTCCTTCCAAATATAGAACGGAGCATATGGATGGAGAAAAATAAATATTTAAAACAGTTGAAAAATTTAAAACCAAAAGGGATTCAGTCTACTATTATGATATCCTTTTCAATTATTTCTATTTCTATTATGATGATTTTAGGAGCTTTGCTGTATCTGCGATTTTCCAATGCGGTTAGAGAAGAGATGATTCAGAGTACCAGCAAATTAATGGAGCAGACGGGGGAAAATCTGGAAGATTATCTGGGTAGTATGCGTCGAATTTCAGATGCGGTTTATTATAATGCTATTAAAGAAAATGACTTTTCCAGTCAAGATAAAGATATTCAGCAGGGAATGAACCTTTTGTATGAGGCTAATAAGGATAATTTGAAAAGTGTTGCAGTTTATAATAATTACGGAAGTTTGATGGCAGCGGAACCAGTGGCTTCTCAGAAAGAAGATCCTAATGTGACTCGTCAGGGATGGTTTCAAAAAGCTATGGATGAAAAGGAAAATATGCATTTTTCCACACCTCACATTCAAAATCTATTTAATGACAGTAAGTTTCGATATTATTGGGTGATTTCTTTGAGTCGTGCTATTGAAATTACAGATCGAGGGGTATCACAGACAGGTGTACTTCTGGTAGATATGGATTATTCAGGAATTGCTAGAATGATGAATCAGATTAATAATTCTAATAATGGACAGTATTATTATCTGTGTGATAGGAATGGAGAAATTATTTATCATCCTCGTCAAATACAGATTAGTGATGGGATTTGTAAAGAAAGCAGTATCGAGACTGCCAACTATAAAGATGGGGTATACGAGGAAAAATTTGGTGGAGAACGACGAAAAATTGTGGTAAATACTATCAGTTATACCGGATGGCGCTTGGTTGGAGTGATTCCTTATCGGGCTTTTACTCATGGCATGGTAGATGTAAGGTATTTTGTCGGTATTCTTATGATTTTGATGGCTATGATGTTGGTTATTCTTAATAGGGTGGTTTCTGTTAAAATATCTAGCCCAATTTTAAGACTGAATGAATCGGTAAAAGAATATGAAGCAGGTGAGAAACCAGAAATCTATACAGGAGGCTCTTTGGAAATTCGTCATTTAGGAAATTCTATTCAGAATTCTTATGAAAAGATTGATTTATTAATGAAAGAGATTGTAAAAGAACAGGATGAACGGAGAAAAAGTGAAATGGATGCATTGCAAAGTCAGATTAATCCGCATTTCTTGTATAATGCATTGGAATCACTGACCTGGATGGTGGAGGCAGAGAAAAATGATGAGGCTGTATTTATGATTTCTCAACTGGCTCGTTTGTTTCGTATCAGTTTGTCAAAAGGACGGACAGTAATTACGATTAAAGATGAAATTCAACATGCTCAAAGTTATATGAACATTCAGCAGATTAGATACAAAAATAAGTTTTCTGTAGATTTCCAGATAGATTCTTCTTTATATGAATACTGTACAGTAAAATTAATTCTTCAGCCTATTCTGGAAAATGCTATTAATTATGGTGTGCGAGAAATGGATGACTGTGGAGAAATAATAGTAAAAGGAAAGAAAGAAAAAGGAAATATTATTCTTTCAGTAGAAGATAATGGAGTGGGAATGTCTCAAGAAGAAGTGGAATTTGTATTGACGGATAGTAAACGGATTCATAAACATGGTTCTGGTGTAGGGTTGGTGAATATTAATAGCCGTCTTAAAATTCTATTTGGAAAAGAGTATGGTTTGATTGTAGAGAGTGAGCCAGATGAAGGAACCCGGGTCTCTATTTGTATACCGGCAGTTCTCTATACAGAAGAAAACAGAAAAATTCTGGAGAAAGGTCGTATTTTCAGCCGGGATGAGATGATTGCCCGAGAAAAAGAATCTGATAAGGAAAAAGAGAATGAAAAGTAAAAAACAATGGTTGCTTTTGGAGGGGATTCTGGCTTTGATGGCATTGACGGTGGCAATGGAAATGTTTCAGAAAAAAAGCGGAGACACACAGGAGAAAATATCGGTGCTGATCTCAGAGTCCGAGGATGCACAATGGTCTGCCTTTAAGTATGGTCTTAAAATGGCAGCAGAAGATATGAAAACAGAAATTTGCATGGTCAATGTGAGCGAAAATCTGACGGAGATGGAAGAAGAGACTCTTCTTAATCAAGAAATAGAAAATGGTGCAGATGGGATTATTTTACAGCCTTCTTTGGGAGAAAAGGAGGAGAAGAGTCTGCGGAAAGTGCAGAAAAAAATTCCTTTGATATTGATGGAAGATGTGACAGGAGAAGGAAAATATTTTCCGGTAGTCTCTCCGAATCAATACCAGTTGGGGCAGGCTTTGGGCAATGAACTGGTAAAAGATTATGATGGGATTTTAGAGGGGAAGACATTGGGGATTTTTGCTCAAAAAGGAAGGTCTCAGCCGGTTATGGAGAGAGAAAAGGGACTAAGAGATGTACTGAAAAATACAGGTGTAACGATAAGTTGGACGATGTTTGATGTTGGAGAAAATCAGATTGAAAAAACTTTAGAGCTTCAGCCTAAAGTGGACTTTGTGATCGGACTGGATGATAAAAGTCTTACAAAGGCAGGGGAAGTTGCGGCGGCAAAGAACCTTCATGGCGCTTTAGTTTACGGTATCGGGCATTCCACAGAGGCAGTTTATTACGTAGATATCGGTCTGGCAGAATGTCTTATCGTACCGGATGAGTTCCAGGTGGGCTATCAAACGATGACAGAGCTGGTAAAAAAAATCCGTCAGCCATTTTATGCCATGGAAAACAAAGAGGTAGGCTATACGGTACTCAGGAAAGATAATTTATTTACAAAAGATAATCAGGAAATATTATTTACCATGAGCCAGTAAGGAACAGGGAGATTTATATGACGATCAGGAAAAATATAACAGCCAAAATAGTACTTACAGCAGGCCTTTTGACTGTCTGCGCCTGTGGAAAATCAGAGGAGGAAGAAACAGGAAAAGTGCATATTGGTGTAGCTTATTACGATCAGCAGGATACATTTTTAAGTGAAATGATCCATAGTATGAAACTGCAGTTGGAAAAACAGGAATATGAAGATGTGGACACAGCAATAAGTATACGTGATGCTGCAGGTTCCCAGAAAACTCAAAATGATCAGGTGAAAGAATTAATTGATGGCGGGTGCAATGTGTTGTGTGTCAATCTGGTGGATCGGGCAGACCCTTCTGAAATTATTGATCTGGCAAGAGAAATGGAGGTTCCTATTATTTTCTTTAATCGGGAACCTGTGGCAGAAGATCTTATGCAGTGGGAGGGTCTGTATTATGTGGGAGCTGACGCAAGGCAGTCAGGAGAACTTCAGGGAGAAATAGCAGCCGAAGTGATCAAAACGAATAAACATATCGATAAAAATAAAGATGGAAAAATACAGTATGTAGTTTTGGAAGGAGAAGCAGGACATCAGGATGCCATCATCCGTACAGAAAGCGCAGTGGAAACATTAAAAAAGAATGGAATTGAACTGGAAAAACTCAGCTATCAGATTGCAAACTGGAATCGCCCTCAGGCACAAAATCGCATGGAACAGATGATTGGGCAGTATCAAAATAATATAGAATTGGTACTGGCAAATAATGATGATATGGCATTAGGAGCTATAGATGCATATGAAAAATTAAACTATACAGAGGCGGCGCTTCCTTTATTTTTCGGAATTGATGGAACAGAGCCGGGACTTTCGGCGGTGGTGGAAGGAAAACTGGCAGGGACGATTTACAACGATAAAGAAGGACAGGCAGAAGCTATGATTCTATTGTCAGTGGCATTAGCTACCGGAGAAGGTATGGAAAACATTACATTTGAGAAGGATAAGTATATCTATCTGCCTTATTATACGGTGACAGAGGAAAATGTAGGCGATGTGATACGCAGAGAAAAATGACGTAGATTTTTCCAGTAGATATCACCGGGAAACTTTGGTATGATATTAAAAATTTGTAATTTTTCAGGAGGTAATTGTAAATGAAAAAACTGGTATCTTTTATTATGGCGTTTACTCTGGTTTTATCCATGGCAGCATGTGGAAAAGAATCAGGCAGTCAGGATAGTGGAAAGGAAACGGTAGAGGTAAAAGATTCTTTGGAGATTCTCACAAAGGTATGGGAAAGTTATTCTGAAGAAAACAAATTTGCCATCACAGGAGGAGATTATAACAACATGACTGATAATGCTCCGGGCAAATTTGATGTGACCGATAAAGAAAGTCTTCGTTCTCTGTTGGTGGTTCCGGAAGATGGGGCGGAACTGATTGACGATGGAGCAAGTATGATTCATATGATGAATGCAAATACTTTTACAGGAGCAGCATTCCATGTAAAAGATGCAGCGGATGTGAAGACTTTTGAAGACAGTCTGAAAGAAGCTGTACTGAATAATCAGTGGATGTGCGGTTTTCCGGAAAAGCTGGTGCTTTGTCAGTTGGGAGAACAGTATGTGGTATCTGCTTTTGGAAATGGTGAGATGATTGAATATTTTAAGACACAGCTTCAGGAACAGTATCCGGGAGTTACTGTAGTGGCAGAAGAAAGTTTGGTATAGTATGGTATTTTCAAGTATTCCATTTTTATATTATTTTCTTCCGTTGGTTCTGATTTGTTATTTTGCAGTTCCATTTAGGTTTAAGAATTTTATTTTGCTGATTTTCAGTCTGGTGTTTTATTCCTGGGGAGAACCCCGCTATATTATTTTGATGGTATTTTCTATTATAATGGCATATGCGGAGGGATTTCTTCTGGGAAAGACACAGGGGAAAAAGGCAGCAGTGGTTTTGGCAGCAGCCTGTTGTGTACACATCGGGCTGCTGATCTGTTTTAAGTATGCAGATTTTCTGATTGAAAATGTGAATGCGGTGGGAGGGCATATTCCCCTGATAAAACTTGCACTTCCTGTAGGCATAAGCTTTTATACTTTTCAAATTCTCAGTTACCTGGTGGATGTATATCGAAAAAACTGTCAGGTACAGAAAAATCTGATTTCTTTTGGAGCGTATGTTTCCATGTTTCCCCAGTTGATTGCCGGTCCCATTGTTCGATATAGTGATATCGAGAAGCAATTGGTATACAGAACCCACACTGTGGATCAGGCTGCATTGGGAATTCGCAGATTTATGTTGGGAATGGGGAAAAAGGTACTGCTGGCAAACAGTCTGGGAAAATTATGTGATATTTTTCAAATGACATCAGATCCGTCGGTTTTATATTATTGGCTATATGCTATTGCATTTTGTCTGCAGATTTATTTCGATTTTTCCGGATACAGTGATATGGCAATCGGGTTGGGAAAAATTTTCGGTTTTCATTTTCCGGAGAATTTCGATTATCCTTATGTCTCAAAAAGTATTCAGGAATTCTGGAGACGGTGGCATATGACGCTAGGTTCCTGGTTTCGAGATTATGTGTATATTCCTATGGGAGGAAATCGGGTAAGTAAAGGTCGGTGGTTTTTCAATATAGCCACAGTATGGTTTCTTACTGGTTTGTGGCATGGAGCTGCATGGAATTTTGTGGTTTGGGGATTGATGTTTGCTGTATTACTGTTAGTGGAAAAGGCAGGATTTTTACATTTCCTGAACAGACATAAAATATTTTCCCATATTTATGTAATGTTGATGGTGGCAGTCAGTTTTGTCATTTTCAATGCGGCTGATATGAAGGAAGCCTTGCAGTATTTGCAGGTGATGTTTACCGGGGGGAATCTTCCGTTCCTATCTCAGGAATTTTTGTATTATCTGAGAAGTTACGGGGTGATTTTGCTGTTGGCAGTTGTTGGCGCAACACCGATGATTCCGGAAAGTATAAAAAAATTGAGAGAAAAAAAATGGGGAAATACGATATTGAATATAGTAGAACCGATTTTTCTTGTATTGCTTTTTGTGGTGATCACCAGCTTTCTGGTGAACGACTCCTATAATCCTTTCTTGTATTTTAGATTCTAAAAGAAGGAATAAAAAATTAGTAGATGAAAAGTTTCGAAAGGAGTTTTGGCAAATGTCAGAAAAAATCAGAAATATTGTGGTTGTATGTACTGCGGTCTGTTTTTTGGCAGGATTTTTTATCGGTTGTCTGGTGAAACCACAGGATGAAATATCCCTCAGTGAGAGAAGACAGTTGGCTCAGTTTCCTCAGGTGGGGGGAAAAGAAATTATTTCCGGAAAATTCATGAAAGAATTTGAGAAATATGCTTCGGATCAGTTCCCGCTGAGGGAGGAGTTTCGTCAGGTTTATGGAACGGTTTCCACGGAGATTTTACGGCAATCCGATATGGATGGACTGTATTTGATGGAAGATATGGCAATAGCAAAGGAATATCCGTTGCGTGAAAAATCTCTGCAGCACGCTGTGGACATCTTTCAGAATATTTATGACCGCTATCTGAAGGAACAGGGAGGAGAAATCTATCTGTCTTTGATTCCGGATAAAAATTATTTTCTCCGGGAAGATCAAAGAGTATTATCCATGGACTATGATTCCTTTTTTGAATACATGAAAAATGCTTTGCCTCAGATGAAGTACCTGGATATTACTCCTTACCTGGAACTGGAAGATTATTATCGGACAGATCCCCACTGGCGGCAGGAGAAAATAGTAGATGTGGCTCAGTATCTGGCAGAACAGATGGGAACTTCTGTGCCAGGTAATTATGATGTGAACGAGGTAGATTCTTTGTTTTACGGAAGCTATGTGGGCAGAGCCGCCAGAAAGCTGCCGGGGGAAAAGATGTATTATCTGACGAATGAAGCAATGGAAAATTGTCGGGTATATGACCATCAGAATAATCGGGAAATGGAAATGTACGATCAGAAAAAAGCGAAGGGCAGAGATCCCTATGAGATGTATCTGTCCGGTTCCCTGTCCTATGTTACCATTGAAAATCCGGAAGTGACAGAAGAAAAAGAACTGATTATTTTCAGGGATTCTTTTGGCAGCGGGATTGCGCCTTTGTTGGCAGAAGGATACAGTAAAATCACTTTGCTGGATGTGCGGTATATCTCCAGCTATACATTAGGCTCTCTGGTGGACTTTAGTGACAGTGACGTATTGTTTTTATACAGCACCTCTGTTTTGAATCACAGTGAGACATTAAAATAATGAAATTTTTACATTAAATATAGAATTATCCTAATTGAGATATTTTTAGAGGCATAGTATGATGATGCCAGGGTCAAAAGGTCATAAACCACGTTGTGCTTGCACATAAGTGGTTTTATGCCTTTATGACCCGCCCCAAAATGAGGATGGAAGCGGGGCATCTGCCCCGCGATATCCGAATTTGGGGCAGAATTGTGGAAGTGCGAAGTACGAAACAATTCGTCAGGCATTTTTTGACTTTAATATTAGATGATGCCAGGGTCAAAAGGAAATAAAAGACGAAGCCTGAAAAGGAGGACATTATGTTTTTAACTGACAGAAAATTAGAGAGAAGAATCTCAGAATTACAGGAATATCGTTACAGGGATGTGAAGCATCTGGAAAGCTTCGTAGTTGCAGAAGAAACACAGGGAGTTGTAAATCCGAAACTTCCAAAATCTTTTGAGGGCTGGGATGAACTTTGTGTAGGAGATACATGGACAGGTCGTGACCGTTTCCTCTGGATGCACAGAGAAATTGAGATTCCTGCAGAATGGACAGGAAAAAAGGTTCTTGGTATCTTCGATTATGGTAATACAGGAGCAGGAAACAACTCTGGTTTTGAATCCATGTTTTATCTGAATGGAGAAATGTACCAGGGTGTGGATGTAAACCACAAAGAAGTATTTTTTAAAGAAGAGCATTGCGGAAAAGTTCTGGATGTGACCTTCCGTCTTTGGTCAGGTCTGGAAGGAGGCGGGGTTCCCACTCCGCAGGAACATAAGATTGCCCGGGCAGATCTGGCATGGCTGGATGAGCAGGTGGACGATCTGTATTATATGGCGCTGATGGTATGGGAAACAATCAAAGAACTGAACGAATACGATCCTATCCAGCATGACCTGAGAAAAGCATTGGATAAAGCTTTCCATTGTATTGACTGGTCTGAGCCGGGCAGCGAAGCTTTTTATGAAAGTGTCCATGAAGCTGATACCGTGTTAAATGAAGTAATTGACGGAATGGATAAGAAATCTCTGGTAAATATCCGTTGCGTAGGTCACACCCATATTGATGTGGCATGGCTTTGGAGACTGAAACATACCCGTGAAAAATGCTCTCGTTCCTTCTCCACAGTATTGCGTTTGATGGAGCAGTATCCGGAATATATTTTCCTTCAGACACAGCCTCAGTTATATGAGTATGTAAAAGAAGAGTTTCCTGAATTATATAAAAAGATTAAAGAACGTGTGGCAGAGGGAAGATGGGAAGCAGACGGCGCCATGTGGGTGGAAGCAGACTGTAATCTGACCAGCGGTGAATCTCTCACAAGACAGATTCTCATCGGAAGTAAATTTATCAAAGATGAGTTTGGAACAGATGTGGAATATCTGTGGCTGCCGGACGTATTCGGTTATTCCTGGGCGTTGCCTCAGATTCTGAAAAAAGCCGGAATCGATATGTTTATGACAACAAAGATCAGTTGGAATCAGTATAACCGTATGCCTCATGATACATTTAAATGGAAAGGTATTGACGGAAGCGAGGTTCTTACCCACTTTATCACCACACCGGAACCGTGGAATGAGCCAGGCTCCTGGTTCTATACCTACAATGGAAAATTGATTCCCAAGACAGTAAAAGGCTGCTGGGATGCTTACAGTGAGAAACAGATGAACAAAGATCTTCTGATTTCTTATGGATTTGGAGACGGCGGCGGCGGAGTAAACCGTGATATGCTGGAGTGCAGAAGAAGAATTGACAAGATTCCGGGTATGCCAAACCTGAAAAGTTCCAGAGCAGGAGATTATTTCCGTGATCTGAAAGAAACAGTGAAGAACACAGATCAGTATGTAAATACCTGGGATGGAGAGTTGTATCTGGAGTACCACAGAGGAACCTATACTAGCCAGGGTTATAACAAACGGATGAACCGTAAAATGGAACTTTTGTACCGCAGAGTAGAATGGCTTGCCGTACTGGATGCTCTGAAGAAAAAAGATATCCGTTTTGCAAAACAGGAAGAGCTGACTACAGGATGGAAACATATTCTTACAGATCAGTTCCATGACATTATCCCTGGTTCTTCCATCCATGAGGTATATGAAGATTCCCGCAAAGATTACGAATATATTGAAGGCATTGCAAGAGAAGTGGAAAATGGGGCAATTGCTGATATTACCGATCAGAATCCGAATCATTATACTGTATTTAACGCTTCCGGCTGGAACAGAGATGAGATCATTGTGATTCCGGAAGAGCGAACAGGTATTTACCGGGATGTGAATGGAAATGAGCTTACTGCACAGCAGGCAGGTCATGTAACTTATGTGGCAGTGAAAAATGTTCCGGCTATGGGTACAGAAGAAATTGTTTTCGAAGAAGTAAAACCGGAGGAGAATGAAGCAAGATTCACTATTTCCGGAAAAAATATTGAAACTCCGTATTACAGTATTTCTCTGAATGCTTATGGTCAGATCACAAGACTGTATGATAAGACTTTTGACCGGGAAGTTCTTCCGGAAGGAGAAAGAGCAAATGTACTGCAGATTTTCGAAGATAAGCCAATCGATAATGATGCATGGGATATTGATATCTTCTATCAGGAGAAAATGCGTGAAATCACAGATCTGACAAGATTTGAAGTAACCGAATGTGGTCCTTTGCAGATGAAGATCCGTATGGAATGGAGTTATATGAATTCTACTATCTGCCAGGATATGATTCTGTACAGCACAACCAGAAGAATTGATTTTGCAACTACTGTGGATTACCATGAGAAACATCAGCTTTTGAAAGCGGCATTCCCTGTAAATATCCGTTCTACTTATGGAACTTACGATGTACAGTACGGAAATGTAAGACGCCCTAATCACTGGAATACCAGTTGGGATCAGGCTCGTTTTGAAAGCGTTGCTCACAGATGGGCAGATTTGTCTGAGAGAAACTATGGCGTCAGTCTGTTAAATGACTGCAAATACGGCCATGATATCAAAGATAATATCATGCGTATTACCTTACTGAAAGCAGCAACTCATCCGGATCATCTGGCAGATCAGGGTATGCATACCTTTACCTATGCCCTGCTTCCTCATGAAGGAGATTTTGTAGAAGGAAATGTAGTACAGGAAGCATATGCTTTGAACGATCCTATGCAGGTAGTAAGCGGAAGTCTGAACCTGAATATGGAAAGTTTTGTGACTTTCAACAATGAGCAGGTGGAAATCGATGCGGTGAAGAAATCAGAAGACGGACAGTATATTGTGGTTCGTTTCCATGAGTTCGCAGGTTCAGCCCAGAAGGTAACCATGACGCCGGGATTCGATTTTGAAGCATGGGCAGAATGTGATCTGAGAGAACGTCCAATCAGCGAATTCTCAAAAGAAAAAGAAATCAAAATGGATCTCCATGCATATGAAATCAAAACAGTTTTGATAAAAATTTGCTAAATGATAAAAGAATAAAGAATAAATAGAAAGTCACTGTGTGCAGAGAGTTCATGTAACCAGTGGAAGTTGCTGTGAACAGGATAAGCAGTAACCAGAAAGAAGGAGCCGGCTGTATTTGCTGGCTCTTTTTCTGGTATTTTGAAAAAAATTTTGTTATACTAAGAGCCGGAGTAACTATTCAGTAGTCAACTGTGAGGGTACTGAACAGTTACGAACCGGAAAATCAGGGGCTATGAATATGGCTTTATTTTTCTGGCATGAGAAGAGGAAAGATGAAATGGAAAAAAAAGGTTCAAAACATTTATATAGAAAATTGATGTGGACGTATACGGCAGTATTGATATGTGTGGTGTTGGCGCTGATGGCATATTTTCTGAACAGTATGCGTCAGAAATATCTGGAGACAAATCAGGAAAGATTGGAGATCATGTATGAAGAAGCCTCCTCTTATATGGAAAATTGTCGAAGTATTGCAGACTATCTTCATGAGGATCTTTACAAATCCAACATGGAGTTAAATGATCTTATCCATTATCTGACGGATAGTCCGGAAGAGTACCAGAAGTATCGCCTTGATACTTTTGCTCAGTATTCACTGGTGGATTATAAGGGGATGGAAGATTTTTCCAACCAGGCATTTGAAGCATATGACTCCCTGAAGAGTATCACTTATGTAAGTTATAAGAAAGGTGATATGACTTGTTTTAGTAAAAGTCAGGACGTTCTTCACAGAGAAGACGGGCAGTCGGTATTGGAGCAGATTCAGAATAATGAACTGGCTGCTGAGGGAGAATTTTCTTATGTAAAGGAAATCCGGGATCCGGTAAGTCTGGAAAGTATGGGAACCATGCTGCTTACATTTGGAATAGAAAATATAAAAGAAATCAGTCAATCCTGCCTTGCAGGAGAAATCATTATGTATAATGTTCATGAGACGGTAGTTTATGATTCAGCGGGAAAATTTTCTATAAAAGAACTGGAGAACGCCAGAAAAAATGGAAAATTGGAAGAAGAGATGAATTCCTACATCTTGATGTCAAGTTATAACAATGAGTATATGATCTGCTATATGGACAAAACCCAGGCGGCGAAGATTCCCCTCCCCCTGCTGCTAATGATTGTATCTGTAGCGATTACTGTGATTTTGCTGGGAGCAATTCTTGTACACTACTATTTGCAGAGAGTATCGACCAGATTGAATAAGATTTTGGAGTGTATGACAAAGGTTATGGGAGGAGATCTGACAGCACGTTTGGAAGCCTCTCAAAATGGAGATGAACTGGATGTCATTTCTCTTCAGTTTAATCAAATGTGTGAAAAACTGGATGAACATATTAAGAAGAGTTACCTGGCAGAGATTGAACAGAAAAATGCGGAGATGGCGGCTTTGCAAAGTCAGATCAATCCTCATTTCCTCTATAATACTCTGGAAGCTATCCGCATGAAAGCCATTTGTAATGGGGATCAGGAAGTGGGAAAGATGCTCTACAGTATGGCGGTTACATTTCGCAGTCAGTTAAAAGAAGCAGATGTGATAACCTTGGCGCAGGAGCTTCATTATTGTAAGAAATATCTGGAATTATTTGAGTACCGATATCCCAGCCAGTTTCAGTCTCATGTGGAATGTCCTTTGGAATATATGAACGTACCTATCATTAAATTTGTTCTTCAGCCGGTGATCGAAAATTATTTTATTCATGGTATCCGTCTTCGGGAAAAGGATAATCGTATTGAGATTACCGTAGAAAAACGGGGAGAAGACTTTGAGATTCTTGTAGAAGATAATGGACGGGGAATGAGTGAAGAAGAAATCAGAGAGAAGAATCGGCAGCTACAGGAAAATAAGATGGATGAGCGAAAATCCATTGGAATTTCCAATGTCAACCGCCGTATCAAAGCGGTATATGGAAATGCATATGGAGTTCGCATGGAAAAAGCAGTTTCAGGCGGTGTGCGAGTAATCATCAAATTCCGTCCGGAAAAAGGAGAAGAAGAGAATGAAAACAGTGATGATTGTTGAAGATGAAGAATTAATTCTTATGGGAATAAAAAGTATTGTAGACTGGGAACGGCTGGGACTGGAGCTGGTTCATACCGCTTATGATGGACTGGAAGCTCTTAAAAAATGGGAAGAACAGCCGGTGGATATTATTATTTCCGATATCGATATGCCGGGCATGACTGGTCTGGAGCTACTGGAAGAGATCAGGAAGCGGGATGAGAATGTACGTTTTATTATTCTCACCGGGTATGATAAGTTTGAATATGCTCAGAAAGCCATTCGTTTGGAAGTGGAAAACTATATTTTAAAGCCGATCAATGAGGAAGAACTGGAGCAGCAGTTGATATTGGCAAAAGAAAGGCTGGAAGAACTGGAAAAGAAGAAGCTTCTTTATATTGACGAGAAAACAGACTGGATGCAGTTTTTATCCGGGAAAACCCAGGAAGAGGAGTATGAGTATTACCGGGAGAATCTGAACCTTCCCAAAGAGAAGGGAATCTATCGGGCGGCAGTGATGAAATGGAGTACAGAAAATGCAAAAGAAAAAAGAATCACCGATATGCTCATGTCTGTCCACAGTGAAAGAGAGTCCCTTCGGATGGTGTTGCTTCTTCCGGACGGTATGCTCTTGCTTTTAAAAGATTTGCAGGAGGCAGGAGAAGTAAGAGAATACTTTCAAAATCTTCAGGATGAGATCGAGAGTCAATTTGATATCCTTACCTTTATCAGTATTGGTCCGGTTTTCCGAGATTACAGAAAGCTCCCAGCCAGTTACAAAGAAGCTATGAAATTACAGAAATATCTTTTGATTGACGGCTATGGAAGCTGTGTGGACGAAGAACATATCCAGGACAGAAAAAGTGAAGATATTGTTATTGATCGGGAATTGCTGCAGAAAATGATTTTGAAAAAGGAAAATGAAGGCGCCATTGGGTATATGGAGGATTTGTTTATCAATAATCTGAAAAGCGGTGTTTCTGTGGAATCCTTATATGAGATGGCAGTACACATCGCCATGTTTTTGCAGGAAATTAAAAAGGAATATAAACTGGAAAATGTGGAAAAACTACATGATCTTCCGGAACTTTTGGAAACGATTTATCAGGCGGATGATATTTTTGGTATAAAAGCCTTGTTTATTTCGGAAGTAAATGGAATTATTCAATGTCTTCATGAAGATACGATACAGTATACGCCGGTGGTTCGCCAGATTATGGAGGAAGTGGACAAAAACTATCAGGAAGATATGAATCTGAAAACACTGGCTTATAAATATCATATGAATGCCTCTTATCTGGGGCAGATTTTCCAAAAAGAAGTGGGTTGTTCTTTTACCCAGTACCTCAGTGGAAAGAAAATTGAGAAGGCAAAAGAACTGATTCTGACTACCAATATGAAAATCAATGATATTGCCAAAGAAGTGGGGTATCCGGATACCAGTTATTTCTATAGAAAATTTAAACAAAGATATGGAGTGGCGCCGGCATCTTTGAGGGAGATGAAAAAATATTAAGAAGCTGCTGTGTTCCGAGGAAGGAGATACATATTTTCTCAACCAGGGAACACAGTGGCTTTTTTGCATATTACTAGAATTTGTACAAGGAATCTAAAGATTTTCAAATTTTATAAAAGTTTAAGAAATGATATAGTAATTTTGCACAAAGGAAGAGAGGTTATAGTGGGAATGTTAAAAAAAATCATGGGAGTTTCCGTCGTTTGTGTGTTGCTTATGAGCATGTTCACATCATGTCAGAAGCAGGAAATAGAAAAAGAAGAAAAGCAGAATCTTACAGAACTTACCTGGTATCAGATTGGCGATAAACAAAAAGATGCCGCGCAGGTGTTAGAAGAAGTAAATGAGTATATCGGTGAGAAAATTGGCGTGAAGCTCACTGTTCAGTATGTGGGCTGGAGTGAGTATAACGAAAAGATGCAGGCGGTAATTAGTACGGGAGATCGTTGGGATCTTTGTTTTACCAGTTCCTGGGCGAATGATTTTATGCAGAATGCCAATAAAGGCGCATTTCTTGCCCTGGACGATCTGATTAAAAATACGGATATGTATGAGAACATTGATTCCAGATTCTGGGAGGCAGCTACTGTACAGGGAAAGATTTACGGAGTTCCCAGTGAAAAAGAAATTACCAATATGCCGATGTGGGTATTTACGAAAGAATATGTAGATAAATACAACATTCCTTATGAGACGCTGCACAGCCTGGAGGATTTGGAACCCTGGCTGCAGGTGATTGCTGAAAATGAACCGGATGTGGTTCCTTTTTATGTGACAAAAGAGTATTCTGCTCCGGTATATATGGACCTAATACAAAATCCTGTAGGAATCGAATATGATGATGAGGCTTTGACAGTTCAAAATATATTTGAGACTGAAAAAATGCAGGAAACTTTGAAAACCATGCGGCATTATTATGAAGCTGGGTATATAAATGAGGATGCGCCGTCTGTTTCCGATGATGATTCAGTGAAACGCTTTGTTACGAAAGGAGACGGACAGCCTTATGCAGAGGTAACCTGGGGAAATGATCTGGGTTATGAAGTGGTGACCTCTCCGATTATGGAAGCCAGTATTACCAATGCTTCTGCGCAGGGAGCATTGACAGCAGTAAATGCGGAGAGTCAGAATCCGGAAAAAGCGGTGGAACTTCTGGATCTGATCAATACGGATCAGTATCTGAGAAATCTGCTGAATTATGGGATTGAAGGAGAACATTGGGAAAAAATAGAAGTTTCTGAGAAAGAATTGAAGAAAGCAGAGGGGAAACCTTATATTTATCCTTTCAAGGTAAGACTGACAGAGAATGCAGGACGGTATTCCGTTCCTTATTGGGTACAGGGCGGTTTGTTTAACACCTATGTGCTGGAAAATGAACCTGTGGATAAATGGGCAACTTTTAAAGAGTTTAACGATAATGCCACCAAAGCGCCCTCCTTTGGATTTGATTTTAATCTGGAACCGGTGAGTACACAGGTCTCTGCCTTCCGGGGAATCCTGGATGAATATGGGAAAGCTCTCTATACCGGAAGTGTGGATGCAAAAAACTATATTCCTCAGATGAGGAAAAAGTTGAACATGGTGGGAATCCATGAAGTGATAGAAGAAATGCAAAAACAGGTAAATCAGTGGCAAAAAAACAAGTGAGGTCGGTATATATTTTCTGTTGTCAGACCGTTTTACATACCCGGCGGTGTGACGACAGAAAATGTTACAGATAGAAACAAAACAAAAGGGAGGTCATGAAAAAATGCGAATAAAAAAGACGTCGGGATTGCCGGCAAAGGCACGCAGAAAAAGATGGACAAAAGATGATACAGAATTGACGCTGTTATCAGTCCCCACACTGGTGTGGTATTTTATCTTTTCCTATCTGCCCATGTTTGGTATTGTCATTGCGTTCAAGAACTACAAATTGTCACCGGGTGGTCATGGATTTTTGTACAATCTGTTTCACAGTGATTGGGCAGGTTTCGGGAACTTTGAGTACTTCTTTACATCAAATGCCTTCTCCATGCTGCTGCGTAACACGATTCTTTACAACATTGCTTTTATCATCATCAGTGCATCAGTTGCAGTAGGCGGAGCTTTGATGCTGAGCAGTATGATTAATCAGAAAGGTTCTAAGATTTATCAGACGATGATGTTTCTGCCTTACTTCATGTCATGGGTAGTTGTAAGTTACTTTGTCTATGCGCTGCTCACACCGGAGAAAGGCTATATGAATGGTATGATTACCGCGCTGGGAGGAGATCCCGTCATGTGGTATCAGGAATCAAAATACTGGCCGTTTATCCTGGTTCTTCTGAACACCTGGAAAGGTATGGGATACGGTATGGTTATGTACCTGGCAAGTATTACCGGTATTGATCCGTCTCTGTATGAAGCAGCCGTGATGGATGGCGCTACGAAGAGACAGCAGATGATACATATTACACTTCCGGGAATCAAACCAGTATTTGTTATGATGCTGATTCTTGATTGTGGTAAGATCTTTAACTCAGATTTTGGTCTTTTCTATCAGGTAACAGGAGGAATTCCTGCATCCTTGTATGAGACCGTATCTACTTTTGATACCTTTGTTTATAATGCTATTCAGTCTTCTGCACCGATTGGACAGACAGCAGCAGCATCCTTCTTCCAGGCAATTTGTAGCTGCGGAACTATTTTGCTGGCAAACTGGGTAGTAAGTAAGATTGATAATGAAAACAGAATTATTTAAGGAAAGGAGCGAACGAAGTGAGTAAAGGAAATGAAAAAAGTGTATCATCCCTGAATCAGATTAAGAAATCAACGAACGTGATCTTTAATATTATTTTTCTGATTCTTGGTCTGATGTGTGTATTCCCTCTGGTGTTTGTTTTCTCCATTTCTATTACCAGTGAAAAAGCACTCCAGGCAGGAGGATATCATATTATTCCTCAGGAATTTTCCAATGCGGCATATATGTTTCTGTGGAATGAAAGAGGAACTATTCTTCAGGCATTATTTATGTCTATACTGATCGCAGTCCTTGGTACTGTGATTGCCGTATGTCTGACCACCTCCATGGGATACGTGGCGTCCAGAAAAAGTTTTAAGCTGAAACAGTTGTATACCTGGATTATCTTTATTCCTATGGTATTTAACGGCGGTATGCTGGCATCCTATGTGGTAGTAAATAATATCCTGAATCTGAGAGATACTATTTGGGCAGTTATTTTGCCTCTGGCTTGTTCTTCCTTCAGTGTTACCATCTGTCGTACCTTCTTCCGCACTACTGTGCCGGATGCACTGATCGAGGCGGCAAAAATAGACGGGGCAGGACAGTTCAGAATCTGGTCCAGCATTGTACTTCCCATTTCCAAGCCGGTTATGGCAACTATCGGAATGTTTGCCGCTTTCGGTTATTGGAATGACTGGTTCCAATCATCCTTGTATATTTCTGATAAGAACCTGTATACCTTGCAGGCATTATTGAATAACATTCAAAAGAGTATTGAATATCTTGCAAATAATCCTTATGGTGGATTGTCCATGCAGGAATATAAATTAAATATGCCAACAGAGTCAGTTCGAATGGCTATCGCAATCGTTATCATTGTTCCGATTGCCCTTACGTATCCATTCTTCCAGAAATACTTTATTTCCGGTCTGACTATCGGATCTGTCAAAGAATAATTGTAACTATTCAGTAGTCTACTGAGAAGGTACTAAACAGTTACGAATAATTTAAGCAACTTACCTCGGAAATTTTCTGAGGTCAAGTATAGAGTAGAATAACAGGAGGACGCTATGAAATTAAGAAAAATTACAGCGCTTGGTCTGGCGACAGTGATGACTGCCGGAATGCTTGCAGGATGTGGCACAGACAGCAAAAAATCTACAGCTACAAACGAAAACAGTGATGAAATCGTAACCTTAAAATGGGTATTGATCGGAAACGGTATGCCGGACAATTATGATACCTGGGTTTCCAAAGTCAACGAATATGCTGGAGAAAAAATCGGTGTAAATGTGGAAATGGAAGTAATTCCCTGGGGTGACTGGGATAAGAGAAGAAATATTATTATCAGTACCAATGAGCCTTACGATATTATCTTTGGTAACGGTAATAACTACCTTCCTGATATCAAACTGGGCGCTTACGTTGATATCACAGATATGATCGACGAGAAGATGCCGGAATTTAAAGAACTGATGCCGGAAGAGTACTGGGAAGCTGTTAAGGTAGACGGCAGAATCTACGGTATTCCTTCCTACAAAGACAGCTCTATTTCCAACTATGCGATCTGGGATAAAGAGCTGGTAGATGAATTTAAGATCGATTATCAGAATCTGACAAAGCTGGAAGATCTGACACCTGTATTTGAAGAACTGAAAGCAGCTAAAAATGATTATCCTGTATATATCAAAAATGACGGCGTATATTCTATCTTTGATGTATATGACCAGATTGGCAGCGGTACACAGATCATGGGCGTAAGATATGATGATAATGAAGGAAAAGTATGCTTTACACTGGAAGAGCCTGAAATTATGTCTGCGCTGGAGACTTTCCACGACTGGTATAAAAAAGGAATTATCAATCCGGATGCACCTACTTTGACAGAAGGCCGTGTATATAATATGTGGCGTATTGCACAGGGATGGGAATCAGCAGGAAAAACATCCTGGGGTCCACAGATGGGTAAAGAGGTTGTTGTACAGAAAATCGGTGATACCATCCTGTCTAACGAGACGGTACGCGGTGGTATGAACATGATTTCTGCTAACAGTAAATATCCGGAAAAATGTCTGGAATTTTTGAATCTGGTAAATACAGATACTACACTTCGTGATATGTTCTATTACGGGGAAGAAGGGGTAAACTTCGAATATGTGGATGTGGACGGAAAACAGATGGTTCACAAAATCAATGAAGACTGGCCAATGGCAGGTTATACCAACGGTACCTTCTTTACAGTAACACCGGTAGAGACAGATACAGAAGGACAGTGGGATGAAATCAAAGCGTTAAATGAAGCAGCAGTACCTTCCGTAATGCTTGGATTTAACTTTGATACAACAGAAGTAGAATCTCAGTTGGCAAACTGTCGTGAGATCTGGATGCGTTACCGCAGTGAAGTTATGGCTGGTGTAAATGATCCGAAGGAAGTTGTTCCGAAAATCAAAGAAGAACTGGACAAGGCAGGATTCCAGGATGTTATGGCGGCTGCTCAGGCTCAGGTAGATGAGTTTATGGCGTCTAAATAAAATTTAAATCATTCTGACATATAAAAAAGCTGATGCAAACAGAAAGTTTTTGCATCAGCTTTTTTTGAAAGGAGAAATAGAAAACGGGAAAAATCCCTCTTCATTATTAGATAAAAACCTAACATTATCATTGACAAATGTATAACATAATTATATAGTAATCATATAGATTATTATTAAATAAAATATTAGACAAATATCTAACTATAATGGGAGGGATTCTATGAAGTTTTCTGTTCTTAAAAATTCTAATTTTCGTAAGCTGCTTTTGGCGAATATGGTTAATCGGTTTGGCGACAGTGTAGATTCCATTGCTTTTACCTGGATTACTTACACGATGACAAAAAGCGCTAGCCTGTCTGCTCTTGTATTTGCAGCCAATATGCTTCCCATGGTATTGGTTCAGCCACTTGCGGCGCCGATAGTAGATAAGATGAAAAAACAGGGAATTATGGTGTGGGCAGATATTCTGAGAGGGATTTGTCTTGGAGGTTTCATTTTGCTTATGGGTATGAATCTCATCTCTCCCTGGATGTTTGTGGCATTTACATTTACCACGAATTTTATCGAAGCTTTTCGTGTTCCGGCAGGCGTATCTTTTGTACCGAAAATTTTGGAAGGAAAAGAACTGGACGAAGGAATTAACATGAATCAGATGGCGGCGCAGGTATGTACAATTGCAGGAACGGCAGCAGGAGGTATTCTGGTGGCTGTTTCGCCCCTTCTGGCTATGGGGATTGATTTTCTTTCTTTTTTGATTTCCGCTGTTCTTATCTGGCGCATCCGGATAAAAGAAGAGGTGAGTAAAAATCTTCAGGAAAATACCTACTGGCAGAATCTGAAAGGTGGTTTCCAATATCTGGGGAAAAACAGAAAGTTTTTCATTTTTGTGCTGGCGGCATTGTTGTGTAATACCTTGTCTTCTATTATGGGTTCTCTTATGGCAGCCTATATCAATGAAAACTTACAGGCTTCGGCAAACTATATGTCCGGCGCGGAGATCATTCTTACGGTGACCAGCCTTCTTATGATGTTTTTCTTTTCTTCTTATTCAGAAAAGATTCGTCCTTCTCGAATTTTTACCTGGGTAGAATTTGGTTCTCTGACGTTTTTATATCTGGTTCTGGCATTTATGCCGGGAATATCCGGGTGGCTTCGCCCGGTAATCTGGGTGATAACCTTCCTGATTTTCGGAATTTTATCCGGGATGTTTGGAGCGTTTATCAATGTGATGTTTGTGAAAGTAGTGGAGGAAGATTACCTGTCCCGGGCAGCAGGAGTGTTTAATTCTCTGGGAACTTTGTGTACGCCGGTTCTTTCTCTTGTATTGGCGGCAGTGGTAAAATGGGTGAAAATCCCTGTTATTTTTCTGGGAGCAGCAATAATATCCGGTTGTATTTTACTTTTGCTTTTAGTGAACGGATGGTGTAAAGTATTAGATAAGCAGGAGGAAAAATGAGTATGAGAGTATTACAGCCGAATCGATATATGGAAGCATTTGGGATTATACAAAGAAAATATGAAAAAGAAGATTGCCGAAAAACGCTGGAGAGTATTTTGGCCAAAAGACAGGAAAAAGAAGTGATAACAAAATTGTTTTATCCGGTTATCGAGATGATGGACGCCTGTGAAGATATTTTATTGAATCCGGACAATCCACTGTACTTGCGGTGCAGTTCTCTGGAAGATACGGATGAGAGAGACAGTATCTTCGCAGAGATATTTTTTACGTATTATCGGGCGGAAAACAGGGAAAAGCCATCGAAGGTAATAGAGAAAGCCTTTGTTCGGGATGGTGGGAAAGAATTTATAGAAAACATGCTCTGTTCAGGGGAGAAGACGATGGAATCCCCCGTTTTGGCGGTATTACATTCCGGATGGAAAGCAGAGGACCAATTGACACTTTTGAGGATTCTGGAAGAGGGAGAACCGTGGATACAGGAATTTAGCCTTCTTCTGGAGCAAATTGCTGACCGGATCGATCCGATTCTGGAAAAATACAAAGATCAGTATACGTATCTGGATGAATTGATGAAAAAAGAAGATGCCCAGGAAATTATACTGAGAAGAATGCGGCTGAACCCACTGGAGGAGGTGGCGGTACAGCCGGTGATATCCACCTGTAATATGGGATATATCAGAGGAAAAGAAAAAGAAAATGGGATTGAGGTTATGATCCATATAGGAACATTGCACTGTGCCATGGATTTTTCAGAACCGGGAGAATTTACCAGAGAACAATTGCAGGAGCATCTGAAATGTCTCTCCGATCCTACCAAACTATCCATACTTATGATTTTAAAAGAAAAACCTACATACCAGACAGATCTGGCCCGGCAGTTAGGTCTGACCACCGCCACAATATCGCACCATATGAATCAATTGCTTGTAAATGGATTTGTGAAGCACCGTCTGGAAGAGAAAAAAGTGTACTATGAATATCAGAGGGATATGGTCCAGTACACCTGTATGCAAGTGGAAAAATTGTTATGAAAATAGAGCTGTTGCTTGAAACGTTATATTCAGAATATTTCAGAATTATGTTGAAAGCGACAGCTCTATTTTTATGGGGAAAAAAGATATAATCACGGCAGACAATTATTAAGAAAAATGTCAGATTTATATTAAAAAAATATCTGTTTTTTTTGTTACAATAAATTCGAAATAAAGAAAAGGAAGAAAGAAAAATGGAACTATATCATATTCTCGTTGTGGATGATGACCGGGAGATTGTCCGGTCACTGGCTAAGCTGTTGGAAGTGGAAGGATATCAGGTGTATAAGGCATATAACGGTATGGAAGCCTTGGATATTCTTATGGAGAGACAGGTACATCTGATTTTACTGGATGTGATGATGCCGAAACTAAACGGACTTTCTGCGTTGATGAAGATACGGGAGAAGAATAATATTCCGGTAATCATGCTTTCGGCGAAAACAGAGGAAAGTGATAAAGTATTAGGGTTGTCTATGGGAGCAGATGATTATGTGACCAAACCTTATAATACGGCAGAATTGATGGCAAGAGTAAAATCTCAGCTTCGCCGTTATTTTTCTCTGGGTGCGGCAGCTACAGGAAAAGATGAAAATATCCTGAAAAACGGAGGTCTTACTCTCAACAAAAATACGAAGCTTCTGCAGGTGGATGGAGAGCCGGTGCGGTTGACAGCCACGGAGTACAAGATTGTGGAATTGCTTATGAGCCATCCGGGATATGTGTTTTCCGCAGAAGAAATCTATAGTCAGATCTGGCAGGAAGATGCTTATGGAGTGGAAAATACAGTGATGGTACATATCAGAAGGATAAGGGAAAAGATTGAGATCACTCCCAAGAATCCAAAATATCTGAAGGTGGTGTGGGGAATTGGATACAAAATCGAAAAATTTGAATAAGCAGGGATCCTGGATTTTTTTAGGAATCCTGTGGGTGGTTCTCTCTTTGGTGGCAACCTATACAAGAATCTCTTTTGTATATCAAAAGCTTGACTGGTACTGGGGAAAAAGGGGGAGAGTATTTTATAATGTCACTCTCTGGGTGAGCGTGGGAATTTTACTGGCAGGAATTCTTCTCCTTCTGATGCAGATTTTCCGTATGTACAAAATGGGAATTTTTACGGGCAGATGGAATATCGGTCCGCAAAAAAGAATGAAGATTGACGGAATCAAAACGGAAATTCTCATCCCTCTTATTTTTATCACAGGATATCTCTGGGTTGATGTGTGTGGCATCCGGGCGAGAGACGCGTATATCTGGGATGAATACTTTCTTGATTCGGTTTCATCCCTGCTTACATTTGGGGCAAAATTTATTCTTCTGATTCTGGTGTTCTGGTTTTCCCTGTGGATTCTTCTGCGGCAGTGGAGAGGGAAACTGTTTGAAGAAACTTCTATTATATGGAAAGAAAGGAAACATTATCTGGAGAGGACTTCCCTGGAAAAGAGAATCCAGAATCAAAGAAAAGGTTCTATGATTCTGGCAGTGATTGTAAGCATCCTGATTACCTGGATGGGATTTTTATCCTTTGCCACGGGAAATGATTCTCCGGGGATTGCCAATATGGTTTTGGGAGTTTTATGCCTGGCGCTGTTCTTTAAAGTTTTTTTCCAGAGTCATCTGGGCAAAGAGACAGGAAAACTGGCAGCTCAGATTGGGTGTATTACCAGGGGAGAAAAGATAAGGGAAGAATATCTCCTGTCAGAGAAGGATATTCTCTATGAGTCTTCTCTGCAGCTTCAGAATATTGAAGAAGCTATGGAAAAAAGTATTCAGAAGCAGGTACAGGCAGAACGGTTAAAGATAGATTTGATTACCAATGTTTCTCACGATCTGAAAACTCCTCTGACTTCCATGCGGGGTTATACCGATCTTTTGAAAATGGAAGAACTCAGTGAGGAAGCCAGGGATTACGTAGAAATTATTTCCATGAAGCAGGAACAGTTAAAAAACATGATTCAGGATTTGTTTGAACTGTCAAAAGTTACCAGTGGCGCTGAGCAGATGGTAATGGAAAAACTGGATATGAGAAAATTACTGGAACAGACTATGGCGGATATGGAGGACGTCATTGAAAAGAGTGGGCAGATCATTCGTACCCGATTTTCACAGGAGCAGCTTCTTTTTATGGGTGACAATGGAAAAATGTACCGGGTAGTACAAAATTTGTTGGGAAACGCTCTGAAATACTCCCTTTCAGGAACAAGGATTTATTTGGAGGCAGAAAAAGAAGAGGGCAAAATCAAGATGTGTCTGAAAAATATTTCCTCCTATGAAATGGATTTTTCGCCGGAAGAAATCACAGAACGATTTGTACGGGGAGATAAATCAAGAAGTACGGAAGGTCATGGTCTGGGATTGGCGATAGCGTCCAGTTTCGTTAAGAATATGGAGGGAAATCTCAAGGTGGAGATCGACGGAGATATGTTTAAAGTGTTTATGGAATTTCCGGAAGTAAAAGAACAGGCAGACAACGGGTGAAGACGCAAAAGAGGTGTATAGTTATGGAAAAAATTTCAATAGTAATTCCCTGTTATAATGAAGAAGAGGCAATTCCTGTATATTATGAAGAGATGAAAAAAATCATGCTTTTCATGAAACAGGTAAAATTTGAACTGATATTTGTAGATGACGGTTCCCGGGATAAGACGTTAGAAGAATTGAGGAATCTTGCCAATAAAGATAAGAGGTGCTGTTACCTGTCTTTTTCCAGAAATTTTGGAAAAGAAGCGGCAATTTATGCAGGTCTTTCTCATGCAACGGGAGATTATGTGACTGTGATGGATGTGGATCTCCAAGATCCTCCGGCTCTGATTCCCAAGATGTATGGACTTTTGAGTAAGAATGATTGTGACTGTGTGGCAACCCGCAGGGCAGACAGAGAAGGAGAACCCAGATTCCGGTCTTTTTTGTCGTCAAACTTTTATAAAATCATCAATAAAATTTCTGATACAGAGATTGTGGAGGGAGCCAGAGATTACCGGATGATGAAGCGGAAAATGGTAGATGCGGTTCTTTCTATGAGTGAATACAACAGGTTTTCCAAAGGGATTTTTCAGTGGGTAGGATTTTCCACTGTCTGGCTGGAATTTAAAAATACCCAGAGATGTGCGGGAGAAACCAAGTGGTCGCTGAGAAAATTATTTAAGTATTCTCTGGAGGGGATTATGGGATTTTCGGTAGCTCCTCTGTCTTTGGCCTCTATAGCAGGAATATTATTTTGCGTTATTTCGTTTCTCATGGTTGTGGTGATAGCAGCGAGAACTTTGATTTTCGGAGATCCGGTGGCAGGCTGGACTTCTCTGGTGTGTATTGTATTTTTGGTGGGAGGCGTACAGCTTTTTTGTACCGGAATTTTAGGTCAATATTTATCAAAAACCTATCTGGAGACGAAACGCAGACCGATCTACATAGTAAAAGAATCCAGTGGGGAAAAAGAGAAGGCAGAAAAGAAACTATGTGGAGAAACGCGTTATGAAAAAGTTGTGGAAAGATAAAAATGCATGGCTGCTGTTTGGGGGAAGTATATTTTTGTGCTGGCTGTTTGTGGGACAGTATGGGATTTTTGGATCCCGGGTAGACTGGCTGAGTCAGCACAGTGTATTTCCGGACTATTTTCGCCAGAGATTTTATGAGACAGGAAGTTTATTTCCGGATATGGCATGGAATCTGGGCGGCGGACAGAATATATATAATCTGTCTTATTACGGTCTGTATAATCCGGTAATTCTATTTTCCTATCTGCTGCCCTTTGTAAAAATGGATATATACATGATGGGAAGCAGTATGGTCTGTTATGGAATTTCAGTGGCGCTTTTTTATGGATGGCTGTCTTCTCGCAAAGAATTTTCCCGGGAAATTACCTGGTGGATTTCCTGTATGTTTGGTCTGGCGACGCCGTTTATTTATCATTTTTATAATCAGTTAATGTTTGTAAATTATATGCCGTTTCTTTTGCTGGCTTTCTGGGGAACAGATCGGTATTTTCTGGAAAAGAAAAGAGGAGTTTTGCTTGTGGGAGTGGTGGGAATGATTCTCACCAGCTTTTATTTCAGTATAGGCGGTCTGGCAGCTCTGGGAATTTATGCATTGAGTGAGTATTTACTTGTTTCCTGGAAGGATTTCTGGAAAAATGGGATGAGATATGTGGGAAATTTGCTTTTGGGCGTACTTCTCTGTGGCGGTTTGTTACTTCCCACGGCGTTGGCGATCAGTTCCGGAAGAGGGCAAATGGCTTCGGCGGGGAGTGAGCTTTCTTTTATAGATTTTGTCCCTATGCGGTTTCTATACAGTCCCTATGGAATCGGGTTATCTGTTTTAGCGCTAGTGGCTCTTTTGGGAGGGGTTCTGAAAAAATCTTCCTGGAGAAAAAAGGTACTTCCCGGGATACTGCTTTTTATCTTGAACGTGTCTCTGTTTTGTTTTTTGCTGAATGGGGGACTTTATGATAAAAATAAAGTTTTCATTCCGTTTCTTCCTCTGATTTGTCTGGAAACGGCAAGGTATATAAAAAATACGCTTTGTGAGATTGCCGATAAGAGCAGGAGAAATATTTTTCGGGAAATATTACCATTTTTGATCTTGCTGATTCTATTTTATCTGGAAAGAAATAGCGGACAGTTTAGGAAATACTGGTTGGGAGCTGTTATGGATGTGGTTCTTATGCTGTTGCTTTTCGGAATGCAAAGAAGGTTTCATGCATTTCGCATTCCCTGGCCGGTGGTGGGAAGTTGTGTGATTTTATTTTTCTGTGGTTGGGGAATCAGTAAACAGAGTCATTATATTTTAGGAAAAGAAGAATACAAAGAACTGGTCAGTCAGGAAAAAGCGGAAGAAATTGAGCAGATTTTGGCGGAAGATTCTCAGTGGTATCGGTTGGATCAGGTGGGAAATGGAAAAGAAAATCAGGCTGCGCTAAACCGGATTTTCGGGAAAAGGCAACAGATTACTTCTCTGTATTCTTCTGCATTGAATCCCGATTACTGGAAGTTTCGCAATGAAATATTTTTGTTGAACCGTCCTTTTCGCAATTATCTGATGCAGTCTCAGACAGATAATCCCTGTTTTTTGCAGTTTATGGGGGTGAGGTATCTGATTTCTTCCTGGAAACCTGCCGGATATGAGATGGTAAAAAACAAGGGCGAATATCAGCTTTATAAAAATGATCTGGCGGCGCCTTTAATGTATACCACAAATCAGGTGATGGGAGAAAAAGAGTATCAGAATCTGGAATTTCCTTCGAATCAGACGGCGTTGCTGTCTCGTGCAGTAGTTTCGCTGGAAGAAGAAGCACAGACAGAGATTCAAGAGATGGAAAAATGTGAAATTACTCTTCCGGAAGAATGGACGGAAAATCTGGTAATAGAAAAAACAGAGGATGGGTATGAAATTACAGTAAAGAAAGAAACACCAGTGAAGGCTCGGCTTTTGGGGAAGGGGCAGAAAGGGGAGTTACTGGCGCTGCAGTTTCAAGTGGAAAATTTGCAGCCTACAAAGGATATGTATATCCGTTTGTTAAACCAAACCAATCGCCTTTCCGATGCAACTTATGAATATGCCAATCACAATACGGTATTTCGGTATATGGTCACATTGGAGGAAGAAAATCAGGTGACCATGCAACTGGGACCGGGGCATTACAAAATTCGTCAGCTTCAGGCATTTTGCGGGAAATTAGAAGAACTGAAAGATGAAAAATTGTATCAAAATGTTTTCGAGGCAGAGGAGAGCGGCCCCACAGGAGATGTGGTGAGAGGTTCTATTCTGGCAAATCAGGATGGCTATCTGATTACCAGCATTCCCTATGACGAAAACTTCACTCTGAAAATTGACGGAGAAGAAACCAGGATCCAGAAAGTAAATACCGCCTTTATAGGGGCAAAAATTAAGAAAGGAGAACATCAAATCGAACTTTCTTATGAGGCGCCCGGGAAAAGGGCAGGACTGGGGATAAGTTTGACGGGAATACTTCTGGCAGGAATCGGCAAAGTGAGGGAAAAGAGGAGGTCAAACCGGGGGATGGGGATAAATGAGTGAAATGACACGCCATATTGCCTGTAAAATATGAGGAAAAACTTTTTGGAAAAATATCCCGTACAGTGGCTTGTGGAAATATCAGAAAAAGTATAGGATAGTAGCTGTGAAAGATACTTTTAAATGATGTCAGTACTTTTTGTATCCTCCACAACAAAAACAAAAAGTAGCCCAAAAGTATCGTGGGAAAATCCCCATAAAAATCCTTAAGTTTGTAACAAAAGAAATTGCGGAATTGTCAGATAGGATATGCTTGTCTGTCGGTTCCGCAGTTTCTTTTTGATTCCAAAAGATCCTTCAGCGATAAAAAGTGAAATTTATAACCCCCCGGGTGGCTTGTGGAGAGTAAAAAGTTAAGATATACTGAGGCAAGAGTGATCAAGGAGGAACGAAAGAAATGAAAAGAAGAGTAATCAGCATTTTATGTGCCGCAGTATTGTCCTGTTCTGTGTTGGCAGGATGTGGAGCTTCTGCTAAAGAAACGACACAAAAGGAAACCAGCCAGAGCGATCATCAATCTGTTGAGGAAAATAAGGAAACAGAAGAGAGTTCATCTTCAGATGAAAAAGAGAATGAAAATAAAGAGGAAGTAGTAGTGACCATGCCGCCATCTTCTGAACCGGAATCCGGTTTTGATCCGGCTTTTGGATGGGGAGCAGGTGAGCATGTGCATGAGCCGCTGATTCAGAGTACCCTGACTGTAACTACAGAAGAGTTGAAGATTGACAAAGATCTGGCTACAGATTACAGTGTCAGTGAAGACGGACTTACCTGGACAGTAAAGATTCGTGATGATGCAAAATTTACGGACGGGGAACCGGTAACTGCTCAGGATGTGGCATTTACTTATAATAATTGTAAAGAAAAAAGTACAGTCAATGATTTTACTATGTTGGACAAAGCGGTGGCAGTAGATGATACCACTGTAGAGTTTCAGATGACAAAACCATTTTCTATCTGGCCGTATACCATGGCTATCGTAGGTATTGTGCCGGAACACGCTTATGATGAAAATTATGGGAAAAATCCTGTTGGTTCCGGAAGATATATTATGAAACAGTGGGATCAGGGGCAGCAGGTGATTTTTGAGGCAAATTCGGATTATTATGGAGAAGCGCCGAAGATTAAAAAAGTAACTGTTTTATTTATGGAAGAGGATGCAGCGCTGGCAGCAGCTATGGCAGGGCAGGTGGATGTGGCTCATACGGCGGCCTCTTACAGCGATCAGCAGATAGAAGGCTACGGTCTGATGAATGTACAGACAGTAGACAACAGAGGATTTAATCTTCCCTGCAGCGAACCGGAAGAAAAAGATGGTATTACTTATGGAAATGCATTTACTTCTGATGTAAATGTACGTCGGGCGATCAACATTGGAATTGACAGAGATGAACTGATTGAAAATGTTTTGAATGGATATGGAACAAAAGCATATAGTGTATGCGACAAAATGCCCTGGTACAATGAAGTATGTGAAGTGGAATACAATCAGGAAGAAGCTGTAAAATTACTGGAAGATGCCGGATGGAAAGAAGGAAAAGATGGAATCCGTGAGAAAGATGGTGTGAAAGCAGAATTAAATCTGATGTTTTCCAATGGAGATTCAGTTCGTCAGGCGATAGCAGAAGATGTGGCAAATCAGCTTCGTGAGCTGGGAATTCAGGTAACTACCGAAGGAGTAGGCTGGGATGTGGCTTATGATAATGCTCAGTCAGAACCGCTTATATGGGGATGGGGCGCTCATACTCCTATGGAACTGTATAACATTTACCATACCTCACCGGATACAGGTGTGGGACAGGCAGAATTTTCTCCTTATGCCAATGAAAAAGTAGATGCTTATATGGACCAGGCGCTGGAAGTTTCCAATCTGGAAGAATCTTATGAACTGTGGCAAAAAGCACAGTGGGACGGAGAAACGGGAATTACTCAGGAAGGAGATATTCCCTGGATTTGGCTTTGCAATGTGGATCATCTGTATTTTGTAAGAGAGGGACTTGAGGTTGCAGAACAAAAGATTCATCCTCATGGTCATGGATGGTCTATTGTGAATAATGTAGACCAGTGGTTCTGGAACTGAGAAATAAAAAGAGGCTGTTGCGGCAGCCTCTTAAAGTGCGTTTGGGAGGAATAAATTTTTATGAAAAAATGGACCATTTACATGGGAAAACAGTGTATCCGAATGCTTTTTCTTGTGATGGCAGTGAGCATTGTTACCTTCTGGCTGATGAAAGCTTCCCCCATTGATCCGCTGCAGGCAAATGTGGGACAGGCGGCGCTGGGAAGTCTCAGCAGTGAACAGGTTGAGAAACTGGAAGAATACTGGGGGGTAAATACACCGCCGCTGCAGCAATATCTGGCATGGGCAAAAGATTTTGTAAGAGGAAATATGGGAACTTCTCTTTTGTATCGTCAGCCGGTAACAGAAGTTATAGGAGTAAAATTATCAAATTCTCTTTTTCTAATGATTGCAGCCTGGATTTTGTCGGGGATTCTGGGAGTGACTTTGGGAATTATTTCCGGTATGAACAGAGGAAGATGGGTGGATAAAGGGATAAAGGGTTACTGCCTTTTGATTTCCAGTACCCCCACGTTCTGGCTGGCGCTTTTATTACTAATGATTTTTGGTGTGTGGCTGAAGGTTCTTCCCATTGGACTGAGTGTACCGATAGGTGTGGAAGCGGCTGGGGTGACATTTTTGGATCGGTTACGTCATGCCATTTTGCCGGCTCTGACCTTAAGTATTACGGGAGTTTCTAATATTGCTCTTCATACAAGAGAGAAAATGATTGATATTATGGAAAGTGATTATGTTCTTTTTGCGAGAGCCAGAGGAGTGAATGGGTGGAAATTATTTTGGCAGCATGGTTTGAGAAATGTGCTGCTTCCGGTAATTACTCTTCAGTTTGCTTCTATTTCTGAGATATTTGGCGGTTCCGTACTGGTAGAACAGGTTTTTTCTTATCCGGGACTGGGGCAGGCAGCCGTGGCAGCAGGTCTTGGAAGCGATATGCCGCTTTTGATGGCGATTACTATTGTCAGTGCATTGTTTGTTTTTGGAGGAAATCTGGTGGCTAATCTCCTGTATGGTGTGGTGGATCCCAGAATCAGAAGAGGAGGAGAGAAGTAATGAGACAAAAAAATACAGGAAACCGGAGACAGCGGGTAATCATAGGATTGTTTCTTTCTCTTTTGTTTTTGATGGGAGTGTGTATTGCCGGGAGTTTATGTACAGAGGCGGCAAAGGTGACAGATTTTTCCAGAAAAAATGTGATGCCGGGATGGCCTTACCTGTTTGGAACAGACTGGCTGGGACGGGATATGCTGGTGAGAACATTAAAGGGAATGTCCCTGAGTATTTTTATAGGAATCGTGTCTGCGGGGATCAGTGCAGTGATCGCATTGATATTGGGGATATCTTCTGCAGTTTTTGGAAAAAAGGTGGATAGTGTGATCACCTGGCTGATTGATCTGATTATGGGAATCCCTCACATACTTCTTTTGATTTTGATTTCTGTGGCAGTGGGAAAAGGTGTGAAGGGTGTGGTGATTGGTGTGGCTCTTACCCACTGGCCTTCTCTTGCCCGTCTGATTCGGGCAGAAGTACTTCAGCTGAAAGAAAGTCCTTATATTCAGATAGCGGAGAAATTGGGGAAAAGTAAATGGTATATTGCCAAAACTCATATACTTCCCCAATTGCTTCCTCAGTTTATTGTAGGATTGGTTTTGATTTTTCCCCATGCCATTTTACATGAATCCTCTGTTACTTTTCTGGGATTTGGACTTTCCAGTGACCAGCCGGCGATAGGAATTATCCTGTCAGAAGCTATGAAATATCTGGTGACGGGAAAATGGTGGCTGGCAGTATTTCCGGGTCTGTTTCTGGTGGCGACTGTGATATTATTTTACGTGTTGGGAGAAGGTATCCGAAAACTTATGGATCCTTCCAGCGTACATGAGTAGGAGAGTGGAATGGACGAAACAATATTAAAAATAGAACATTTGAATATTTCCTTTTCCCAATACGGAAAAGGGTTGCGGCAGATAGAACTTCCGGTAATCCGGGATCTGGACGTGGAAGTGAAGGCAGGAGAAATGGTAGCGGTGGTAGGCTCCAGCGGTTCGGGAAAAAGTCTTTTGGCCCATGGGGTGATGGGGATTCTGCCTTATAACGCCAGTATGGGAGGAACGATCCTTTATCGTGGAGAGCCGCTTACGAAAGAAAAGATCAAAAGACTCCGGGGAAATGAAATTGTTATGGTACCCCAAAGTCTTTCGTATCTGGATCCACTGATGAAAATCGGTCCCCAGATACGAAATGGAAAAAATGAGGAACCACGGAAAAAGAAATTAAAAGAAATATTTCAGCGATACCATTTGAAGGAAGAAGTAGAAGAAAAATATCCTTTTGAATTGTCCGGCGGCATGAGCAGAAGAATCCTTATTTCTACGGCGATGATTGAAAATCCTCAGTTGGTCATTGCGGATGAACCTACACCGGGACTGGATCTGGCTATGGCAAAGAGAGCTATGAGCCATTTTCGGGAACTGGCAGATCAGGGGGCAGGTGTTCTGGTGATTACCCATGATCTGGAACTGGCACTGGAGGTGGCAGATAAAATAGTGGTTTTTTATGCGGGAACTACAGTAGAAGAAGCCAATATTCCGGATTTTCAACAGGAAAACACCCTTCGCCATCCTTATACCAAAGCGCTGTGGAGGGCATTGCCGCAAAATGGCTTCCAGTTCATTCAGGGCAGTCAACCTTATGTGAAAGATATGCCCCAGGGGTGTCCTTTTGCTCCCCGCTGTGAGCGATGTACAGAAAAATGTAAAGGAGAAATTCCTTATAAAGAATTGCGTGGCGGTAAAGTCCGTTGTATCATGGAAACATAAATATTTAAAGAAACAGGAACGAATCTGAATACTGCCTGAAAAGGAGAAATTCATGAAACTAGAGATAAAGAACGTAACATATCAGTACGGAGAAAAAGAGAAAAAAATATTGCAGGATTTTTCATTTTCCATGACGAATCAGGAGAGAATTGGTCTGGTGGCGCCCAGTGGTGTAGGAAAAACAACGTTATGTAAACTTATAAGCGGATATTTGAAACCGGATCAGGGAGAAATCCTGTTGGACGGAAAACCAATCCAAGAGTATAGAGGGTATTGTCCCGTACAAATGATCTGGCAGCAGCCGGAGTTGGCGGTAAATCCAAGACGTCCCATGCGGTCTGTGTTGGAAGAAGGGGATGAGATTGACGAAAGAATCATTCGTGAACTGGGAATAGAACCAGACTGGATGAATCGTTTTCCCTCCGAACTTTCCGGAGGAGAAATGCAAAGATTTTGTATAGCAAGAGCGCTGGGAAAACGAACCCGCTTTCTGATTGCTGATGAAATCAGCACCATGTTAGATCTGATTACTCAAAGTCAGATATGGAATTTTCTTCTTGAAGAAGTAAAGGAAAGAGAAATTGGTCTGATTGCGGTAAGTCACAACAAGCCGTTGTTAGAAAGGGTATGTACCCGGCAGATACCGGTGGGAATAAAATAGATACAGGCGCTTATTGCCAAGGGAGGTTCTTATGCGAGAAGAGGAAAAAATTAAAGAGGGGATTTTATTTTGCCCCGGAGATCCGGAATTAAAAGCTATCAAATTAAAAACTCACAAATTAAATGTGGACTATAACCGTACCTATGAAGATGAAAGTGAAAAGCGTGCTGCCATTCTTTCAGAGATGATTGGTGAATTGGGTGAGGGAAGTTTTATACAGGGGCCGGTATCCTTTCATTATGGAAAACACACGAAAATAGGGAAAAAATTTTTCGGTAATTTTAATCTGACAATTCAGGATGATGCAGAGGTAACGATAGGGGATCATTGTGATTTTGGTCCCAATGTAACGATTGTAACTCCGATCCACCCCATGCTGGCTGAAGAGCGAAAAGAAATTCTGACCGCAGACGGAGAAAAGAAGCGTTTATGTTATGCAAAACCGGTTCATATCGGGAATAATTGCTGGTTGGGTGCATCTGTTACCATATGTCCCGGCGTGACGATTGGAGATGACTGTGTAATCGGTGCAGGAAGCGTGGTTACAAGAGATATTCCCAAAGGCAGCTTTGCCGCAGGAGTACCATGTAAAGTGATCAGACCGATTACGGAAAAGGACAGCATGAAATACAAGCCGGAAATTCTGGGGGATAATACGATATTATAAAACTGCCCACTGGAAGATTTGAAGTAATATATATGCCCGGTCAAAGGCATTTGTCGAGTACATCTTTGAGACCTCAGGCCCAAAGTGAGCGTAGACTGCCTTTGATCGGGCATATATTATTTGATAATGTTACAGATATTTATCAGCCATTTTTCAGGTTTTCTCTTTTTCTCAGACGAGAATCCAGAATTTTCTTTCGGATTCGCAGACTGGTAGGAGTAACCTCAAGAAGTTCATCTTTATCGATAAAGTCAAGAGCCTGTTCCAGACTGAGAATTTTTGGCGGCGTCAGTTTCAGAGCATCATCGGCAGAAGAAGAACGGGTATTGGTCAAGTGCTTTGTCTTACATACGTTCAGTTCGATGTCTTCTGCTTTTCCATTCTGTCCGATAACCATACCGGCATACACTTTCTGCCCTGGTCCGATGAACAATGTTCCACGTTCCTGTGCGGAGAACAGACCATAGGTTACAGATTCTCCCGCTTCGAAAGCAATGAGAGAACCCTGTTTTCGGTAATTGATATCTCCTTTGTAGGGAGCATATTCATCGAAAATAGTATTAATAATACCAGTTCCTTTTGTGGAGGTCATGAATTCACCGCGGAAACCGATGAGGCCGCGGGCAGGAACTTCAAATTCCAGTCGGGTGGAACCATCACTTGCCAGGCTCATTCCCTGAAGAGCGCCTTTTCTTTCACTGATTTTCTGGATGATCGTTCCGGAGTATTCTTCCGGTACATCAATATATGCCAGTTCCATAGGCTCCAGAAGTTTTCCTCTTTCGTCCTGTTTGTAGATAACTTCTGCCTTGCTTACAGCAAATTCATATCCTTCACGGCGCATATTTTCAATAAGAACAGACAGATGAAGTTCTCCTCGTCCGGATACCTTAAAGCAATCCGGAGAGTCTGTATCTTCCACACGAAGGCTGACGTCTGTATTCAGTTCTCTTTTCAGACGTTCTCCCAGATGGCGGGAAGTTACGTATTTTCCCTCCTGACCTGCCAGAGGACTGTCATTTACCATAAATTGCATGGAAATTGTAGGTTCGGAAATTTTCTGGAAAGGAATAGGTTCCGGGTTTGCCACATCACACAGAGTATCTCCGATATGAATATCCGGGATACCGGAGATGGCAACGATAGAACCAATGCCAGCTTCCTGAACTTCCACCTTATTCAAACCGTCAAATTCATATAATTTGCTGATTTTTACTTTTTTCTTTTTGTCAGGTTCATGGTGGTTCATCAGCATAACTTCCTGATTTACTGCGATCTTACCGTTATCCACCTTACCTACGCCGATACGTCCCACATATTCGTTATAATCGATGGTACTGATAAGTACCTGAGTACCCGCGTCAGGATCGCCTTCCGGAGCCGGAATATATTTGAGAATAGTTTCAAATAAAGGTTCCATATTTTCTGGTGTGTCGTTCAGATCAAGGACAGCATGTCCCGCTTTGGCAGAAGCGTACAGGAAAGGACAATCTAACTGTTCGTCAGAAGCGTCCAGATCCATCAGAAGTTCCAGAACTTCATCAATTACTTCATTGGGGCGAGCCTCCGGACGGTCAATTTTATTGATGCAGACAATTACGTGAAGATCCAGTTCCAGAGCTTTTTTCAGAACGAATTTTGTCTGAGGCATGGCGCCTTCGAAAGCGTCTACCACCAGAATAACGCCGTCCACCATTTTCAGGACACGTTCTACCTCGCCGCCGAAATCGGCATGACCAGGGGTATCGATAATGTTAATTTTGGTATCTTTGTAATAAACTGCTGTATTTTTTGAAAGAATGGTGATACCGCGTTCCCGTTCAATGTCATTGGAGTCCATGACACGTTCCTGAACTTCCTGGTTGGCACGAAAAACACCGCTTTGGCGCAGGAGCTGATCCACCAGGGTGGTTTTGCCGTGATCTACGTGAGCGATGATTGCGATATTTCGGATATCTTCTCTTTTAATTTTCATAAATATTTCCTTTCTTCAATGATCAAACCCTTGCGGGCTACAGGATTTTCTACCGATACAAGTCTATCACATTTTTCTAAGATTACAAGGGAAATAGGAAAAAAAATCGACTTTACCGGGGAAGGTTTCCGAAGAAGCCGGATTTTTGTCGATGAAAAAAAAGAATATCTTTTTATTTCCCGGCATATATAAAATATATCAACAGATAAATGGAGGAAATTATGGAAATGACACAGGAAAATAATAATCATTCATGGGCAGTAGAAAACAACCAGGTGGAAATCATGGGAAAAATCGCATCCCAGTTTACTTTCAGCCATCAGGTATTTGGTGAAGGGTTTTATATGGTAGATGTGCTGGTAAAACGGCTCAGCGAGTCAGAAGACAGGATACCGGTAATGATTTCTGAGAGACTTCTTGATGTGACAGAAGATTATGAAGGAGAATATATTCATGTGATGGGACAGTTTCGTTCTTACAATCGCCACGAAGAAAAGAAAAACAGACTGGTATTATCTGTTTTTGCCAGAGAAGTGGAATTTGTGGCAGATGATGATGAAAACATGAAATCAAATGCCATTTTTCTGGATGGATACATATGTAAACCACCGGTTTACCGGAAAACTCCTTTGGGCAGAGAAATCGCCGATCTTCTGATTGCAGTAAACCGACCTTATGGGAAATCAGATTACATCCCCTGTATCTGCTGGGGAAGAAATGCCCGTTATGCATCGGCTTTTCAGGTGGGCGGTCATGTGTTGATCTGGGGAAGGATTCAAAGTAGAGAATACGTAAAAAGAATCAGTGAGGAAGAGACAGAGAAAAGAACGGCATATGAAATTTCTGTAAGTAAACTGGAGTATGTGGATTGACAAGAAAATTGAATAATGCTATAGTAAATGAAACGTAACTGCAATAATATTGAGTAGTTACCATGTAACGCAGAGATAGAGGTTGCACGTTCTATCAGTACCTTTTCAGATGTATCAGGAGCAGGGGAAGGAAGGGGAAAGGAGAGGGTGCCGAAGGAGTAGGAGACCTGAGATTTTATTCCTGGGCATAGAGGTGAAAAACCATATGACTGTCATCGCAAGATGGAGTGCTATCGAAAGAAACAAATGAAATGATTTCATTGCGAATTCTTGAGAGGTGGGCTTCCGTTGGCGGCACACCTCTATTTTATTACATAACCAAACAGAAAGGAGATTTGTTATGGCTATTTTTACAGGTGCAGGCGTGGCGATTGTCACACCAATGAAGGATAATTATGAGGTTAATTATGAGAAGCTGGATGAGATTCTGGAAGCACAGATTGCGGGAGGAACAGACTGTATTGTTATCTGTGGAACTACGGGAGAATCTGCAACTCTTACAGTAACAGAACATTTGGAGACAATAAAATTTACTATTGAACACGTGAAACGTCGAATTCCTGTAATTGCGGGGACAGGATCGAATTCCACTGCTACAGCCATGCAGATGTCTGTGGAGGCAGCAAAAGCAGGAGCAGATGGAATTCTTCTGGTGACTCCTTACTATAATAAAGCTACCCAGAACGGACTGATCAAGCATTATACAACAATTGCAGAGGCTGCAAAAGTTCCGGCAGTGTTATATAATGTTCCCAGTCGTACCGGTTGTAGTATGTCAGCAGACACGATTGCACACTTGGTGAAAAATGTAGAATATATTGTGGGAGTAAAGGAAGCTTCCGGTAATATCAGTCATGTGGCAGAAACCATGGAAAAATGTGACGGAAATATTGATCTGTATTCCGGAAATGATGACCAGATTGTTCCAATCATGTCATTAGGTGGAAAGGGTGTTATTTCTGTACTTTCTAATGTGGCGCCCCGGGAAACTCATGATATTGTAGAACTCTTTTTACAGGGACGGATTGAAGAAAGCCGCGCTCTTCAGTTGAAAGCAATCCCGTTGATAAAAGCATTGTTCAGCGAAGTGAATCCTATTCCGGTAAAAGCTGCCATGAATCTGATGGGAATGGAAGTGGGACCACTTCGTATGCCGCTTACCGAGATGGAAGAAGCACATAAAAAAGTTCTGGCAGAGGAACTGGTAAAATTTGGTCTCAAATTGGCTTAAAACTGTGAGAAGAGGATAAAGAAATGGTAAAAGTAATTATGCATGGCTGTAATGGTCATATGGGACAGGTGATCACCGGACTGATTGCTGCTGATCCGGATATTGAAATCGTAGCAGGGATTGATCTGGCAGATAATCGGGATAACGGTTATCCTGTATTTACAGATATCTGGAAATGTCAGGTAGAAGCAGATGTGGTAATCGATTTTTGTTCTGCAAAAGCGGTGGATACCCTTCTGGATTACTGTGTAGAAAGAAAAATCCCTGTGGTACTGTGTACTACAGGACTGAGTGAAGAACAGTTGAAAAAAGTAGAAGATGTCAGCAAGAGTGTGGCAGTACTGAAGTCGGCTAATATGTCACTGGGAATCAATTTGTTGCTGAAACTGGTGAAAGAAGCAGCACAAACACTGGCAGCGGCAGGATTTGATATGGAGATTCTGGAAAAACACCATCGACTGAAGGTGGATGCCCCCAGCGGGACGGCGCTTGCTCTGGCAGACAGTATCAACGAGGGATTGAATCAGGAATACCATTATACATATGACAGAAGTCAGGTGAGACAAAAGAGGGATCCCAAAGAGATTGGAATCAGCGCAGTCCGTGGAGGAACAATTGTGGGAGAGCACGATGTAATATTTGCAGGGGAAGATGAAGTGATTACTTTCCAGCACACTGCCCACTCAAAAACAATTTTTGCAAAAGGTGCAATCCAGGCAGCCAAATATCTGGCGGGAAAAGAGCCGGGATGGTATCAGATGAGCGATGTGATCGGATAAAAGAAATAATAAGAAGACCGTCTGTAAAAATGCAGGCGGTCTTTTTTTGAAAAATTTTCCTGTACAGAATCATGTATATTTTCCTTTCCTTTGTGCATAGTAAGGATAGTAAATTTAAATGTAACTGTTTCGTATTTTCACAGTTACATACTAATAAAGAAAAGGAGATTAGAGTATGAAAAGATGTTTGAACAGATGGATCATGATTCTGGGTATGACAGTTGCAGTAGGGATGGCGGCAGGCTGCGGCAATTCCAATGATAACAAAGACAAAGATAATTCCGGCGCTGTAGAGGAAAATCAAATGGTACCGGAGGGAGAAACAGATAAAAATGGTATGGATGATGATAATGTGAATGATGCTACTTCCGGTGACACAGAAGAAAAGAAAGAAAATGATAACGGAAATGTAGTGGAAGACTTGGGAGAAGATGTAGGTCAGGGAATTAAGGATCTGGGAGAAGGCGTAGGAGAAGGTGTGGAAGATATCACCGGAGGCGGCAGCGAGAAAGAAAATAATATGAATGCTAACAAATAATCGCCTTGCTGTCAGAAAAAAATGATGGTATCATCAATGCATGGAAAGGGGATAGAAAGATGAAGTTTCGGCCATGCATTGATATACATAATGGAAAAGTAAAACAGATTGTAGGAGGAAGTCTGCTGGATCAGGGAGATCAGGCGGAAGAAAATTTTGTGTCCGGTCAGGATGGAGCTTATTATGCCAGACTTTACCAGTCCTATGGGATCCGAGGAGGACATATCATTTTATTAAATCCGGCGATATCCCCTTATTATCAGGCTACAAAACAGCAGGCGTTGGAAGCTCTGGCAGCTTATCCGGGAGGATTGCAGGTGGGAGGAGGTATTCACAATGAAAATTGTGAAGAATTCTTAAGAGCAGGAGCCAGCCATGTGATCGTGACCTCCTTTGTATTTCGAGATGGACAAATCTGCTGGGAAAATCTGAAAAAAATGGAACAGGCGGTGGGGAAAAAACATCTGGTATTGGATCTTAGCTGTCGGAAAAAAGACGGACAGTACTATATTGTTACAGATCGATGGCAGAAATTTACCCAGGTTCCCGTGACAGAGGAAATATTAGAAGAATTTTCCGGACACTGTGACGAATTTCTTATTCATGCAGTGGATGTGGAGGGAAAAGCATCCGGAATTGAAGAAGAGCTGGTAAGAATGCTGGCAAAGTGTACCCGGATTCCAATAACTTATGCCGGAGGTGTGGGAAGCTTTCATGATCTGGAGATACTCCGCAATGCGGGAAAAAATCATGTGGATGTGACAATAGGAAGCGCCCTGGATCTTTTTGGGGGAACTATGGAGTTTGAAAAGGTTTTGGGATTTATGGGAAAGTAACATTCCTAAAGTTTACAGTTAAAATTGTGAATTGTATATAAAGTTTGCAAAAAAAGTTGCCAAGTTCAGGATAAATTGATATAATATAACTACTTACAGAAGCAACAGTTCAGCTTTTGTAAAATATAGGACGAAGGGGTTGGCAGCATGAAATTTATTATCAGCGGAAAAAATCTCGATGTGACAGATGGTTTAAAGACGGCTATCCAGGATAAACTTGGAAAATTGGAAAGGTATTTTACTCCTGAAACAGAAGTCCATGTTACCTTAAGTGTTGAGAAAGAGAGACAAAAGATTGAAGTGACCATACCAGTAAAAGGAAATATCATTCGTTCCGAGCAGGTGAGCAGTGATATGTATGTATCCATTGATCTGGTGGAAGAAGTGATAGAACGTCAGCTTCGTAAATACAAAACCAAGATTGTGAACAAACAGCAGGGAGCAGGAAACTTCCAGAAAACATTTATGGAAGATGATTTTCTTGAGGAAGAAGAGGTGAATATCATTCGTACCAAACGATTTGGTATTAAACCGATGTATCCGGAAGATGCCTGTGTACAGATGGAACTGTTAGGACATAATTTCTTTGTGTTCCGTAATGCTGAGACAGAAGAAGTAAATGTGGTATACAAGAGAAAAGGCAATACTTACGGTCTGATTGAACCGGAATTTTAATTGAGTTACCGATTTTGACGGGTAATAAAAAAGAATGATGACAGATGTGGCTGCACAAAGTGTGCAGCCACATTTTTTGCATCGAGCCGGGTATGAAGATAATAGAAAAATAAAGTTGTCTAACTGATAAGAAAGTGTTAGAATAGTTAATAGTATTGTGAAAACATGAATTTTAACAGGAGTGACAATATGAAATTAACAGAAAAACTCTTCGGAACACACAGTTCCAGAGAATTGAAAAGAATTATGCCCCTGGTGGATAAGATTGAGGCACTTCGTCCATCAATGATAGAACTGACAGATGAACAGCTGAAAGATAAGACAAGAGAATTTAAGGAACGTCTGGCAAATGGGGAAACCTTGGACGATTTGCTTCCGGAAGCATTTGCTACTGTCCGGGAGGCTTCCAGACGAGTATTGAACATGGAACATTACCGGGTACAGTTGATCGGTGGAATTATCCTTCATCAGGGACGTATTGCGGAGATGAGAACAGGTGAAGGTAAGACGTTGGTATCTACCTGTCCGGCGTATCTGAATGCCCTGGAAGGAAAGGGAGTTCATATTGTAACGGTCAATGACTATCTGGCAAAGCGTGATGCGGAGTGGATGGGAAAGGTACATGAGTTTTTGGGACTGACAGTAGGCGTGATCCTGAATTCCATGAAGAATGATGAGAGACGGGAACAGTATGCCTGTGATATTACCTATGTAACCAATAATGAAGATGGTTTTGATTATCTTCGTGATAACATGGTTATTTATAAAGAACAACTGGTACAAAGAGATCTGCATTATGCGATCATCGACGAGGTGGACTCTGTTTTGATCGATGAGGCGCGTACCCCATTGATCATTTCCGGTCAGAGTGGAAAATCCACAAAGCTTTACGAGGTTTGCGATATTCTGGCAAGACAGTTAGAGCGTGGAGAAGCCAGCGGTGAGATGACAAAGATGACCGCCATTATGGGAGAAGAAATCATTGAGACCGGTGATTTTATCGTCAATGAAAAAGATAAAGTAGTCAATCTGACAGAAGAAGGCGTAAAGAAGGTAGAGAAGTTCTTTAATATTGAGAACCTGGCAGATCCGGAGAATCTGGAGATTCAGCACAATATTATTCTGGCTCTTCGCGCACATAATCTGATGTTCAGAGATCAGGATTACGTAGTAAAAGACGATCAGGTTCTGATCGTAGATGAATTTACGGGACGTATCATGCCGGGAAGAAGATATTCTGACGGTCTCCACCAGGCGATTGAAGCGAAAGAACACGTAAAGGTAAGAAGAGAAAGTAAAACTCTGGCTACCATTACTTTCCAGAACTTCTTTAATAAATATAAAAAGAAAGCCGGTATGACAGGTACTGCACTGACTGAGGAACAGGAGTTCCGTGAGATTTACGGAATGGACGTTATTGAGATTCCTACCAACCGCCCGATTCAGCGTATCGACAGAGATGATGCCGTGTACATGACAAAGAAAGAGAAGTTCCGTGCGGTTGTGAATGAGATCAAAGAAGCTCACGCAAAGAACCAGCCTGTTCTGGTGGGTACGATTACCATTGAAACTTCTGAACTTTTGAGTAATATGCTGAGAAGAGAAGGAATTAAGCACCAGGTGTTGAATGCAAAATTCCATGAACTGGAGGCAGAGATCGTAGCGCAGGCCGGTGTTGCCGGGGCAGTTACCATTGCTACCAATATGGCAGGTCGTGGTACGGATATTAAGCTGGACGAAGAGGCGAGAGAAGCAGGCGGTCTGAAGATTATCGGTACAGAGCGTCATGAATCCAGACGTATTGACAATCAGCTCCGTGGTCGTTCCGGACGTCAGGGAGATCCCGGTGAATCCAGATTCTATATTTCTCTGGAAGATGATCTGATGCGTCTGTTCGGATCAGAAAAACTGATGTCTGTATTCAGCAGTCTGGGCGTGGCAGAAAATGAACAGATTGAGCATAAGATGCTGTCCAGTGCCATTGAAAAGGCTCAGAAGAAGATAGAAAGCAACAACTACGGAATCCGTAAAAACCTGCTGGAATACGATCAGGTAAATAATGAACAAAGAGAGATTATTTACAAAGAAAGACGTCGTGTTCTGGATGGGGAAAATATGAGAGACGCGATCTGTAAGATGATCACAGATACGATTGACAATACCATTGATATGTGTATCAACGAAGAAATCGAATCCGACGAATGGGATCTGGTGGAACTGAATACCGTTCTTTTGCCTATCATTCCGCTGAAAACCATTACCAGTGAGAGTGTAAAGGGACTGAAGAAAAATCAGTTAAAACAGAATCTGAAAGAAGAGGCTATCAAGTTATATGAATTAAAAGAAGCAGAATTTCCGGAAGCAGAACAGATTCGTGAACTGGAGCGAGTAGTTCTTCTGAAAGTGATTGACCGCAAATGGATGGATCATATTGATGATATGGAACAGTTGCGTCAGGGTATCGGTTTGCAGGCATACGGTCAGAGAGATCCGAAGGTAGAATACAAGATGAGCGCTTTCGAGATGTTTGATGGTATGATCAGCGGCATTCAGCAGGATACTATCCGTCTTCTCTACCATGTACGCATTGAGCAGAAAGTGGAAAGAGAGCAGGTAGCTCAGGTGACCGGAACAAATAAGGACGAATCTTCTCAGAAGGGGCCTGTACGTCGTCAGCAGGATAAAATATATCCAAACGATCCCTGTCCCTGTGGCAGCGGAAAGAAATACAAACAGTGTTGTGGACGTAAAAAAATATAAAAGATAAAAGAAGAGCTGTTGTGGCGGCAGGGATGAAAGATTCCTGAATAATGTCTGGTACGACAGCTCTTTTTATGGATTTTTGCAGAGATAAAAGGGTGTTTTAAGGAAAATTACAACGGAGGAGAAAATGAATATAAAAGGCGCTATTTTTGATATGGATGGAACTTTAGTGGATTCTATGTTTATGTGGTACGGATTGGGAAATATCTATGTGGAAAAAAGGGGAAGAGAACCCAAGCCGGGACTGGGTGATATTTTATCCAGAATGAGTATGAGACAGGCGGCAGAGCATTTGAAGGAAGTGTATGGATTTGAAGAAAGTCCGGAAGAATTGATCAAAGATATCTACCGGGTGATGGAAGAATTTTATCTGAACGAGGTGGAAGAAAAACCGGGAATCCGAAAAGTTCTGGATGAATTAAAAGAGGCGGGAATTCCTATGTGCGTAGCTTCCGCTACCGATTCTTATATGATTGAATATGCATTAAAGAGAGTGGGGATCCGAGAATATTTTCAGTCTATTTTCTGCTGTCGGCAGGTAGGCGAGGGAAAACATTCGGATAAGATTTATCAGGTGGCCAGAGAATCGCTGGGAACCAGGGTGGAAGAAACGCTTGTGTTTGAAGATGCACTTCATGCGGCAGAGACAGCAAAACGGGCGGGCTTTCCTCTGGTAGCTGTGTGGGATGAGTCAGAACCGGAGCAGGAAAAGATGAAAGAATTGGGAACTATTTATCTGGAAAATTATGACCAGTGGCCGGGAATAAAATTTTCTTGTGCTGCAGAGGAAAAACACGTATAATAAAAAGGAATTGTATGGACTCACAAGAGAGTCAAAAAAGGAAAGAGGGTGAAACTTTTGGTAGAATTAGATCAATTCAAGACAACTCTGAATTCCTATACACAACCATTAGTGGAAGTGAGGGATTCACTTTGACCTCGCTAATAAGGAAAAGCGGATCGAAGAATTAGAAAGAAAAATGGAAGAGCCGAATTTCTGGGATGACCCGGAGCGCTCCCAGGAAATGATGAAAGAACTGAAAAGTCTCAAAGATGATAAGGAAACGTATGAAAATCTGGAAAGTCAGATGGAAGATATGGAAACTCTTATCGAGATGGGATATGAAGAAAATGATTCCTCAGTGATCGAGGAGATTCAGGAGATTCTTGACCAGTTTGAGGCGGACTTTGAAAGTATTCGTATGAAAACATTACTTTCAGGAGAGTATGACAGAAATGACGCCATTGTGAAACTGAACGCAGGAGCAGGAGGTACCGAATCCTGTGACTGGGCGGGAATGCTTTATCGTATGTATTGCCGCTGGGCAGAAAAGAAAGGCTTTTCTCTGGAAGTATTGGATTATCTGGATGGTGATGAGGCAGGTATCAAATCTGTTACCTTTGAAGTCCACGGGGAGAATGCTTACGGATATCTGAAGTCAGAAAAAGGTGTACACCGTCTGGTTCGTATTTCGCCTTTTAATGCGGCAGGAAAACGTCAGACGTCCTTTGTATCCTGTGATGTGATGCCGGATATTGACGAAGACCTGGATGTGGATATCAAGGAAGACGAGCTGAGGATTGATACGTATCGCTCCAGTGGAGCCGGAGGACAGCATATTAATAAGACTTCTTCGGCAATTCGAATTACCCATTTGCCTACGGGTATTGTGGTACAGTGTCAGAATGAGAGGTCACAGTTCCAGAACAAAGATAAGGCTATGCAGATGCTGAAAGCCAAATTATATCTTCTGAAGCAGCAGGAAAATATGGAAAAACTTTCCGGTATTCGCGGTGAAGTGACAGATATCGGTTGGGGAAACCAGATTCGTTCTTATGTGATGCAGCCGTATACTATGGTAAAAGATCACAGAACAGGAACAGAGAGTGGAAATGTAGACAGCGTGATGGATGGAAATATTGATCCGTTTATTAACGGATATTTGAAATGGATTGCGTTGGGAGGCAAAAAGTCTGCTGATTCACAGATAGGTGAGTAATCAGAAAGGGAGGTATTTATGGGAATTATCAGGGCATTGAAAGAAACTGTGGGGGGATCTTTTGCAGATCAGTGGCTGGAAGTGGTAGAACCGGAAGATATGGGAGATCAGACGGTAATGACCCGGGGAATTTGCACCGGTAAAGGTGCGAATAAAAAAGGCAGTCGGAATGTTATTTCCAATGGTTCCGTAATCCATGTCTACGAAGGACAGTTTATGATGTTGCTGGACGGGGGAAAAATTGTGGATTACAGTGCAGAACCGGGATATTTCACTGTGGACAATTCTTCCATGCCTTCTATGTTCGGTGGAAATCTGGACGAAGTGATTCGGAACTCCTTTGACAGATTTCGTTTTGGAGGAACTACACCTACAGCACAGAAGGTTTACTATCTGAATCTTCAGGAGATTAAGGGGATCAAGTTTGGTACTCGGAATCCCATCAATTATTTCGACAATTTTTATAATGCGGAATTGTTTTTAAGAGCGCATGGAACGTATTCTATTAAGATTAAAGATCCGATTCGTTTCTATGTGGAAGCAATTCCCAAAAACAGAGAACAGGTAGAGATAAAAGATATTAACGAGCAGTATCTGTATGAGTTTCTGGATGCTTTGCAGTCTTCGATCAATCAGATGTCGGCAGACGGTGTGAGAATTTCCTATGTATCTTCTAAAAGCAGGGAACTTTCCAAATATATGGCGGATACTCTGGATGAAGACTGGCGGCAGAATCGTGGAATAGAGATTCAGTCTGTGGGAATTGCCAGCGTATCTTATGACGAGGAATCTCAGAAGCTGATCAATATGAGAAATCAGGGAGCTATGCTGGGAGATCCTATGGTGCGAGAGGGGTATGTGCAGGGTGCATTTGCCCGTGGTATGGAAGCAGCCGGAAAAAATCCGGGAGGAAGTACCGTTGGATTTATGGGAATGAATATGGCGTCCCAGATGGGAGGAGCTATGGCATCTTCCATGTCCGCTGCGAATGTACAGCAGATGCAGATGAATCAGGCGGCTCGTCAGGCAGAAGAAGAAAAGAAAGCAAAAGAAAAGGAAGCCGCCAGAGAAAAAGACAGTTGGATCTGCAGCTGCGGTCATGAAAATACAGGAAAGTTCTGCAGTGAGTGCGGTCAGCCCCGGCCAGTGAAAGAGACTTGGGTATGCAGTTGTGGCCATGAAAACACAGGAAAGTTCTGCAGCGAATGTGGTGCGCCCCGCCCGGCAGGAGAATGGGTGTGTAGTTGTGGACACAAGAACACAGGGAAGTTTTGCAGTGAGTGTGGAAAATCCCGTTGATATCAGGCAGGAGGTTTAAAATATGGCAGTTATCAGTTTTAAATGCCCCAATTGCGATGGGGAGTTAGTTTTTGAACCTTCCACCCAAAAGTATGAATGTCCGTATTGTGGTTCTGATTTTACGCAGGAACAGATGGATGAAATACAGACAAAGGCACAGCCGTCCCAGGAAACAGGGGCGGCTGGTTTTGATGAGAGACAGGGGGAAGAAGATCAGGAGATCCAGGGAGAAACTCAGAAAGCAGTGGTATATACCTGCCCCAGCTGTGGTGCAGAAATTGTCACGGATGAGACTACGGCGGCAACCTATTGTTACTATTGCCACAATCCGGTAGTATTATCAGGAAGGGTGTCAGGCGAATTTTTACCAAAATGGATCCTGCCATTTTCAGTGGATCGTAAAAAAGCAGAATCAATGTTCCTGGAGAATGTAAGTAAGAAAAAATTTGTTCCCAAAGGATTCTTTAATAAAAAGCAGATAGAACTGTTGTCCGGTGTATATTTTCCTTACTGGCTGGTGAATTGGAGTGGACAGGCGCGTATGCAGGCGAAAGCTACCAAAGTTCGCGTGTGGAGAAGAGGAGATACGGAATATACGGAGACTCGATATTATGATCTTTATCGGGAAGGAAATCTGGAATTTCCCGGAATTTCCAGAAATGCCCTGAAAAAAGCCAATAAAAAACTGGTAGAAGGGGTACAGCCGTATAATATGGAAGAGGCAAAGAAATTCTCCATGGGATATTTATCCGGTTTTCAGGCTGAAAAAAGAGATATGGAACAGGAAGAGTTTCAGCAGGGTATTCAGGAAGATGTGAAGGACTATGCAGAAAAAATGCTCAGAGGTACCGTAGACGGCTATACAACGGTGAATACGGTAAATTCTCAGATTCGTACTACGAAAGAGGACTGGGAGTATGCGATGGTTCCCGCCTGGGTTGTTACCTATAAAGGAAATGATGGGAAAACTTACTATTATGCTATCAATGGGCAGACCGGTAAAGTTTGCGGTGAACTTCCTTTGGAAAAGAAAAAACTGGCGCTGGTATCTGGTATTATTTTCTTGGTTGTATTTTTGCTGGGATTGGCAGGAGGATTTCTGATATGAGTATGAGGAAAAAAGGGTGGATCACAGGGTTACTGTTGGGAATTTTGCTTTTTGCAGCAGAACCGGCAAAAGCTTCCGGAGAAATCGTAGCAGATCAGGCAGATCTTTTTACAGAAGCACAGGAGCAGACTATCACAGAAAGGGCAAAAGAATTGTCAGAAGAGTGGAAGCAGGATTATGTGATAGTAACGACTCTGGATGCAGAAGGAAAATCATCGGAAGAGTATGCGGATGATTATTATGATACCAATGGATACGGAGAAAACGGAGCCTTATTTCTTATCGATCTGGATAATGGAAATGTTTGGATTTCTACTAGCGGAACAATGATTCGTTTTTTTACAGATGAGAGAATAGAACGGGTGATTGACACAGGGTATTCCAGTCTTCAGGGAAAAGAATATGGAACTGGTATTTTGCAGATGCTGGACCAGACGGAAGTTTATATGAAAGATGGAATTCCGGGTAATCAGTATACTTATAATGTAGAAACAGGAGAAGTGAGCCGCTATCGTTCCATAACTTTGGTGGAATTTTTGATTGCTCTGGGGATTGCTGCGGCCTGTGGAATCATTTTTGCCGTATCTGTCCGTTCCTCTTATAAGATGAAACACAGCGACTATTCCTATCCGTTTCAGAAGAACGGAAAGTTAAGTTTATCCGGAAAAGAGGATCGTTTCATAAATGAAGTGGTGACAAGAAGACATATTCCCAAAGATACCTCTTCCGGTTCCGGCGGCGGAGGACGAAGCAGCGTACATACTTCCAACAGCGGTTCCAGTCATGGTGGCGGTGGAAGAAGTCTTTGATTATGGAAATTCTATTCTGCCTGACGTTTGGGAAGAACATGAGAAAATAAAAAGGCTTGCATATCGGAAAAAAATATGATAACATCTTTTGCATGACTACAAATGTGTTTCAGAGGCGAACAGACTTGGAAGCGACAGAATATGAGGCGGGGAGAGACATGGAAAATAAGACAAAATACTATGTGGTAAAAGAAAAAGCAGTTCCGGAAGTACTTTTGAAGGTTGTAGAAGCAAAGAAGATTCTTGATTCCGTGAAGGCTGTGACGGTACAGGAGGCTACGGAACGGGTAGGAATCAGCAGAAGTTCTTTTTATAAGTATAAAGATGATATTTTTCCTTTTCATGATCAGGCGAAAGGAAGAACTGTTACTTTTATTCTTCAGATGGACGATAAACCGGGAATCCTTTCCGATATATTGAGAACCGTTGCTCAGTTTCGAGGAAATATTTTGACCATTCATCAGAGTATTCCTATCAATGGGATTGCCACATTGACCTTGAGTGTGGAGATTCTGCCGGAAGCGGGAGATGTGGAAAATATGGTAGGTCAGATGGAAGAACAGACAGGGGTTCATTACTTAAAAATATTAGGCAGGGAGTAAGACGGTTAGGAGCCGGGTTGGTTTTTAGAGGATAAGGGGCTGTCGCACAAAAGGATTCCGTGTGACGGCTCTTTTCTGTTACATTTTTGGAGAACAGGGAGGAGAAATGGTATGAAATACGTGGTGATTTTAGGTGATGGAATGGCAGATTATCCAGTGAAAGAGCTGGATGATAAAACACCTTTGGAGTATGCAAAGACGCCGGTTATGGATGCGTTGGCGAAGATTTCGGAAATTGGGATGGCACAGACGATTCCCCAGGGAATGAAGCCGGGAAGTGACACGGCCAATCTGGCGGTGATGGGGTATGATCCAAAAAGATATTATACAGGTCGTTCTCCTTTGGAGGCGTTGAGTATCGGTGTGGATATGGAAGAAGAAGATATTGCTATCCGCTGCAATATTGTAACAGTATCCGAAGAGGAAGAGGCTTATGAGGATAAGATTATGATCGACCACAGCTCCAGTGAAATCAGTACAGAAGATGCAGCCGTTCTTTTGCAGGCGGTTATGGAAGAAATGGCGAATGAAACGTATCAGTTTTCTGTGGGAACCAGCTATCGGCACTGCCTGATCTGGAAGCAGGGAAAAGCAGTGGAATTAACTCCCCCTCATGATATTCTGGAGAGGAGAATCGGAGAATATTTGCCGGAAGATAAGGTGCTGTCCTGGATGCAGAAGAGAAGCTATGAGATATTATCCGTACATCCTTTGAATCTGGAAAGAAAAGCAAAGGGATTACATCCCGCCAACAGTTTATGGTTTTGGGGAGCAGGAACAAAGCCTTCTCTGGATTCTTTTGAAAAGAAATATGGCAAAAAAGGCGTTATGATATCAGCGGTAGATTTGCTGAAAGGGATCGCTGTAGGTGCAGAAATGACAAATGTAACTGTGGAAGGGGCAAATGGCGGTTTGCATACAAATTATGAGGGAAAAGCGCAGGCAGCAGTTGACGCATTGACGAAAAAGGGGTATGATTTTGCTTACATCCATGTGGAAGCTCCGGATGAGATGGGGCATCAGGGAAGTGTGGAACGGAAAATACAGGCAATCGAATATCTGGATCAGCGGATTATTCGTCTGGTGAAGGAGAAAATGGATGAGTATGGAGAACCTTATCGTATGTTAATTCTTCCGGATCATCCCACTCCGGTCAGTGTACGTACCCATACATCGGATCCTGTACCATATTTGTTGTATGACAGTGCGGCAAAGAAGGAAGAGACATGGAAATACAACGAGGCAGAGGCAGAAAGAAGCGGAAATTTTTTTGAAAAAGGCTATGAGATGATGGAATATCTTCTCCGGTAACAGAAGAACTTTCGCTAAAAATGTCGTTACTGTGAACGGAGTGAACAGTAACAGAATATCTGCACAGTCAGGAGGAGACGAATGTTAATCGTTAAGAAATTCGGCGGCACTTCAGTTGCCAATAAAGAACGGATTTTTAATGTGGCAAAACGGTGTATTCAGGATTACCAGAAAGGACACGATGTGGTTGTAGTTCTTTCTGCTATGGGAAAATATACGGATGAGCTGATTGCCAAAGCAAAGGAAATTAATCCCAATCCGCCGAAAAGAGAGATGGATATGTTGCTTACTATTGGAGAACAGATGTCCGTATCTCTTATGGCTATGGCTATGGCAGAACTGGGTGTTCGGGCGGTATCTTTGAATGCTTTTCAGGTGCCGATGAATACCACCAGCGCCCATGGAAATGCCCGTCTGAAAAAAATCGACGGAGAACGGATACGCAGAGAACTGGATGATCGTAAGATTGTAATCGTTACCGGTTTTCAGGGCGTAAATAAATATGATGACTATACGACTCTGGGAAGAGGCGGTTCTGATACCACAGCAGTTGCTCTGGCGGCAATTCTTCATGCAGATGCCTGCGAGATCTACACAGATGTGGATGGAGTATATACTGCCGATCCTCGTCTGGTTCCAAAAGCCAGAAAACTGAAAGCAATCACCTATGATGAGATGTTAGACCTGGCAGCTCTGGGTGCAGGGGTGCTGCATAATCGTTCTGTAGAAATGGCGAAAAAATATGGAGTGCGCTTGATAGTGCGTTCCAGTTTAAATGAATCAGAAGGGACAGAAGTTAAGGAGGTCGTGAAGAAAATGGAGAGAATGATCATCAGCGGAGTGGCTTTGGACAGAAATGCAGATCGAATTTCTGTAATAGGAATCCAGGATATACCGGGAAGCGCTTTTAAATTGTTTAATACACTGGCAAGAAGAAATATTAATGTGGATATTATCATTCAGTCTGTGGGGCGTGAGGGAACAAAAGATATTTCCTTTACCGTTTCTCATGAGAATCTGAGAGAAGCGATTGAATTGCTGGAAGAATATCAGGATGTGTTAGGATTTGAACGGGTGGAATATAACTGCGATGTGGCAAAATTGTCGATTGTGGGCGCAGGGATGATGTCCAACCCGGGAGTGGCAGCAAAGATGTTTGAATGTCTGTACAGTCAGAATGTAAATATCAATATGATAGCTACATCTGAAATTCGAATCACAGTATTGGTGGATTCTAAGGACGCACTGTCTGCGATGAACGCAGTACATGATGCATTTGGTTTATCTGAATAAAAAAATGGGTATCGCACATTTGCTTTGGCGATACCCATCTTTTTATGCTTGCGATTGTTTTTACAATCAGATTTCCTGTGTGATATTTCTGTAGAAATTGGTCTGTGTCATGGTCATATACGGAAGGATCCATAAAAGTCCCAGATAGCAGGAAAGAACACCAAGAAGGAGAAGTCCCATAAAAGAAAGCTGCAGAACAAAATATCTCCACTTGTTTCCTGTCATAAGTTTGCGGCTTTCTTTCAGAGCCTGCATGGCGCTGAGATCATCGTAATCTGCCAGCAGAAACATACACAGACTGAAAGAAAGAGAAAAATAAATTACGGCGATGCATCCGATAATCAGTAAAATAATTCCCGCAATCATTACAGGAAAAGAAAGCTCCATAAGTATAGTACAGAGTATCAGGATATAACCGGGAGCAACACAGACAAGAGAGATCAGCATGATAAGAAACTGTAACAGAATCACTCGATCCGGATGATGGCGGAAGCCATAAAATAAATCATCAAACCGTACAGGGTATCCCCGGCTTCCATCCAGAAACATTTTATTGAATCCCAGGGCAAATACAGATAAAATTAAAGAAATGATCAGGGAAACAATAAAGTACAGAATCATTTGCGGAATGCTGTGGAATGGGAATCCATTCATCGTAGCATTGGTCGTGGTACCAGCAAGGAAAAATCCCAATAATGAGGACAGAACTCCTGAAATCATAAAATACAGGGCATAAGCGCCAATGTAGGTGCCGAATTTTCCAGCCAACTGCATTCTGGCCATAGCCTTTAATTCTTTTGAACGCTTCATAAATAAACCTCCAGGTGAGGGATGAAAGGAAAATATTCGAATGAAACCTGCTGTAGAAAAGAAATCTTATCGTCTTTGTCAGATTACCTGGTGCCTGTTGGGACTGCTTATTTTAGTTGCCATCAATCTTTATCAAAGAGGTTTTCGGTTAGAATCCTTTTTACAGATAATACCGCCGTGTGTATTCCGAACTCTTACAGGATTTTACTGTCCGGGCTGCGGAGGTACACGGGCTGTCTTGGAATTGCTCCATGGAAATCTCTTTCATTCGTTTTATTATCATCCCATTGTATTATATACCGTAGTATTGTATGGGTGGTATCTCATATCCAATACCATCCAGTGGCTGTCCCGGGAAAAATATCTTTGGGGGAGCAGATATCACAGATGGTATGGCATCGTTGCCGTTATCATTGTAATTGGCAATTGGATCATAAAAAATCTGTTATTATTTTTGGGGATATCCCGTCTTTGATTCGGGATATCAGAAGGGATTATTATTATCAGGAAAACTATTTTCAAAAGGAAGATTTTCATAATAATTTTCAAAAATATCATCCTCATAATAATCGTCTTCATATTCGTTGTAGAATCTTTCATATTCCTGCATGATTTCGGAATATTGAGAATTTCCAATGGTAAGGAAAAGAATCATGGCAATGCCGATTACCGTACCGCCAATGGAAAGACCCAAACCGGCTTTTGCCTGTGGATCCATGGGACCATTTCTTCGGGAAAGGAGAGCAAAAATAATTCCCAGCGCTCCAAAGCAAAAAGAAAAGCCACAGCAGATTAATACCACAGATAAAATGCCCATCACCAGTGAAGCCACCGCCATACTGTTTACAGAGCGAAGAGGCGGACGGGTGGGCGTCTGATTCCAGCCGTTATATTGTCCATTTTGATAGGGATTGTTGTTCTCACCGTTATATTGTCCGTTTTGATAGGGATTGTTGTTCCAGTCGTTATATTGTCCGTTTTGACCGGGATTGTTGTTCCAGCCGTTATTTTGACTGTTTGGACTGGAATCATTATTCCAAGGGTTATATTGTCCATTCTGGCTGGAATCGTTGTTCTCGCCATTGTATTGTCCCGCTTGGTAGGAGCCGCTGCTCCAGCCGTCGTTTGTGTTTTCCTGGTACGAATTGTTGTTCCATTCATTTTTCTGATCCGGCTGATTGTCTTCCGGCTGCTGATAGTTTCCGGAATGTTCCCAAGAAGTGGAATCAGAAGAAATGTTGGAGTTGTTATTCGAAGAGTCGGTATTATTTTCCGGCCACCAGTCTTGTCTCTGGTTATCGTTCATAAATTCCTCCGTTCTGATCTGTCTTTTGATCTCAACATCAATTTAATTTTATATCATGATTTATTAGATGGGAAGAATTGTAAAAGTGCAAAGCACAAACAATTCGTCAGGCATCTTTGTTATGAGGTAGTATAGCATATTTGAGAGAAATGTGGCAACAGATGATTTCACAAAATGTAACAGTTCAGCCTGCGCCATTCGTAAAACCGCACTTCGTGCTTATCGTGGCTGACGCCACTGTTTTACTCATAAGCGGGTGTTCAGCTCATACAGATGTCCGCTTGCAAAAATATGCAAGCATGTTTTGGGCTTCACGTACACTGTATGGCTGAACTGTTACCACAAAATCTCTCCCTTCACATCATGATATTGACAAGAGAAGCAGATTTTTGGTAAGGTAGTACAGGAAAAGAAAGGAGACAGACAACATGGATATTATTCAGGCATTAACCGATGAATTGCAGGTACAAAAATGGCAGATAGAAGCTGCTGTTCAATTGATAGATGAGGGAAATACTATTCCCTTTATTTCACGATACAGAAAAGAAGCTACAGGTTCTTTGAATGACGAGATTTTGAGAAATCTGCATGAAAGACTTTTATATTTGAGAAATCTGGAAGATAAAAAAACACAGGTGCTTTCCAGTATTGAAGAGCAGGGAAAACTGACGGAAGAATTGAAAAATGCAATTCTTGCTGCACAGACGTTGGTGGTTGTAGAAGATTTGTACAGACCATATCGTCCGAAACGTCGTACAAGAGCAACTATGGCAAAGGAAAAAGGACTGGAGCCGCTGGCTGCGATCATCTCACAGCAGACGACGAATATTCCTCTGGAAAAAGAGGCAGAGCCTTTTGTTTCGGAAGAAAAAGGAGTTGCAGATGTGCAGGAGGCTCTGGCAGGAGCAAAAGATATTCTGGCAGAAAGTATCTCCGATGAGGCTGATTATCGAATTCATATTCGTAAAATGACAGTAAAAAGCGGTTCTTTGGCATCTTCTGCAAAAAAAGCGGGAGAAGAATCTGTATACGAGATGTATTATGATTTTGAAGAGCCTATTTCCAAACTTGCCGGTCACAGAGTGTTGGCGTTAAACAGAGGAGAAAAAGAAAAAATCCTTACTGTTAAAATTAATGTGCCGGAAGAAGAAATCCTTTCCTGGCTGAAGCGTCAGGTGATCAAAAATGAGAATCCGTATACGACACCCGTTTTGGAAGCAGTAGTTGAGGACAGTTATAAACGTTTGATCGCACCGGCTATTGAGAGAGAAATCCGCAGCGATCTTACAGAGAAAGCAGAGGATGGAGCAATCAAAGTATTTGGAAAGAATCTGGAACAGCTTCTTATGCAGCCTCCTATTGTGGGAAAGGTAGTATTGGGATGGGATCCGGCTTTTCGTACCGGATGTAAACTGGCAGTAGTAGATGAGACAGGAAAAGTATTGGATACTACCGTAATTTATCCCACAGCTCCTACAACAGAAGCAAAAATCAAAGCTGCCAAGGAAACGTTGAAAAAACTGATTTCCAAGTATCATATTGAATTGATTTCCGTGGGAAATGGTACGGCTTCCCGGGAATCAGAGCAGATTATTGTGGAATTATTAAAAGAGATTCCGGAAAAAGTGCAGTATGTGATCACCAACGAAGCGGGAGCTTCTGTATATTCGGCAAGTAAACTGGCAACAGAAGAATTTCCTAATTTCGATGTAGGTCAAAGAAGCGCTGCTTCTATTGCAAGAAGATTACAAGATCCCCTGGCAGAATTGGTTAAAATCGATCCGAAAGCTATTGGTGTGGGACAGTATCAGCATGATATGAACCAGAAAAAGCTGGGTGAAGCTCTTCATGGAGTGGTGGAAGACAGTGTAAATAAAGTAGGAGTTGATTTGAATACGGCATCTGCCTCTCTGTTGGAATATATTTCCGGTATCAGTAAGGTGATTGCAAAAAATATTGTAGCATATCGGGAAGAGAATGGACGATTCCGCAATCGCCGGGAGCTTTTAAAGGTGGCAAAACTGGGTCCCAAAGCGTTTGAGCAGTGTGCAGGATTCACCAGAATTCTGGGAGGAGAAAATCCTCTGGATGCCACCAGCGTACATCCGGAAAGTTATGAGGCAGTGGAGAAACTTTTTGGAAAACAGGGATTTACAGTCAAAGAATATTTTGAAAATGGCCATAAGGCGATTTTTATAAAAGATTATGCACAATTGGCAGAAGAACTGGGGATTGGCGAGATCACACTTCGAGATATTATGAAGGAACTGGGACGTCCGGGAAGAGATCCGAGAGAGGATATGCCGAAACCGGTATTACGCTCTGACGTTTTGGATATGAAGGATTTGAAAGAAGGAATGATCTTAAAAGGAACTGTCCGGAATGTAATTGATTTTGGCGCCTTTGTAGATATTGGCGTTCATCAGGATGGTCTGGTGCATATTTCCCAGATCAGTGACAAATTTATTAAACATCCCCTGGAAGCAGTGAGCGTGGGAGATGTGGTAGACGTTCGGGTAATCAGTGTGGATTTGAATAAGAAACGAATCGGTCTTTCCATGCGGGGAATCAAATAGAAGAGAAAATGAGAATCTCTCACGGAATATCAGATATAGAAATTCTGATTTCTGTGAGAGATTTTTTTGGTAAAGATATTGCTCTTATCCGTACTTATTCATTGATAAACAGGCTGGCACGCTTATTAAAATAAATCCAGTTGATCACGATCATAACGACACTTCCCACCAGGTTTCCTATAAGAGCAGCATCTAACAGGGGAACGCCAATCAGGATGGATGCCAGAATCAGATACAGGATATTCAGAGCCAGCGTGTAGATCAGAAATCCAATGTACCACTGAGGGGCTTTTAACTTAAAATGAGCCAGTTTCTGGCGAACAAGGATGGCAAACACAAAGGCAATCAGATACAGGATAGCAAAACAGATATCCAGTACTTTCAGCTTCATACCATAATAATTATACACGAGGGCGGCATCTGTGGCGCTGCCGTAATGGAGTCCTGTAAAATAAGTAATGGTATTGAATATACAATTTACCATAGCCAGGAATAACTGGAAATAAATAATAAATTTGTACCATTTTAAAGGGAATGGCTGAACCGGTTGGTTATAGCTGCCAGAATACTGATAAGACGGCTGCTGATAATTCGGCTGTTGCTGGTAATCTGGCTGTTGCTGATAATTCGGTTGCTGCTGATAATTTTGCTGTTGCTGATAAGATTGTGTCGGCTGCCCTGTCTGAAGGGATTGTCCGCAGGTGGGACAAAAACCAGAAGCATTTTCTACGGGACTTCCGCAATGTGGACAAGTCATAAGAATCCCCCTTTCGTGTTTGACTTTCGTAGTATTTTAAAGTTATTATAAATGAGAATAAAGTGTTTTGTAAATAGAAATTTTCAGATATAATAAAAAAAATATGACAATTAAAAGAAAGGATATCGTATGACATTACATCATTTGGAAATCTTTTTGGCGGTATGTGAGGAAAAGACTACTCATGGAGCAGCAAAAAAATTAAATCTGTCTCAGCCTGCAGTTTCTAAAGGAATAACAGAATTGGAAAAATATTATCAGGTAAAGTTATTTGAACGGATTCGCCAGCGTCTTTACCTTACCGGTGCAGGTGAAAAAATGCGTATCCATGGGATGCAGGTATTGGAGACATTTCGGCAGTTAGAAGAAGAGATTCGTCAGGAAGGTCAAAGATACCATATTCGAATCGGGGCATCTGTAAGTGTGGGTACTAAGATACTTCCGCCGCTTCTTAAAAAACTGGAGAATCTACCGGAAAAGTTTACTTATGAGGCAACGGTGGATAATACCAGCAGGATGGAACAGATGATAGAAGAGTATGCTCTCGATCTGGCTTTGGTGGAAGGGGCGATAAATAACCCGGATCTGATTGTTCAGGATGTGGCAGAAGATGAATTGGTGATTGTAGTCAGAAAAAATCATCCGCTGGCGGGAAAGGAAAAAATCATGCTGCAGGAGCTGGAAAAATATCCTTTCGTTTCCCGGGAAGTGGGCAGCAGTACAAGAAATCAGTTGGAACGATTTCTTGTGGAGGAAGGGTTACAGTTAAAACCAATATATTCCTGCAGTAATACGGAAACCGTAAAGCAGGCGGTAGAATACACCGATGGATTTGCAATTTTATCAAAAATGATGGCTCAACAGGAAATAGAGGAAGGAAAAATGGAAATACTCCCTCTGGGAAAGAGGGAGTTTAAGAGAACTATCCGGTTAATTTATCACAAAAACAAATTCATTTCTCCGGAAATGAAGATTTTCATGGAATTATTAGAAAAAATGGTAAAGTCAAAAGATGAGATAAAGTAAAGTTCCAATAACTCCGTTGCCCAGGATAATGAGAATGGGATTGACTTTATATTTTCTCAGGAGAAACAGACTGACAGCAAAGAGAACTGTTTCTATATATTTTATGTTTCCCAGGGCAATTTCACCGTTTTGGAATATTCCCAGGGTGAGAATGGAAAGACCGGCGGAAGCGATTAAAGCTACAACAGCAGGTCGGAGTGCAGCCAGAACTTTCTGGATACCGGAAAAATTTCTGTATTTATAATAAAAATGAGCCAGCGTAAGACAGATAATAAAAGATGGAATAATACAGCCAATGGTGCAGATCAAAACTCCCACGATTCCTCCCAACTGCATTCCCACAAAGGTGGAGGAATTGATAGAGATGGGCCCCGGAGTCATTTCTGCAATAGTTATCAGATCACTGAATTCTTCCAAGGTCATCAATTGATGAATATTGACAATCTGATCCTGGATTAAAGGGATTGCAGCGTAACCGCCGCCCACACTGAAAAGTCCTACTTGAAGGAAAGCAAAGAATAATTTCCAGATCATATTATGCACCCTCCTTTCTCAGAAAAGGAATCAGGGCAGTCAGGACGCCGATGACCAGACAGGAGAGAATGATAACCATAGCGCTCACATGGAAAAATACCACCAGGATAAAGCAGATCCCCATCATGGAAAGATAAAATTTATTGTTGAGGCGGATAATATTTCCTGCCAGATTCAGCGTTACATCCAGAATAACAGCAGCAACACCTGCCCGAGTGACCTGAAGAGCCAGGGCAACTACTTCGTTTGTACGAAATTGTTCGTAACAAAGACTGATCAGAGAGATAATGATCATTGGCGGAAGAATAGTGCCAAAGACAGCAGCCAGGGAACCGGGTATACCTGCCATACGATATCCGATGATCACGGAAGCATTTACAGGAAGGGGACCGGGAGAAGACTGGGTGATGGCTGTGATATCTAACATCTCATCTTCGTCCAGCCACTTTTTTTCGTCTACGAATTTTTTCTTCATCAGAGAAACGATTACGAATCCCCCTCCGAAAGTACAGGAACTTAATAAAAACATAGAATAAAATAATTGCCATAAAATTTTTGGATTTGTTTTCTTTTGCATGAGCTACCTCCTTTGTTCTGGAGATAGAATACTACAAATCCAATGATAATAAAAATACATAAAAATTATCAAAATGATAAATAATAATTATCGGTTATTTTTCATGGCTTTATATCCGATTAAAACAGTCCATACGTAGGCACAGGTTTTGGGAATCATAAGCATTCCAATCATAGGAATCGTATCTGCCCAGAGTACGACAGGGATGTAGAAACCAAAACTTAATACGATGGTAAGCCACATATACTTAAATTCATTATCATTGTGTTTTTTTACACTCTTATAAAAGAGTATGATAATCAGAAGACCTAAAAGTGCAAAAGGAATATTGCGATAGATTCCCCAGGAAAGAGGAGCAGAAGCGCTCAGCCATTTATTTTGAGGGAACAGACAAAGAATAATTCTCAGCGCTGACAGAACATAAACAGCGATGGTGATATTTTTCTTTCCCTGGACTTTGTAACGAATCCGCCATACATAGTAAAGGATAATGTAAAAAATAGTCATGGTGATAGAGGTAATAAATTTTCCCATACCCAATGGAACTACATAATTTTCCAAACCGGTGGTGCAAAGCGCCAAAGCTCTGGGAACCAGATGGAAAGAATCACCGGCGCCAAGTACAACAGCCATGATACCAAATAGACGATGCTCCTTGTTTCCGTTACTTTTCAGAATCATCAGAATACCTATCGTGATAACGGAAATCAGATAAACCACATCAAATGAAGTTTCAATAATTGCTCTCATAAAAAATCCTCACTTTCATTAAAAAAATTTTATCAAATTCAGATGGAATCCATCTAATTTTGAACAATGTTCAATTTTGCCGAAAAAAACCATCAAAGATAGATGGTTCGGCGAATCATTCCGATAATACCGGAACAATCATAATCATGCCGCATCATTGCAGCAATAATCAGAGAAAATATAATTTCTACAAATTTTAAAGGAGTGAACTCCTCATCAAAAACTTCTCTGCGAACTTTAGAATCGCACATTAATATCTGATATAAATTCTCAGAAATATGACGCCAGGATTCAGACATAAGCTGTTGACCATTTCCCTTATCTTCGTTTACAAAAATCATGGAGTGGAAAGAAAAAAATCCAGGATAGATTTCTTCGCCTTTTTTCAGACTGGCAAAAATCCATTCCACACACTCGATAAAATCCTTAAAAGCAGAAGGAGATTCGGGAAAGTGAAAAATATCATGCCATATACTTTCTACTGTAGCTGCAATAAGATCCGATTTGTTCTGAAAATAATTATAGATAGAGCCTACAGAAATATTACATTCCGTTGCCACTGTTCGGATATTCAGCGCTGCCCATCCCTGTTTTTGAAGTAACGTCCGGCTGGCGCTCAAAATTTCTTTTTTTGAAGTAACTGTAGTATTCATAGATATCTCCTCCACATAACTGAACAATGTTCATTATACGGTTTTATTTATATTTGTCAAGAGCTTTTCAGTATTTTGTGATAACAAAAGTAGCAGTGAACTGTTCCAATAAAATAGATTTGTTGTGAAATTTGAGATATAATGAAAGCATCTTAAAATCTCTGCCCTAAGGAATGGGATAATGTTTATGTCAGATGCGAAAAGTATGAAAGGGAGGAAATGAAAATGGCTTTTATTCAGGTGAATTTATTGTCAAAATCTTTGATGCGTACAGTGCCGGTCAATGTGATTTTACCGGTGGATAAAATGGCGATGCCAGGAATGATTCCGAGAGAGGAAAAACCGTATAAAACATTATATTTGCTGCATGGTATTTTTGGAAATTATACGGATTGGGTGAATGGGACAAGAATTGCCCGGTATGCGGAAGAAAATGATCTGGCAGTAGTCATGCCTTCCGGTGATAATGGATTTTATGTAGATCAGCCGGCAGGTCACAATTACTATGGTGAATTTGTAGGGAAAGAACTGGTAGAACTGACAAGAAAAATGTTTCCCTTATCACATAAACGTGAAGATACATTTATAGGAGGCTTGTCCATGGGAGGGTATGGCGCAATACGCAATGGTCTGAAATATCATGAAACGTTTGGATATATCGTAGCATTGTCCAGCGCGCTGCATATAGATACTTTTCCCCAGAGAACTAATGATGCTCCATCTTTTATAGAACGAAGAGATTATGCAGAAGCCTGTTTTGGAAATCTGGATAAGCTGCTTGAAAGCGACATGAATCCGGAATATCTTTTGAAAACAGGGAAAGATGCGGGAGTAGAGTTTCCCCATATTTTTATGGCATGTGGTGATAAGGACAGTCTTCTTCCGTGTAACAGGAAATTTGCACAATTTGCCAGAGAACAGGGTGTAGATGTGACCTTTGAAGTGGCGCCGGGAAATCATGAATGGGATTTTTGGGATACCTATGTGAAAAAGGGAATAGAATGGTTACCCACAGAAAAAAATGGATTGGGCATGAACAGTGGAAATGTGGGGATATAAAACGGGCTAAACTGTTATTATTGTAATAGTTATTTATAAATTATACTTGTATACAAGGGGCGAAGGAGTTATAATAAATGCAACATAAAAGAAAATTCTTCGGGGCGGGGTGTGATTCCCCACCGGCGGTATAGTCCGCGACCCATGGAAACATGGCTGAACCGGTGCGATTCCGGTACCGACAGTATAGTCTGGATGAGAGAAGAAAAACAGTAGATGAAGTGTATTTATTGTGGACTTTACCCGGAGGAATCAAGTATTCTTCCGGGTATTTTATTTCATAAGAAATAATTTCTCATGAAATAAAAAATCTTCCGGGAATTTCCTTTTAGAAAAAGGAGGAAAAAAATATGAGTGTAACAACAAATGCAGTAAAGAAAACAGGAGTGAGAAGAACTACAAACGTGCGAATGCTGGCTCAGATTGCCATGCTGTCGGCAGTTGCGGCGGTGTTGATGCTGGTGGAAGTCCCTCTGCCATTTCTGGCGCCCACATTTTATCAGTTAGATCTTAGCGAACTTCCGGTTTTGATTGGAGCATTTGCTCTGGGACCTTTGGCCGGAATGATGATTGAGATGATCAAAATTTTGTTGAATTTCGTCTTGAATGGAACATTGACAGCCGGAGTAGGAGAATTGGCGAACTTCCTTATAGGGTGCGCTCTGGTAGTTCCGGCAGGATATATCTACAGAAGAGGGAAAACGAAAAAAAGCGCGCTGATCGGAATGGGTGTGGGAACTGTCTGTATGGCGTTGGCAGGAGGAATTTTAAATGCATTTTTACTTTTGCCTGCTTATGGAAAGGCCTTTGGAATGCCAGTGGATGCTTTCGTAGAGATGGGTTCTGCTATTTTCCCGGTGATAGACAATCTGTTTACGTTTTGTCTGTTTTCTGTTGTTCCTTTTAACATGGTTAAGGGCATTTTGGTATCTGTGATTACCATGTTTCTCTATAAACATATCAGCAGATTACTGAAAGGAAATCAGATGGGATAAGGAAAAAGGAGGAGAGTTATGGGAGAGATTAAAAAAATTACGCAGGTGACAAAAAATCCATTTCTGAATTTTTATGAATTGGATACGGTAAATAAAGTGGGAAGACCGGGACATTATTATGTGGCTTCCCGGGCAAAAACGGTGGATGATCTGAAGATAACGACAGGAAAAAATACGCCGGACGGAGTAGTAATTTATAGTTTGTATGGAGAAAATCATGACCGGGTAGTGTTGATCCGGCAGTATCGTTATCCGTTAGGCGGATATGTATATGAACTTCCGGCAGGATTGGTGGACTCGGGAGAAAATTATCATTCAGCAGCAGTTCGGGAAATGAAAGAAGAGACTGGATTGCTGTTGGAACCTCTTACTGTGGATGAAATCTATCAAAAACCATATTTTACTACAATCGGTATGACGGATGAATCCTGTGGTACTGTGTACGGGTATGCATCCGGTGAAATCAGTGAAAAATACCAGGAAGCAGGGGAAGAGATTCAGGTGGTACTGGCAGACAGAGAAGAAGTAAAAAGAATTTTGAAGGAAGAGAATGTGGCATTGATCTGTGCTTATATGATGATGCATTTTCTTCATGATGAGGAACCTTTTGGATTTCTAAGATAAGAGAGTAGGAGTTGCAGAGGTATTGCTATGATAGAATACATAGTAAAATATTGACTTTTACAAAATTGCGTAACATAATGATAATCATAAATAACAACGTTGGACGTATTTAAATATATTTAATGAAATAAAATGGATGATAAATAGGAACATGTGATGTAATTATAAAATAGATTAGCGATAGAGTAAAAGTCTATTTGGCTTGTGCTAAAAAATATTATCAATATTAAATGATATAAAAGTATTGACAGATATAGATAAAAGAAGTATCATAAAATCAAGAAATCGGAATTAAAAAAGGAGGACGAAGATGACAGTATTTGAAATAAGGATGAAGATTTTTCTGATTAGAGATATTCCTCTTAATCGAGTGCAAACGAAAATCACTTCTTTTTTGGACAGAGGATTTTTAGAGAATGAGGAACTAGCCAGATTCCATAAAGAAAATACATATAAAGGGTATAGTATGTCTCTTTTTTATCCGTTGGAAAAAGATCGGATATATAAGAAAGATAAAATCTATGCTATAACAATTCGGACAATTGATCGGAAACTTGCACATTATTTTAGTGAGGTTTGCGTGAATACATATACAGAAGATATGAAAGGATTGACAGCAGAAATTCGAATTATTCCCAAGAAGCCAATAGAGTGTTTGTATACCATAACCACTGCAGTTCTGAAAGATGAGTCACGCGGATATTGGAGAAATTATATGAATTTATCAGAATATGGAGAACGGCTCAAGGTGAATCTGATAAAAAAATGGAATTATTTTGAAAATGAAAAATTGGATGAAGACTTTCCTCTTTATACCATGATTGAATTTTCAAATAAAGTACCTATTGCAGTAGAATATAAAAATATTAAACTTCTTGGAGATAAGTTCTGTATTCATATTTCAGATCATCCGACTGCGCAAAAATTAGCGCATATGGCTATCGCAACAGGAATGTTAGAAATGAATTCAAGAGGATCGGGATACGTGAATTATAGATGGCTATAGAGAGGAGAGCCTATGCTAAAAGAATGTTTGGAAGTTTTTGAGGAAATTTTAAAGAAAGAAGAAAATTTAATTTTAGATTCTTATATACCTGCTGATGGCACCTATATTTTTGTAGATGCGCAGGGGAAAATGAAAGAGCCTATAGAGATTGAATTAAACAAGAAAACACGAGAAATTGTGAGCAGTAATTCTGAATTGAGTGAAGTTTGTTTTTATGATTATCACAGTCAGTTGGTTTCAATGAATAAGCCGGTGGATGCAAAAAAAATTATCCATTCTAATAATTATTATTCCTTTTTTGTGAAAAAAGAAAGCGTTGTCACAAAAAAGTTAACCGAAACAATCATAGATGGATATTACGAGATGTTGAAAAACCCTTTGGAGCAGAAGTATAAAAAATCTAAAGAAGCCAGTAAATTATATGAGGTTTTTGAAGAATCAGCAGGAAGCGTTCCATTGGATGAACTTGAAAAGAATAAAGAGTGGATTAAAAGCCATATTTTTAATTTGGAAAATGTAGATTTTAACAAAAAGAATTATTTAAAGATATTCTTTGAAACAGAGCATGACAATATTATTCGTGAAGAAAGAAGATATCTTCTTCCAAATATATATAATAATAATGATTATAATGTAGAAATAGAAGGAACAATCCATGGTCTTCCTGATAATAATATGGGGATGAATGCAAAAAAACCATATCTTGAAACAAAGACCAGAAAAATTGCAGTACCTTATTTGTTAGATAGTGCTGATGTTATGATACAGAGAGAGTTTTTTAATTACCTGATGAATTTGGCCTGTGCAGGGAAATGTGATGTGTATATTGATACTGTGAAAAAAAGAATTTGGGGATATAGACAAGAAGAAACTCCACAGGATGTAATAGCTGGGTATTATTTGAGAATAAAAAAAGGAAAGGAATTAGAAATACAAAATCAAGATAATATTGCGGGCTTTTCTCAAAATTTGACTCCTCCTTTTGATTTTAAGAATATTTGTGATTTTCAACATCCCAAACATCCAGAACATTTGGAAAAATATAAAAGATATTATACACATGAAGAGGTAGGAAAATTAATTCATGAAGTCTTTTTTTCAAAATATCTGGAGAGTAATTATGCTGTACAAGCAAATGAAATCAATATTACAGACACAATAATAAAGAATAGTATTCTTATATCCAGAGATGTGATACAGGCATGGGTACGCAGGGGAGCCGATTATGGATTCTTCAAAATCCTGGAAAAAGTATCGTTAAATTTAATGAAATCTGCTGTTTTAAATGGATATCAAGAGAGAGCTTTATGGCAATTAAATCTACGTTGGTCATTTGAAAATTATTTTTTAAAAGGAGATGAAAATATGGGAACGAATAAACAAGAACTTGTAGAGGCTATAAAGAGAAAAATTTATACAGAAACAGAAATATTTCTTGAAAATGATGAGGAGTATTATTATATTGTGGGGCAAATGGCAGCTTATCTGTTTTCACAGAGTAAGGCAAAAAACAAAAATCAGTCATTAATAAATCCATTTTTAAATGCAAAAAAAGATGAGGTTATTAAATTGAAACTCGCACAGTTATACAAAAAATATAATTATGCAATTCCGCTTAATATGAAAAGAGTAAGACGTATAATGGCATTAATTGAAGGATATATTCCAGATGGTACAGTAAATCAAGAAATGATAATTTTTGGATTTGCAAATAATAATCTTATTTATACAAAGGAGGAGAAGTAGTTATGAATAAAAGAGTGTATGGGGTAATAGGAATTTCATCTATTATGGCAAATTGGAATGCTGATTTTTCTGGTTTTCCCAAAACAACAAGTGATGGAGAAACTTTTGGCAGTGATAAGGCATTAAAATTCCCAATGAAAAAGATGTGGGACAATGAAGGAAAGAAAGTCCTTTATATTAAGTCTATGAAACTTACGGAGCCAGATAAAAAGGGGGAAGTATCATTAATTCCAAGAACATTAAAAGAGCGTTATGAATTTTTATATGGAAAAAATGAGTCCAAAGATGTGACAGTTCTTTTAAAGAATTTGATGAATTGTGTGGATGTGAAAAATTTTGGGGCAACATTTGCAGAAACGGGAAGTAACATATCTATTACAGGTGCAGTGCAAATTGGACAAGGATTTAATAAATATGAGGGGACAAATCCAGAGGAACAACAAATTTTATCACCTTTCAGAGATGATAGTTCTAAAAAAAATGATGGAGAAGCGAAAAATTCCACATTAGGAACCAAGATTGTAAGTAATGAAGCGCATTATTTTTATCCTTTTGTAATAAATCCCATGGCCTATAAAGAACTTATAGAATTAGGAGTAACAGATGGCTATACAGAGGAAGATTACCAGAATTTTAGACGTACTGCGCTGGTATCTACAACATCCTTTGCAACAAATTCAAAGGTAGGATGTGAAAATGAATTTGCGTTATTTGTGGAAACAAAGGCTACTACATATTTGCCAAACTTGTCAGAGTATATTCAATTTAAAAAAGATAATGATAAAAATATTATAGAAATACAATGTGGTACGTTATTGGAAGAGTTAGAAGAAAATATTGAGAAAATAGATGTTTATTATAATCCACATACAACCATTTTAAAAGGGATATCTGGGAATATGAGAAGGTATGATATCCGGACACAAAAAGAGGTGTAATGGATGGAAATATTGAGATTTAATTTGAGTGGAAAGAATGCTTTTTTTAAGAAACCTGAAGTAAATACGTTTTGTTATTTTACCTATGGAAACCTTCATAAAGTGGCACTTCTGGGAATGTTTGGAGCTATTTTAGGGTATGGTGGATATGCGCAAATGAAAGGATTTGAGCGTGAAAAGAAGCAGTCAAAACTTACAGATAACTTGCCAGAATTTTATGAGAGGCTGAAGGATTTACAAGTTTCTGTTTTGCCTAGAGGTAAAAAAGGATATATAGCTAAAAAATTTCAGACGTTTAATAATTCAGTGGGATATGCATCCAAAGAACAGGGTGGAAATTTAATTGTGAAAGAACAATGGTTGGAAAACCCTGAGTGGGAAATTTGCCTGTTGATCAATTCAGAAGAAGCGGAAAAATTGAAGGAGGCAATTTGCAAAAGAATATGTATTTATTATCCATATCTTGGAAAAAATGATCATCCCGCCAATATTACCAATATTGTTGTGGAAGAAGCAAGAACTTGTGAGTTTGAGGTGGGGAGGATCAATTGTCTTGCCCCGGAAGATGTAGTTTCGATTGCTGATTTAGATTATGATGACAAAGAGGATTTAGATTTGTTTGGAACTTTTCAGTATAGAGAAGCACTTCCTGTTGCGTTAAATAAATTTACAAATCTTTATAGACTTCAGACTTTTCTTTACACTGATGAAGCAGTCAATGTGAAAGGAAGAGATGTTTATGAGCTGAATGATAAAAGAAAAATTGTGTTTTATTAGCAAGGAATAACGGAAAATAAAATCAAAGATGACAATGAGAGGAGACCTGAGATATTTCAAAAGGTCTCCTTTTGCATTGAAGGGAGAAATATGGAGGATACCTATAGATTTATAAGAGACATAGAAAAGTATAATGCTCATGTGATAGAAGATAAGGAAAATGGAATTGTAAGAAGAGAATTATTGACAGAGCATACCGATTGTACGAGGAAGTATTTTAAAATATTATCAGAAGAGAAACATTTGAATAAAATGCTGGAACGGTTTGTGACGGAAATGTTTGGAGAACTTTCAGCAGACGGATTTGAATTTTTTAGAGAAATGATAAAGGGAATTCCTTTATTTCATGATATGGGAAAAATAAATCCAGATTTTCAAAAACGGGTAATGAAGAACAAGAAGATTACGGAAGAAAATATGTTTGGACATTTAGGAAAGAAACATTCTTTAATATCAGCAGTTCTTTATATTGATTATTATCTGGGGGAACTAAGGAAAAAGGTTAAAGATAAAGAAGATAAAAATAAACTACGGCCATTTCTTGTTTATCATGGATATGTGATTGCACACCATCATAGTGATCTTAAAAATTTTAAGGAATTTGTCGATTCGCTCAAAGAAGAAGCAGGAAAAGATGTAATTGAGGTATTCATGGAAGGAAAATGTAAAGCGTATGAAAAAACGTTTAGATTAAATCCAGGAAATCTAAATGAGATTTTAAAAGCCATGGACAACATACGATGGTGTATAGAAAAAAATATAGCTCTATATACATATATGAAAGTAATGTACTCCCTTTTAGTTGCAAGTGATTATTATGCCACTACAGAATTCATGTCCCAAAAGGAAATCAAGCAGTATGGAAGATTAGATGATATTGAAAAATGGGTAGATATTTATGAAAGTACAAGTTTGATGAAGAAAATAAGGAAATATCAAAAGGAAGAATATCCAAAGAAAGAATTAAAAAAGGAAAGGAATATTAATACTCTTCGAACGGAAATGCTGATAGATGCAGAAAATATTTTAAAGGAAAATGAGAACAGATTCATATTTTATCTGGAAGCTCCTACGGGGAGTGGAAAGAGTAATACGGCAATGAATTTAAGTTTTCATTTGATAAAGGAGGGGGTGGACCTGTCTAAGATTTATTATATTTATCCATTTAATACACTGGTAGAACAGAATGTAGAGACATTTAAAAAGATTTTTGAAAATAATAATGATATTTTGGAACAAATTGCAGTAGTCAATTCTTTAACTCCAATTAAAATGACACAAAAAGAAAAGGAAAAAGAAGAAGATACAGAGCAAACTTTTTATTATCAGAAAGCCTTGTTGGATAGACAGTTTTTGAATTATCCAGTGATTATCAGTACACATGTTAGTTTATTTGATACAATGTTTGGAGATACGAAAGAGTCTGCTTTTGGATTTCATCAACTTATGAATAGTGTTATTGTGTTGGATGAAATTCAAAGCTATAAAAATCAGATATGGGGAAAAATGATATGTTTTTTAAAAGAGTTTGCATATCTGTTAAATATGAAGATTATTATTATGTCTGCTACACTTCCTAATCTGGATGTTTTATCTGAAAATATTTACAAAGCTGTGAAACTGATGAAAGACCGAGAGAAGTATTTTTCTCATCCATGTTTTAGAAATCGAGTAAATGTGTCTTATGAACTATTGAAATCGGAGAATATACAGAAAGATTTAACACAGCATATATTGACTAAAGTTTCTAAAGGAAAAAAGGTGTTAGTAGAATTTATAAAAAAAGATTCTGCATATATGTTTTTCAAAACTTTAAAAAATAATTCAGAGCTTACTTATGAAGTAGAATATATGTCTGGTGAAGACAGCTTAATGGAGAGAAGCAGAATTTTACAAAAAATAAAAGAGAATACTAATGGAATCATTTTAATTGCAACGCAGGTTATTGAAGCCGGGGTAGATATTGATATGGATATTGGATACAAAAACATATCAAAACTAGATAGCGAAGAACAATTTATGGGAAGAATTAATCGCTCTTGTTTAAAAGAAGGAGAGGTTTATTTCTTTAAGTTAGATGAAGGACAAAATATCTACAGAGATGGTGACGTCAGGGTAGAAAAGCGCTTTACTTTGGAAGAAGAAGAGATGCGGGATATACTGTTGCAGAAGGAATTTCCATTATATTACGAGAAGATTTTAGACGTTTTAAAAAGAAACAGGGATGATTCATCTGATGATAAAGGGATAGAGGTATTTTTTCGAGAATATGTTGGAAACTTACACTGGATGAAAGTTAAAGAAAAAATGCAGCTTATTGAAGAAAATAACTGGAGTATGGATGTATACCTTGCCAGAAAAATTCATGATGAGTTAGACGGAAAAAAATTATGGCAGGAGTACAGAGAGTTATTGGAAAACTTCTCTATGGATTATGCAGAAAAAAAGGTAAAATTGTCTCGAGTTACAAGCAAAATGAATAATTTTATATATCAGATTAGGCGTAACCCTGATTTGATTTATAATGATAAAATAGGTGAGATTTTTTACATAGAAGATGGAGAAAAGTATTTTGAAGATGGGAAATTAAACAGGAAAAAAGTGGAGGGTGAGATTGGAGAATTTGTAGATTTTATTTAGAACGGGGGTGTATGAATGAAAGTAAATGGAACATTAATGAATTATTATTTTCATTGTAAGAGACAGTGCTATTTATTCGGGAATAGAATGAATATGGAAGACAACAGTGAAGAGGTGAAGATAGGAAAGGCAATCCATGAGGAACGTGCAGAAGAGTCAAATACAGAAATTGCTATTGAGAATATACGACTTGATAAACTAACAGCAGAATATTTGACAGAAGTGAAAAAATCAGATGCAGATGTAGAAGCATCGAAATGGCAGCTCGCTTTTTATTTAAAGGTATTAAAAGATAAAGGAATAGAAAGAAAAGGGAAGCTGGAGTTTGTGGAGAAAAATAAAGAAAGTAAAAAAACAATAGTAATAGAACTGACTAAAGAGATGGAAGAAAAATTGCAGCAATACGTGCAGGAAATTGAAGATTTATTAATACAGGAAGAGATTCCGCCTGTATTGAACAAATCCAAATGTAAAAAATGTGCGTATTATGAATATTGTTATATTTGATGGAGGAAGCATATGGGAAGTACAAGGTATATTTCTTCTATGGGAGAGTTGACGAGGAAGGATAATTCATTGTGTTTTCGGAAAGATGGAAAAAATGTGTATATTCCAATTGAGAATACAAAAGAGATTTATTGCTTAAATGAAGTGAGTATAAACAGTAAACTTCTTGATTTCCTGGGACAAAATCATGTGATTGTTCATTTTTTTAATTATTATGGGGGATATAGCGGAACTTTTTATCCGAAAGACCAGTACATGAGTGGAAAATTACTGATTAAACAAGTAGAGAAATTTGAAAATGACAGATTGAAAATTGCAAAAGCAATTGTAAAAGGTATTGGAATTAATATTTATGAGGTTTTGTATCATTATTATAAACATGATAAAAAAGAAGTCAAGCCAACGATTGACTGGATTAAAAAGGAATTTTATCAAAAGGTGGAAGAAGCAGAAAATATAAAGGTACTAATGTCTGTAGAAGGGGAAGTATGGATAAGATTTTACAGTTGTTTTAAATATTTTCTTCCAGAAGACTTTATCATGAATAAAAGAGTAAAGAGGCCACCGGATAATCCTATAAATGCCATGATTTCTTTTGGGAATACTCTTCTTTATACAAAGACCATTTCAGCAATTTTTAGGACACATTTAGATCAGCGTATCAGTTTTTTGCATGAGCCATCAGAGGGAAGATTTTCTTTAAGCTTAGATATAAGTGAAGTATTTAAACCTGTAATTGTATATCGGACTATTTTTGAGTTAGTGAATAACCGGAAGATACAAGTCAATAAACACTTTGAAAAGAAAGTTAATTATTGTTTGCTTAATGAAGAGGGAAGAAAAATATTTATAGAAGCTTTTGAGGGACGGTTGGAATCTGTATTTCAACATCCGCTTTTGAAAAGAAAAGTTACATATCGTACAGCAATAAAACTAGATTGCTACAAACTGATTAAAGACATTATGGAAGATAAAGAATTTATTCCCTTTAGTTTGAAGGGAGGGTACTAGATGGCAAAAAAGATAAATTATAATTATGCATTTGTGTTTTATGATGTGGGTGAAAAACGAGTACAAAAAGTATTTAAAGTATGCAAGAAATACTTATCACATTTTCAAAAATCAGTTTTTCGAGGTGAAATGACACCTTCTAAATTGATTATGCTTCGAAAGGATTTGAAGAAAGTTATAGATGAGCAGGAGGATTTTGTTTGTATTATCAAACTAATGAATGATAGTGTATTTGGAGAAGAAATTTTAGGAAGTGGAGAAGTAGAAAATGGAGAGAGTTTGATACTATAATTTACCAGGCGGATTGTAGAAAAAAATGTTGTAAGCCTGATAAAATCAAGGAAAAAGAGAAAAATTTATATAAGATAGGAAAAATGGTTGTCGGTTGGTAAAAAACAGAAGAAATGTTGAAAAATCAAGGGGTATGAAGTATTATGTAAGATGAAAAGTGCGTTAAGATGTTGGATAAATAAGAACATGAGATGTATTTAAATTAGTCTGCAAGCAATTCAGATTTGCCCTGAGGAAAAGATAAATAAGAACATGAGATGTATTTAAATATATACCGTGATCCTGAACGAGCATCTGTCTCCAGATAAATAAGAACATGAGATGTATTTAAATGTCAGATCTGGAACGTCCTCGTTCCCGGTTTGACGATAAATAAGAACATGAGATGTATTTAAATCGAAACCATTCATTCCAGACAAGATTGTAGGCGTTAAGATAAATAAGAACATGAGATGTATTTAAATGAAGGGAGATGATGTAACAATTACATCTCTTTTTGGATAAATAAGAACATGAGATGTATTTAAATAAACCCGGTCTTCTGAGAGCTTTTCATACTCCTCGATAAATAAGAACATGAGATGTATTTAAATTGTAACTTGTTAGCTTTTAGAGGTTTTCCACCTTTGATAAATAAGAACATGAGATGTATTTAAATAACAGTATTAAGTGGTAATGGGGTCGGTGAAACTTCGATAAATAAGAACATGAGATGTATTTAAATATCAAACACCACAAGATTATCTTTTTCCATACAGATAAATAAGAACATGAGATGTATTTAAATTATGAAAGGAGTAGATTATGAGCCTAAAGTGGAAAAGATAAATAAGAACATGAGATGTATTTAAATCTGCTGCCACCTCCGTATTCACATTTGCCGCAATCAGATAAATAAGAACATGAGATGTATTTAAATCTAAATAGTGAGTAGCTAGAGCCCGACCAGTTACCGATAAATAAGAACATGAGATGTATTTAAATGTTACGGAAGAAACAATACTATAGGTTTTAAATGCGATAAATAAGAACATGAGATGTATTTAAATCCGATATTAGCAAGAATCGGAAAATAATAATCCAACGATAAATAAGAACATGAGATGTATTTAAATTATTAACTACAACTCCTTTACTATGTTATAAACACGATAAATAAGAACATGAGATGTATTTAAATGTCAGACACAATATTATAAGTTTTGGGGTGAAGTTAGATAAATAAGAACATGAGATGTATTTAAATTAAAAATTGTAACTTTTGAAGAATATCCCGATTGGATAAATAAGAACATGAGATGTATTTAAATGGCTATGACACAAGCAGAACAGGTAATGCTTCGAGATAAATAAGAACATGAGATGTATTTAAATGAGAGTTACCTGCGGAATTGTAAAACTTATAACGATAAATAAGAACATGAGATGTATTTAAATCTGTCTGCCTGCGTCTGGCGCATCTCTACTTCCCGATAAATAAGAACATGAGATGTATTTAAATTCTTGGTATATTTCCTTGTAAGGTGTCTCCTTCTGATAAATAAGAACATGAGATGTATTTAAATGAAAGTTGATAGTAAACAACCAGTTAAACGGATGGTTATTGAATTAGAAATAAACAGAATTTGTATGAGAGGAACAGAAACCATATGGAATTACGAATACTACGTTATTTTTTAATGGTAGCAAAAGAACAAAGTTTTACAAAAGCAGCGGAACAGTTACATATCACTCAGCCTACACTTTCCAGACAGCTTGCTGCTTTTGAGGAGGAACTGGGAATTGTTCTATTTGTACGTAAAGGAAAAAATATTACACTTACGGATGAAGGAATATTATTAAAAAGAAGGGCCTTGGAAATTCTTAATCTGGAAGAACGGACGCTGGAAGAACTGAGAGGAACGGAAGAAGTGATCGAAGGAACGGTTACCGTTGGCTGCGGCGAGTTTGCAGCGGTAGAAATTCTGGCAAAAATCTGTAAACAGTATAAAGAAAAATATCCGTTGGTTCAAATTGCGCTTCATACGGCAACCGCAGACACAATATATGAGATGATGAATAAAGGTCTTGTGGATATTGGAGTGTTTATGGAACCCATAGATACGGAAGGCCTTGATTATATTCGAATGAAAGAGAGTGATCACTGGGTTGTGGGAATGCGTCCAGATGATCCGTTGGCAGAGAAAGAATTTATAGAGAAAGAAGATATTTTAGAAAAACCTCTTATTTTGCCGGAAAGAATAGGAGTTCAGAGTGAACTTGCAAATTGGTTTGGAAAGGATTTTTCCAGACTTCAAATTGCGTTTACAAGTAATCTTGGAACAAATGCGGGGGTAATGGCTGTAAATGATTTGGGATATCCTGTATCCATTGAAGGCGCTGCAAAATATTGGAAAGAAAGTATTCTTGTTCAAAGAAGGCTTTTTCCGGAGATTTCTGCTAATACAGTTATTGCCTGGAGAAGAGATATACCATATTCTCAGGCAGTGAAACGATTTATTGAGGAAATTAATGCTTTTAAAATAAGGCTACCGCAATCCCACTGGCTTTAGACGGTGGGTTAAGGTAGCCAAGAGTAGTGGCTTGTGTTATACTTACGCCATGAGAACATGGAAATCAAAAAACAGACACAAATATTTACTCCAATATCATATTATTTTTGT
>JAXEUM010000085.1:0-2479 GCA_034114925.1 Oliverpabstia sp.
CGATCCAGGAGCGAACGGAAGAGATTTTCCGGGTACTGGATATGGAAAGCTTTGGCGATAACAGGATCGAAAAGCTGTCCACCGGACAGACTCAGAGAGCGTCGATAGCCAGATGTCTGATGGCGGATCCGGGGCTGTATATCCTGGATGAGCCGACACTGGGGCTGGATATCCTCAGCGCAGATGCCATCATCCGTTTTATGAAGGAGCAGAAGGAGAGAGGAAAGACGGTACTCTATTCCACGCATTATCTGGAGGAGGCACAGATTCTCTGTGACCGGATCTACATGATCCGTGACGGAAAGCCGGAGGCGCATGGTACGCCGCAGGAGCTCATGGAGCAGACAGGGACGGACAGCCTGAGGGGGGCTTTTCATGCTATCTATGATCCGTATGGGATGCAGAAGGCTTAAAACAGTTAAATTTAACTTATAAAAAGTTATAAAATAGTGTAGACTTTTATAACATTTGCTGATAGAATAAAGTATAAACATTATAAGGAGATTTTTAATCATGAGCAAATACTATTCTATCAATGAATTTTCAAAAATTTTAGGAGTGTCAGCACAGACATTACGAAATTGGGACAAAAACGGAAAACTTCATCCACACCATACTTCTAGTAACGGATACAGATATTATTCGCATGAGCAATTAAATCAAGTGATGAATATAAAACCAAATCTTAACAGAATTGTTATTGGATATTGTAGAGTTTCAAGCAATAAACAAAAAGATGATTTGGAACAATAAATAGAGAACATGAAATTGTATTTAACTTCTCAAGGAAAACCTTTTGAGATTATAAGTGATATAGGTTCTGGAATCAATTATAAGAAAAAAGGATTAAAAGAAGTTATTAAACGAATATCTCAAAATAAAGTTGAAAAAGTTGTAGTTTTATACAAAGACAGGCTATTAAGATTTGGTTTTGAATTAGTTGAATATATTGCAAGCTTATATAATTGTGATATAGAAATAATTGATAATACTGAAAAATCAGAAGAACAAGAACTTGTTGAAGATTTAGTTCAAATAATAACTGTATTTAGCTGCCAATTGCAAGGTAAACGTGCTAGCAAGGCAAGAAAACTTGTAAAAGAATTAATTGATGAAGGTGGTGAAGATAATGATAAAAACAATTCGAGTAATGTTACTCCCAAATAATAAACAGAAAACTAAATTATTTCAATATGCTAACACTGCACGATTTGCTTATAATTGGGCATTAGGTAGAGAACAGGAAAATTATAAAAATGGTGGTAAGTTTATATCTGATGGAGATTTAAGAAAAGAATTTACACGGTTAAAGAAAAATAAAGAATATGTTTGGTTAAATAATGTTTCAAACAACGTAACAAAGCAGGCGATTAAAGACGCTTGCGAAGCATATAGAGATTTCTTTAAAGGGTATACAAAGTTTCCACGATTCAAAAGTAAGAAACATTCTGCTCCAAAGTTCTATCAGGACAATGTAAAAATTCGGTTTACAAACACGCATGTAAAAGTGGAAGGATTTGCAGCTTCTAAAAAGAAGAACAAGCAGAAGATAAATTGGATAAGGCTTGCAGAACATGGACGTATCCCTGTTGAAAACGTAAAGTACAAAAATCCCCGTATTAAGTACGATGGTCTTAACTGGTATATCACAGTTGGAATAGAATATGAAGATTCTACCACTCTCCCCTCAGAGGAAGGCATTGGAATTGATTTGGGAATTAAAGATCTGGCAATATGTTCTGATGAACATAGATACCAGAATATAAATAAGACACAAAGAGTTAAAAAGTTAGAAAAAAGGAAACGCAGGTTACAACGTTCCATATCAAGAAAATATGAGGAAAATAAGAAAGGAGGAAGTTACTGTAAAACAAGTAACATTATAAAAAGTGAAAAATACTTATTAAAATTAAATCACAGACTAGCGAATATTCGTCAGAACTATTTACATCAAACTACTACTGAGATAGTGAAAACCAAACCATCTTATATAGTATTAGAAGATTTGAATGTAAAAGGAATGATGAAGAATAAACATTTATCTAAGGCTATTCAGCAACAGGGATTTGGAGAATTTAGAAGACAGATAGAATATAAATCAGCATGGAACAATGTTCCGGTTATTATTGCAGATAGATTCTTTCCAAGTTCTAAATTATGTAGTTGTTGTGGTGCTGTCAAGAAAGATTTGAAGTTATCAGGCCGTGTTTACAGATGTGAATGTGGAAATGTAATTGATAGAGATTATCAGGCAGCATTGAATCTAAAAAGATATGGAGAAATGATTTTAGAACAATCTGTATCATAACACTTTCAAGTTAATACAGATATGTACTGATACGTTTAGTCAGGAATTTACGCCTATGGAGTGTACAAGAACTTGTGAGTAGATATTGTAGAAATGCAAATTGAAAGCATACACGATGAAGTAGGAATGGAACATAAAAGTTTATAACTTTTTATAAGTTTTCAGTAACGG
>JAXEUM010000086.1:0-3861 GCA_034114925.1 Oliverpabstia sp.
GACCAGTTAGCATTATTAGCCCCATGGAACCAGGAGGTTATCAATACCTGTAAAAATAAAATAAAGTAAAATGCTTGCATCCAGATCAGACTAGCATCTGGATGTTATTTTTTATCTAGCGTACTGAGATTAGGCGCTTACAAATAAAAAGTGCTGAAGTGTGGCGTGTATTAGGCGATGAAGTAATATTTATTGTGAAAATCTGCGATAAAGAGGTACTATTTGAATATATTGAAATAATCTATGATATCCTGACAACATATTGTGAGAAGATAGAAGATGGAACTCTATTCGAAGATATCGATGGCATTTCGGACGTTGTTACAGAACTAGTAAAACTTCAAGATGTTGTTTCGCTACAGAGTACAGCTTGGATTGCTAATGTTACTGATAAAAAATCAATTATGAGAAATAAGCTTAAGAACAAGTATGTAGAAAATGTTTTTGAAGAAATTGAGGAAAATCCGCGTTATAAATTTTATGAATTTATGGGGATAGATATTGATATTGGTTTTAGACTTTCAAAAGAAACAAGAGCAGGAAGATTAACACTTAGTTTTGAATTAGCATATTTGATGGCGTTGGATTCTAAAAAGAAATATACAAAATTGCTTAATATCGTATCGTATCGTAGCTTGAAAGGTGTTTGGAACGAAGCGTCATATCCAATAATATGGTATTATGACAAGAGTAAACATAAGAATGTATCTTTCCAAAGAAGTATGCCATTTGATGCTGTTGAACAAGATGAGATCTATATTGAATATTTTGGAAAAAAAAGATTTGCAGAATATATGTATAAAGATGTAAAAAGTGCGTTGATAAAAGTATGCAAAGATAGGAAGTTAAAAAATAAGATTTCTAATATTGAACGGGTGATTCAGAAAGATGCCTCTGAGAACAAACAATATATAAATACTGCTAGGTTAGAATTACATTGTGTTGCTGTATGTTTTGATAAAAATGGCAATATTTTTTGTGTACAAAGAAATGATAACACACATATGCCGTTAAAATGGGAATTCGGTTGTGCCAAAGCCAATTATTCAGAACAGTTGGTTGATACTGTTATGCAACAATATAAAAGAGACTTTAATCTAGACATTACTTTGTATACAGATTCACATAGAAATGATGAGCAACCAGTCCCGATTGCAATTTATACAATCGATAAAAAGATAGAGATGCATAAAGGAATCATTTTTATTGCTTTGATGAAAACAAATGATGTTATAATTAAAAGTGGAAAATATGTTGATTATAAATTTGTTAGTAGGAAAGATCTAGTGACAATTAATGAAGATGATTATGTCCCAGATGCTTTGGATACAATGAAAAAGGCATTTGATTTGTATGAGGAGGTTTATGGTAATGAATGATAGAGTAGAATTCTATGAAAAAAATTTAGAACGAGTTAATTACTGGTTACAATTTGCAGAGGCAAAAAATGCTGCTATGATAGCATTTGTTGTTGCAATTTTAGCAGTCTTGAGTAGTTTTTTTGAAAAGCATCTGGTCATGTTGTTGGTAGTATCGATTGTGTATTTATGTGGAATGATTATTTCAATTTGCTCAATGTTTCCAAAGGGCAACATGAATGTAGATGAAAAGGACGGAGAGTATAAAGAAACAGACAATTTGTTGTATTGGAAAGATATTGCTAAATATTCAAAAACTGACTATGTTGAAACTGTTAATCAGAGATTATTTGCAAACGTTAATCAAAATACATTAAATGACTATGAAATCATGCTTGCCGAAGAAATAATTGCAAATGCAAGAATTGCTAATTACAAATATAGTAAGTTTGATTTGGCAAGCAAAGTTGTAATTGTGGGAACTGTGTTAGTTCCGATTTTTTTAATAATTATTGCTTAACGTTAAGCAATGAACAAAGAGCCATTATTTTGTCAGTTGTTTTTTCTATAGTATCTGCCGGGGGTGTATGGTAAAAAATCGATTTGTATTTGGAGGTACAGATTTTGAATTCTTAATTCAAACAGCAATAGTGAATAATCGACCAGAACCTTGGATAATATTAGTGCTATTCATACCTTTGATGATTATTGTTTTTGTAAATATATGGAATCTTATTAAAGATAGAAAACTCACAGTCTAACCACAATTTAATATTCATAGTTTTACCGGGCAGGAAATCTGAATGATCTCCTGCTATTTTTATTTTGAAAATGATAGGTGCTTTTGATTTAGGAGAATGAATTCATCTGGAAATTAAGTTAAAAATATTTCACTTTTTATATTGACATTTGGAAATTAAAGTGATATATTTATAACATCAAAAGTGCGAAATATATAACATTGGAGGGAGAAACATGAATAAAAAAGTATCTTTAAGAGAAATTGTTGGAACAAAAATAATCTACGCAATCATTCTTGTATCTTACTACTGGATGTGGGCAAGAACGGATTGGAAAGACTGGTATCTAACTTTACAGCTTGTACTTGGCTGTTTCCTTGCTACTTTTTTTGCATTTCAGCAAATGAGAATTAAGAAATACAAAAAGGAAGGTGTTGATGAAATGGCCGAGCGAAACTTGAAACGATGTGACTCATTTTGCTTGAAGGTTTTTGTCGCTGTTATGGTTGTAGTTGCCTGGGGATGTGCTCTTTTGGGTCATGTTGATGGTATCAATATGGGAGTAGTTGGGTGGATTATAGTTTTATCTATTTTGATTTTATCTATTATTAGAACATTGATGTTTGTGATTATAGATAGCAAGGGGGTATGATATGGCTCTTGTTACAAAAATTAAAGAATATCGTGAGCAGGCAGGATATAAGCAAAGCGAACTTGCAGAGCTTGTTGGTGCGAGACGAGAAACGATCGTTCATCTTGAAAATGGCAGATATAATCCGTCTCTTAAATTAGCTATGGATATTGCAAAAGTATTTCATGTTACAGTGGAGGAGTTATTTGAATTTGTAGAAGATGAAAAATAAAATTTAGACATTTTCTTACTAATAAATCTACACATCTTGACTAAGCAGGAGATCCGAAAAAGACTCTTGCTTTTTTGTACCCCAAAATGAATATGGAATTCTAAGGTGCTTGCTGTTTTCATTTTTAAAATGACAGGTGTTTTTGCTTTGGTAGGCAGGAAAACTTTTCCATTCTATAGGATGAAGAAGTATAATGTTAACAACAAATCCCAGCTTGTAGAACTGAAAAACACGGTAAGAAGATTTATAAAATATGCGACTGAGTAGGTTGAACTAAATACCCCTATGATTTCAATTTTGAAGTCATAGGGGTATTTTTTATGCAGAAAAATAAAAAATTTCCTTTTTCACCCTGTATTTTCCCCTCTGAACATTTCGTTATATGAGGGCAAAAAAATAAAATTCCTTTTTTATTTGTAAAACACCCTCTCTACGTTCTGATATATGAGGAACAAATTATAGTTGCCTTAAAAGAATCGGGCCTGATTCAAGAACAAAGAAAAAACGAAAAGAGAAAGGAGAAACTACATGAACAAAACAATCTTAATGGGAAGACTGACAAAAGATCCGGAGGTGAAATATCTCCAGGATGAAAACAGTACTGCAATGGCAAGATACACGCTGGCAGTAGAAAGACGATATCGAAAGGATGGAAAGGCAGAAACAGATTTTATTTCCTGTGTTACCTTTGGGAAGAATGCTGAGTTTGCAGAAAAATATCTGAAAAAAGGGTTGAAGATTTTAGTAAGCGGACGGATCCAGACAGGAAGCTATGTGAATCAGGAGGGGAATAAAGTTTATGCCACCAACGTGATTGTAGAAGAACATTATTTCGCAGAAGGGAAGAAACTGTCAGGATCAGAAAAGAAAGAAGATACCGATCCAGATGGATTTATGCAT
>JAXEUM010000087.1:0-12594 GCA_034114925.1 Oliverpabstia sp.
ATAAAGACGTAGCAAAGTTAAAGAAATATATCTCTGAAAGAGGAAAAATCCTTCCTAGAAGAATCACAGGAAACTGTGCGAAACATCAGAGAGCTCTCACTGTAGAGATCAAAAAAGCAAGACATATCGCTATTATGCCATATGTAACAGACTAATCAAATTGGAATTTGAGCCAGCAGGTGTATGCCTGCTGGTTTTCGTTTTTTTCTTAAGAAAAAAGGACTTTTTTATTACTTGTGGAAATGGTATAATAAAAAGGTAGTATTGTAATGGACTGGTCGACTGCGGATAGACAGTCCCACATGAAACATAGTGAAGATGGGTAGAAAATATGAAAGATAAAATCAAATTAAAAGGACAGTTAAAGTCCTATATGCGTTGGCCTTTGATTATGACACTCCTTCTTATCATCATGAATGTAATGTTGTATATGGTGAATCTGAAGGCAGGTGCAATAGCTACGGGATTTACTGCCGTATATATTGTGGCAGCAGTTCTTCTGTATTTTCACAGACGTCCTTCTATTCTGAATGAATTGATTTCTTTTGCTACGCAGTATGGTCAGGTACAAAAGAACCTGATGCAGAGTTTCGCGCTTCCGTATGCTCTTCTGGATGCAGACGGAAAACTTCTCTGGATGAATGACGAATTTTTGTTTCTGACAGGAAAAGAAAAGAAATATCGGAAATTTATTGGAAACATTTTCCAGGAAATTACTCCGGAAAAATTACCTCTCCCAGATGAAGTGAGAGATCTGGAAGTGGTTTATCAGGAACACAGTTATCGGCTGAGTATGAAAAGAATAGAAATCCAGGAATTACTGGATGCCTCTGAGATTGTGGAGGTAGAGAAAGACAGGAGTTATCTTATTTCTTTATATTTGTTTGATGAGACAGAATTGAAGAAATATATCAAGCAGAAAGATGAAGAAAAGCTGGTTACCGGGTTGCTGTATCTGGATAATTATGAAGAAGCTCTGGAAAGTATGGAAGAAGTACGGAGTTCTCTTTTGATTGCGTTGATAGACAGAAAAATCAACAAGTATTTTTCTTCTATTGACGGTGTTGTAAAGAAACTGGAAAAAGACAAGTATTTTCTTGTGATGCGAAAGAAATCTCTGGACATTCTGAAAGAAAAGAAATTTAGTATTCTTGAAGAAGTAAAGACCGTTAATATCGGAAATGAGATGGCGGTAACGATCAGTATCGGTATTGGTATGAATGCGGATACTTACGCCCATACTTCTGAGTATGCCCGGATTGCCATGGAACTGGCGCTTGGACGAGGGGGCGATCAGGTGGTGGTAAAAGACGGAAATAACATTACGTATTATGGCGGCAAATCTCAGATGATGGAAAAAACCACCCGGGTAAAAGCACGAGTAAAAGCTCATGCTTTGAAGGAATTTATGATCAGTAAAGATAAAGTGGTGGTTATGGGTCATAAGATTACAGATGTGGATACTTTTGGAGCAGCTATTGGTATTTATCGCGCGGCAAAGACGTTGGAGAAAAAGGCGTATATCGTTATTAATACACCAACTTCCTCTATTCGTCCTTTGATGGATGGATTCCTTCACAGTCAGGAATACGATTCACGAATGTTTGTCAACAGTCATGAAGCAAAAGAGATTGTGGATGACAATACGGTGGTAGTTGTTGTAGATACCAACCGTCCCAACTATACAGAATGCGAAGAATTGCTTACCATGACAAAAACGATCGTGGTTCTCGACCATCACAGACAAAGCAAAGATGTTATACAGAATGCAGTATTATCTTATATTGAACCCTATGCTTCGTCTGCCTGTGAAATGGTGGCAGAGATTTTGCAGTATTTTTCAGATGGTATTCGAATTCGTAATATCGAAGCGGACAGTATTTATGCGGGGATTATGATTGATACAAATAACTTCCTTACCAAGACAGGAGTCCGTACTTTTGAAGCGGCTGCATTTCTTCGGCGCTGTGGAGCAGATGTTACCCGGGTACGGAAGCTGTTTCGAGAGAATGTGGAAGATTACCGTGCCAAAGGCGAGGCGATCAGAAATGCAGAATTATTCCGTGAACATTTTGCTATTTCTGTTTGCCCCAGCGAAGGATTGGAGAGTCCTACCGTGGTGGGAGCTCAGGCCGCGAATGAGTTGTTGAATGTGATCGGTGTGAAAGCATCCTTTGTGCTGACGGATTATCGAAATACGATTTATATCAGCGCCAGATCAATCGATGAGATTAATGTACAGATTATTATGGAACGGCTGGGGGGCGGCGGTCATTTGAATATTGCCGGAGCACAGTTAGAACATTATAGTATCGCAGAAGCGAAAGATACGTTGAAACAGACATTACAGAATATGCTAGATGAAGGAGAATTTTAAAGATGAAAGTAATTTTATTGGAAGATGTAAAATCCCTTGGAAAAAAAGGACAGATTGTGAATGTAAGTGACGGATATGCCAGAAATATGTTGCTTCCTAAGAAATTAGGTGTGGAAGCTACTACAAAAAATATGAATGATCTGAAATTGCAGAAAGCTCATGAAGAAAAAGTGGCTCAGGAAAATCTGGATGCTGCAAGAGCATTTGCTGCTGAATTAAAAGATAAAGAAGTAGTTGTGACCATTAAAGTGGGAGAAGGAGGAAGAACTTTCGGTTCTGTATCAACAAAAGAAATTTCAGAAGCGGTGAAGACGCAGTTGGGATATGATATCGATAAAAAAAAGATGCAGCTTCCTAATCCTATTCGTGAGCTGGGAACTACCATTGTTTCTATCCGACTTCATCCAAAGGTAACAGGAGAATTAAAAGTTATTGTAAAGGAAGCTTAGGAGGAAGGTTTTCGTGGAGGAAGCACTGATTAAAAAGATTTTGCCTCACAGCGAAGAGGCGGAAAGGTCTGTTGTCGGCTGTATGATGATGAGCAGGGATGCTATTATGGTGGCAGCCGAGATTTTGACGGGAGAAGACTTCTATTTGCAGATGATGGGTGTTGTATTTGATTCTATGGTAGAACTGTATAATGAAGGAAAACCCGTAGATTTTGTCACGCTTCCGGAAAAGCTGAAAGAAAAAGACGTTCCTCCGGAAGTGAGCAGTATGGAATTTGCCAGAGATCTTTTTAACTCTGTTCCTACTTCGGCAAATGTGAAGTATTATGCCAATATCGTAAATGAAAAAGCGATGCTTCGCCGTCTGATTAAATTGAATGAGGAGATTGCCAACAGTTGTTATCTGGGGAAAGACCCGGTGGAGGATATTCTGGAAGATACGGAAAAACGTATGTTTCAGCTTCTTCAAAGACGTACCGGAGGGGAATATGTACCTATCCGGCAAGTGGTTCTAAATGCGTTGGGAACTATCGAGAAAGCTTCTCAGATGAAGGGAACGGTTACAGGTATTCCTACAGGTTTTGTGGATTTGGATTATAAAACATCCGGGTTACAGCCTTCGGATTTTATTTTAGTGGCTGCTCGTCCTTCCATGGGTAAGACAGCATTTGTGTTGAATATGGCTCAGTATATGGCCTTTCGGAAAGAGAAAACCGTAGCTATTTTCAGTTTGGAGATGAGCAAGGAGCAGTTGGTAAATCGTTTGTTTTCTCTGGAATCCAAGGTGGATTCTCAGAAAATCCGTACCGGTAATCTGGAAGATGAGGATTGGGCGAAGCTTATTGAGGGTGCGGGAATTATTGGAAATTCCCATCTGATCATAGATGATACGCCAGGTATTTCCATTTCTGAATTACGTTCCAAATGTAGAAAATTTAAACTGGAGCAGGGATTGGATATCATTATTATCGACTATTTACAGTTGATGTCAGGAAGCGGAAGAGGAGGCGATTCCCGTCAGCAGGAGATCTCTGATATTTCCCGTGCGTTAAAAGGTGTAGCCAGAGAATTGAACGTACCGGTGGTGGCGCTTTCTCAGTTAAGCCGTGCAGTAGAAAAAAGAGATGATAAGCGTCCCATGCTTTCTGATTTACGTGAATCAGGAGCGATTGAGCAGGATGCGGATGTGGTCATGTTTATCTACAGGGATGACTACTATAATAAAGATACAGAAAATAAAAATATGGCGGAAATTATTATTGCCAAACAGCGTAATGGCCCAATAGGAACAGTGAATCTGGTATGGATGCCGGAATATACCAGATTTGTCAATGCGAAAAAGGACTGAAAGTGTCGAAGGGAATTTCTTGTATTTCGTTTTGCAGGTGCTATAATGTTCTTATGGAGGTTAAGTATATGAATGAAACCAGATATTTGATTTCCGAGGCGGCAAAGATTACTCAGGTGGAAGCTCATGTGCTTCGATACTGGGAAGAAGAACTGAAATTGCCAATCGGACGAAATGAAATGGGACATCGATACTATACCGAGAAGGATATCCAGACATTTCTGAATATAAAAGAGCTTAAGAAAAAAGGATTGCAGCTTCGGGCGATCAAAGAGGAGATTCATGGAGATAAAAAACAGGAAGAGCCTCAGAAAGAAGAAATAGAAGAAAAAAAACTTCCTCGTGTAGTGATTGTAAAACCGCAGCGTTTTCACATAGAAAAAGAGGAAAAAGCAGAGGACAAGCCAGAACCTGAAGAAACTTTTCCGGAAGAGAAGGATGTCAGGAAAGTATGCCAGAGTAAGACGAAGGAAGAGAAATTTACTCAGATTATGGAACGCCTGATTCGTGATATCGAGCGAAGTGAAAAGAAAGAAGGGCGTTACCGACGATTGGATGAAACGATTCGCAGACATCAGTTGTCACGAAAGATGGTGGCAGCCACGGAAGATACCGGAACAAAAAAGGGAAGAAAAAGACGGCAATAACGGCAAAGAATAAAATAAAAGCGGAGGGGACATGAGCCACTCCGCTTTTTCCATGGAATATCATCTGTAAATTGCAGTCTATGTAAGATGCAATAACAAAATGAATTAAGCCTCTGTGATAGCTTCTGTAGGACAAACACCTGCACATGTTCCGCAATCTACACAAGCATCAGCATCGATAACGTATTTGTCATCGCCTTCGCTGATAGCTTCTACTGGACATTCAGCTGCACATGTTCCGCAAGATACACATTCATCTGTAATAACGTATGCCATAGTTTTGTTCCTCCTTTTTAATATTACCTTTTCCAGGCTATAAGCACATTCTAATATAATAACCGGAAGATTACAAGTACTAAATTCGGAACAATAACATGAAACAAATTGGTTGCGAACAGAATAGAAAGGTATTATAATGGGAAAAGTAAGCATGACCGTTAAGTGACGGAGGAATGCAGGTAAATACAGGAAAAGGAGGATATTATCATGGTAAAAGTATCTAAAGATATGATTATTTCAGATCTGATAAAAGTTGACCCAAATATTGTAGCAATCTTGATGAGAGCAGGTATGCATTGCATAGGATGCCCATCAGCACAGGGAGAAAGTCTGGAAGAAGCTGCATTTGTTCATGGACTGGATCCGGATATGCTGATAGATCAGATCAATGATTATCTGGCACAGTAATTCCTGGAAAATGAAAAATAAATAAAAATCTATTGAAAAATGGCTGCATCTCCATCTGATGGAAATGCAGCCGTTTTTTGTAAATTAAGCAAGTTGAAGAAGTTGCTGAAGTGCATTTTTAGCAATGATAACTTCTCCATGTTCCAGCAAAGAAGCTTCTACTGCCGGGGAGCAGGCTTTTCCGCTACCATATTCTGAGAGAATATTACATACTTTATTGAAGTCTTCCGGTGTGTTGTTGTTTTGATGAAGAATCAGAAGATACCGATGTTCTTTGTCTTTATATAAGGTATTTTCCCCGTCATAACATCCGTTTAATCCTTTGGAGGCAGAGATAACCACATCCAGATTTGAGAAGGTAAAAATACGGGTGAGATCAGGTATCTTTCCTTCAGAAGAGGATTCAGGCGTGTCTTCGGCTTCCGATGAAGCTTCAGTATCTTGTTTTTCTTTTGATTTTTGAGTTTTCTTGGAAACAGAAGATTTTTTTAGCTTGCTCTCGCACAGTTTCTGGAAGAGATCCAGAATATCATCGGCACCGGTAACATCAGGAATTTCTCCGGAAGGAGTGGAGGCGTCATCGTCGCTCATAGCAAACTTAGAAAAACGGGTATCCAGTTCTTCGGGATCTTCTACCTTGGTGATGATTAGTACAATGCTGTCAGGGGTGATCGGAATGGCTTCGATCATAAGCGGAATATTATCTGCTTCAAAGCCAAATTCATCCTGAGCCTGCATCATCATATCGCGGAAGAGACTCTTAGCCTTTTCTGTTCCGTAAGCCAGTTCGCTGAGTTTGATCTGACGATTAGCCAAATCATCCCGAGTCAGCGTGCAGCGAATCTGGTTGTCATTGATTTTTTCTATTTTCACAGATATCACATCCTTTTTATAACAAAATTGAATATAAGAAATCTAGTATATTATATACTGAAATTTGTGAATATGTAAAGAGGTTCCTAAGTTTTCATTTTTTTTTCATATTTTTTCTGGGAAAATTTCTTGCAAACACCAAAAAAGAGATTATAATGTTTCATAGAAGAGGTGGCGCCGATCCCCAAGGAAGGATGTGATGCCAGCCCCAAATAGTTGAATTTCAGTTTTCATTTCAGTAATTTTATTTCATTTCTTATCGGTTGTTCAACGTAGTATATTCCCATTTTTAAAAGATGTTAAGGGCAAAAGATGCCTGACATTTCGAAGTAAATTATGTAGGGATAGGTGTCATCTTTTCAAACAAATCGGAAGGCTTTTTGGAAAATTAAGAGAGGAGAGCAGAAAATATGTTAGGAAGGTATAAAACCACTTATGTGCAAGCACAACGTGGTTTAGGACCTTTTGACACTATAATATATCACGATAAATTCTGCTGTTTTATTGTAAGGATGAAGAAAAAAAGCAAAAAGGAAAAGAATGCATTTCGAAAAGAACTGGATGATTATGCCAGAAAAGGAATTCCTTTGTGGCTGGATGGCAATCCAAGCACACCGGGTGAGATTGAAAAGGCACATAAGATTGCGGAAGACGTAACCTATATGAGAGATTATGTGCAGGACAGCAAAGGACATCTGACCCGGTTGGAATTTGGCAAGGTAAAAGAAGAGTAGCTGTCAGGAAAGTTTCCGGCGCTTTGTGATCGGTTCCCTCCATGCATACACTGCGCCGGGAATATTTCCCATAATATGGAACAGAAATCTTAAAATTTCAAAAAATATGGAAGAAAAGGATGACGGAATTTGATTCTGTTGTTATAATGAAGTGCAGTAGGAGGGTTATAGTACATGAAGAAAAAAATGATATCGGTACTGACTGTGACAGGTCTTATTTTTCTTGTGTTGGCAGCCGGTATAATCACAATGTTTGTAAAACGTTATGCACCGTCAAAAGAAATGATGGATCAAAAAGAGTATTTTGGTTTGACACAGGAAGACCAGGCAGCTTTGGTGGTAAATCAGGAGTTGAAAGAAGAAAAGCTGAAAGTTATTGACGGCAGATATTATGTGGAAGATGATGTTGTTGGGAAGTATATCAATGGAAGATTTTACTGGGATGACAAGCAAAAAGTGATGCTTTATACGCTTCCTACAGAAATATTGCAAATCATACCGGATACTCAGCAATTTCAGACTTCACAGGGAATAGAGAACACAGATTATGTAATTCTGAAGTCAGCAGGTGACAGCTATTACCTGGATCTGGAATTTATTAAAAATCATTCCGATATGGAATATACGGTATATGAGAATCCTAATCGGGTGGTAATCCAGACGAAATGGCCGGAAGTTCAGCAGGTGACAGTTAAAAAGGACAGTGAGATTCGCCAAAAAGGGGGAATCAAAAGTATTATTGTAGATACCGTGGATAAAGACGAGAAAATGTACCTGCAGGAAGAAATGGAAACGTGGAGTAAGGTTTCCACAAAAGATGGTTATACGGGATATATTAAGAAAGAAGATATTTCAGAACCGGAAACAGTGCAGATGGAATATGCAAGTACCATGCCGGAATTTACCAGTATACATAGAGATCATAAGATTAATCTCGCCTGGCACCAGGTGACCAGTCCAGAAGGAAATGCTTCTCTGACAACAGTTTTGGCAAATACCCAGGGGATTAATACGATTTCTCCTACCTGGTTTTCTGTTACAGACAACAGCGGAACAATTTCTTCTCTGGCCAGTGCAGATTATGTAAATCAGGCTCATAGTATGGGACTGGAAGTCTGGGGACTGATCGATAATTTCAGCAGTACGGCAGATACGCTTACCTTTCTTTCTGATACTCAGGCAAGAAATAATATCATCAGTCAACTGATAGCGAAAGCGGCTGAAGTGGGACTGGATGGAATCAATTTGGATTTTGAAAGTATTACGGAAGAACAAGGACTGCATTATGTACAGTTTATCAGAGAATTATCTGTGGCCTGCAGAAATAACGGTCTGGTATTTTCCATTGATAATCCGGTACCCATGCCCTATACACAGCATTACGACAGAAAAGAACAGGGAATTGTAGCTGATTACGTAATTGTTATGGGATATGATGAGCATCATTCAGGAGATACAGAAGCGGGTTCTGTAGCTTCGTTGGAATTTGTCAGAAATGGTATTCAGAATACATTGAAGGAAGTACCTGCTGACAAAGTAATAAATGCGATTCCTTTCTATACAAGAGTATGGATCGAACCTTTTGGCGGAGGTAATCTTACCAGTGAAGTTCTGGGAATGGACGGAACGACAAATTATATTGCGGAAAAAGGAATGGACGTTTACTGGGATGAAAAAGCAGGACAAAATATAGCCAGTCTGGAAGGCGAAGATGCTCTGTATACCATCTGGGTGGAAGACGAGCAATCGATAGCTGAAAAGATGAAGTTGATTCAGGAAAATGGACTGGCAGGTGTGGCAGAATGGAAGCTGGGATTTGAGAGGGCTTCTGTCTGGCCGGTGATTGCTCAGTATCTGCAATAAACCAGGCGTTTGGAATATAGGGAGTATATCATAAGAAAGGCGGTACAAAAGATGGCAGAAGAAATGTTTAAAACTACGTTGATGGGTGGGTTTGATAAAGATGATGTTTTAGCAAAAGTAAAAAACATGAAAGATGAAGCCTATCTGGAAAAGAGCAAGCTGATTAAAGCGGGGAAGGAGAAAGACAAAAAAATCAAAGATCTGCAGAATCAGTTGAATCTTAAAAATGTTCAAAGAGAACAGGAGATTGAAGAACTGGAAGAAAAACACAGACAGGAACTCCAGAAAATGGAACAGCGTCTGGCTGTGAAAAATGCACAGAAAGAAAAACTGGAAATGGAGATTTCTGAAAAATATCAAAAATATATCGATCGGTATGATCTGATCGGAAGTCTGATTTTGGAAGCGCAGGAAAAAGCGGAGCATATTGTGAGTGATGCAGAGCAAAAAAGAGATATGCTGATCGATCAGGCAAGAGTAGAAGCTCAGAAATATTTAGACCAGGTGCAATCAGAAGTGGATGATAAACTTGCAGAAGGAAAAAGGAAATATATTGCGGTTCAGGAAGAAATGAATGAAATTGTGCAGTTAATCAATGAAGCACAAAAAAGATTTATGTCTTCTTATAAAGAGGTACATCGGATTATCAGCACCATGCCAGAATCCATGAAAGAGTTGGAAGACGAAAATGAAGAAGAAAAGAACGCATCTTCTGTGGATGAAGCTGATATGCATAAAAAGGATGAAGTACGTCAGAATCCAGAAGTTTTAGAAGATACTATGGAAAGTTTGGATGAAGAAGATGATGAAATATCTCAGGAAGAGCTGATGCGTTTTCTGGAAAAAGAAGTAAGAGAAGAAGATTAAGTTTTTAAAAAACTTTCGGGGCATATACTTTAATAAATATGTTCCGGGAGTTTTTTTGTGAAAAAGAAAATATGGGAAATGAGTATGGGGATACTCTTGTTGACCGGAATCTTCTGGATTGCCAGAGAGGGAGCCAAAATGGTACCTGCCCATACAGAGAAAAAGTCATTTTTGGTGGTTGTGGATCCAGGACATGGAGGTTGTAGATAACGCAAGTGATGAAAACAACGAAAATACAAGGAGAAAGGCAACTGTTGTACCTATTAAAATAGAATATGTGTGAGAGGACAAGCCTTTCAGTAACGTAGACGTTCAGAAATGAGCGTCTATTTTTATACCCAAAATGAAAGGAGCATTAGATTTATGAAAAAGATGTTAAAACGATTGTGTACGGGCTTCTTAGCTCTTGCAACTGTCGTTACTGCTTTACCGACGACACCCGTTCATGCAGAAAGCAAGCAATACTGGACGGAGTCAAAAGAGCGTGTCGGTATTGTTGAAAAAGTAATGAATGACGGTTCGATTGGTTCTACCTTTAACGAGGGGCATTTGACTGTTGATGGCGAGGACGCTTACTGTATCGACATTAACACAGATTTTAGGAACGGCTACAAGACCAGAGCTGACGCAAGTACCCGTATGAGTGCCGACCAGATAAGCGACGTTGCTTTATCTATCGAATATGTAAAACAGTACACAGACAGCCACAGCGGAATAAGCAACAATCACGCCTACCTTTTAAGACAGCTTGTAGTCTGGCAGAGATTGAGCGTACATCTTGGCTGGCAATGTGATAACGTGCGAGCTTCTTATGATGAAATTCCAAAGGCTACGCAGGACGAAGTTTTCTCTGGTGCAAGAGTCTTTGTCAAAGAAAATAAAGGACGCTATGAATGTGGCGGTTATATCTACTCTGGCGAGGGGCAGGAATTGGGACAATTCTGGGCGAAACTGAATGTCGGAAATGCGAAACTTCAAAAGACTTCCAGTAATACCAGCATTACAGACGGTAACGGGAATTACTCTATTTCTGGTGCAACATACGGTGTCTTTTCTGATAAGGACTGCACAAAACAGCTTGCCACCCTTACGACTGATGAAAACGGAAATACAGATGTTGTAGAGGTAAAGGCTGGCACAGTTTATATCAAGGAATTATCCGCACCAGCAGGATATAAAGTGGATAAAACAGTCTATCCATTGACAATCAAAGCTGGCGAAACAGCGACCTTGAACGTATCAGATACACCAAAGGTAACAGACACTTTGATTGAGCTTTTCAAGATTGATATGGAAACACAGAAAGACAATCCGCAGGGTAACGCTTCTTTAGCAGGTGCGGAATTTACATGGAAGTATTATGCAGGCTTCTATACTAAAGACAATCTCCCTGCCGAAGCTACTCGTACATGGGTTACAAAGACAATCGCTGAAACAGACAGCGACGGGACAACCCACTACATCACAAAATTAGCGGACGCATACAAGGTATCTGGCGACAGCTTCTATATGCAGGACGGAAAAGCGGTTCTTCCACTTGGGACACTTACTGTTGAGGAAACAAAAGCTCCAAACGGCTACTTGTTAGACGGTGCATATATGCAGGCTGGCGATAAGTCTGAACAGATAAAAGGCTTATATGTAACACAGATTACCGAGGACGGCGACCTTGCCGTACTATCTGGAAGTAACCAGTTTTCTGTATCAGACAAGGTTATCCGTGGCGGTGTCAAAATTCAGAAACGAGATTTAGAAACGGGCGAAACAAAGCCACAAGGAAGTGCCACTTTGAAAGATACTGCCTTTGACATCATTTCCTTAAATGACAATTCTGCTTTGGTTGAGGGCAAGCTATACAAGAAAAATGAAGTGGTAAAGACAATTCGTACCGATATTGAGGGTATCGCTTCTACTTCTGCTGACCTTTTACCTTATGGAAACTTCCGTATCGTTGAAAGTGAAGCTCCAAACGGATATTTGACTGACGGTGCAAAACCGATTGATTTTACAATCACAGAAAATGGAAAAATCGTGGACTTAACCGACGAAGCCCATTCCATCTATAATCAGATTAAGCGTGGCGATATTGAGGGCGTGAAAATCGGTGCAGGCACACACAAGCGTCTTGCTGATGTTCCCTTTCGGATCACAAGCAAGACGACGGGAGAAAGTCATATTGTGGTAACTGACGATAACGGGCAGTTCTCCACTTCTGCTGAATGGGCTTCTCATAAGTACAATACCAACGCAGGAAAGACCAGCGAGGACGGTGTGTGGTTTGGGACTTCTGAACCAGACGACAGCAAAGGTGCATTGCCTTATGATACTTACATCATTGAAGAATTGAAATGTGATAGTAACAAAGGTTTTGAACTTATCCCACCTTTTGAAATCGTAGTATCAAGAAATAACCTTGTGATTGATTTAGGAACGCTGACTGATGAATACGAAAAAGAAATCTCTATCCATACCACAGCGACCAGCAAAGACGGCGAAAAGACTATCCTTGCAGGAAAAGAGGTAACAATCGTTGATACGGTCAAATTAGACGGGCTTACCAAAGGCACAAAGTATCAGCTCAAAGGCTGGCAGATGTTAAAGGAAGAAAATGCCGAGCTTATCATTGACGGAAAACGTGTAGAAAATGACTATACCTTTGTCGCTGATGAGGAAGAAATGAAAGTGGAAATTGCCTATACATTCAATGCGTCTGCTTTAGGTGGCAAGAACCTTGTTACCTTTGAAGAAT
>JAXEUM010000088.1:0-93865 GCA_034114925.1 Oliverpabstia sp.
TTTTCCGTCTGGTGCATCAGACTCTTTCAGTAAGTTGTAATCGATTTTCGCTTTGTACTTTCCGTACTGCTCCAGATATTTGTCTTCGATACCTGCTTTTTTTGCAATCTCAGTGATTGGAAGCATTTCGCACTCCTGTGCGATTTCAATGTCAGTTTTGTAACCCATAGTGATACAATCTCCTTTCTAATATGCAAATAAATTCATATGCACTCTCATGATCAAGGGGAAGGTGTTCAGGAGCATTTTTCTCATGATACAAAAAAACGCAGCAAATGTATACGAAGATAGAATACATTGCTGCCCAGACGGACGACTCCATATGGATTCCGACTTCCTTGTGGTAGTCCACATATCCGTCAGTCATCGGAACCTTCTCTTTGATTCTTGTACAGTGTAGCACGCTTTGGATAAAATGTCAACAATAGAGAGAAAAGAAAACATAAATTATACAAAATTACTTGAAAAGGGAGATGTTTCAGGATATACTGAACAACAAAAAAGAAAAAAGCTACATTATTATGGGGAAAATTCAGGAGGCTGATGATGGGAGAAATACGGGAAGAAATATTTTCCGGCTTTTGCATTGCGTGTAATCGGGGGCAGACGGTGACCTGCGAATTTGAGAAAAAGCAGGAGAATTGGGAACTGGAAGAAATTGACTGCGGCTACAGACAATGTATCCATAGGTCAAGTTGTCAGATAGGAAAACAGGTGGAAGAATTTGGAAATTCTAATTCATGAATTGTTCATAAAATATTACGTGTTATCAGTTGCAAGAGGGGGCAGTTTATGATAATATGTTAAGGAAATGAAAAAAATATTTCGATTGTATTACAGATAACATAAGTTTTGAGTGCTAGGGGAATAATTACATAAGGAGTATAGAGTATGAAGAAAAAAATCCTTTGTTTAACTTTGGGATTGATATTAACATTTTCTCAGGTAATGTCTGTAAGCGCTTCAGGAAGAAAGCAGCAGCTTCAGGAAGAAAAGGCGGCAGCTCAGAGTCAGCTTTCAGCAGAAAATTCCAAGATCAACAATCTGGAAGAAAAGAAAAATGCATTATTGGCAGAGATCGATCAGTTGGATCAGAATCTGGTAAGTGTTTTAGTTCAGATAGATGTTCTGGAAGGAGAACTTGCAACGAAAGAAACAGAGATTGCAAAGACTCAGGAAGATCTGAAGGTTGCGGAAGCGAACAGAGATAAGCAGTACGAGGATATGAAAAAACGTATTCAGTATCTGTATGAAAATGGCGGTAATGATGCCTGGGCGCAGATGCTGTTACAGGCAGAAGATCTGGCAAGTATGCTGAATCAGGCAGAGTATGTCCAGAAGATGTACGACAGTGACAGGAAAAGCCTGGAGAACTTTAAGGCATCTGTAAAAGAAGTAACAGATCTGGGGAATAAACTGGAAACAGAAAAGGCAGATCTGGAAGTTATGCAGCAGGAGTATGAGGTTCAGCAGGCAGATTTGGAAACACAGTTGGCAGAAAAGAAAGCAACATCCAGTGATTATGATGCACAGATTGCCAACGCAGAGAGCCAGGCAGCAGAGTTACTTTCTCTGATCAGCAGACAGAATGCAGAGATCCAGAAGATTGAGGAAGCGGAAAAGAGAGCAGCAGAAGAGGCAGCTCGTAAGGCGGCAGAAGAGGCTGCAAAAAAGAAAGCAGCAGAAGAAGCAGCCCGCAAAGAGGCAGAAGAAGCGGCTAAACAGCAGGCGGCGAATACAAATAAACCATCTTCCTCTACCGGTAATTCCAGTAAGCCGTCAGGAGGAAATACTACAACCAATAACAGTACAAATAGTAATACTTCAGGTAATAGCAATACCAATAATAATACAAACAGCAATCATAACAGCAATAATAATACCGGCAGCAATAACAACAGCGGAAATAATGCACAACAGGGAAGTGGATCTTCAGGAAGTTCTTCGTCTGGTTCCACGGTACCATATAATCCGACAGGTGCAGCCGTTGTAAGTTATGCGTGTCAGTTTGTGGGAAATCCATATGTATACGGCGGAAACAGTTTGACAAATGGAACAGATTGTTCTGGATTTATCAAACTGGTATATGCCAACTTTGGCGTATCTTTACCACGTTCTTCAGGCAGTTATCTGAGTGTGGGACGTTCAGTTCCGTATTCACAGGCTATGCCGGGAGATATTATCTGCTATTCCGGTCATGTGGCTCTGTATATGGGCGGCGGACAGATTGTGCATGCAAGTAACTCCAAGCCGTATCCGCAGGGAGGCATTAAGATTAGCTCTAATGCGGCGTATAAAACAATTTTGTCAGTAAGACGTGTACTGTAAAAGAATAATGAAGTGTGTAAGGTGCATCTTTCGGGATGCACCTTTTTTGCAGGGAGAGAAAAAAGATGGAAAAAGGAGATGTTTTTGAAAGATTTTCTTTTTTGGAAGAAAAAGGGCATATAATTTCCTTTGTAGGAGCAGGAGGAAAAACCACCTGGATGTATCGAATGGCTGAATATTACAGCGCCAGAGGCTACCGTGTTCTGGTAACAACTACGACACACATCTGGATACCGGAAGGAAATGGGTGGGTAAAATCGCTGGAGGAAGCGGAAAATAAGTGGAACAAAGGGGAATATGTAGTGGTGGGGGAAGAAGCGCCAAATGGGAAATTATCATCTGTGGAAAGGAAAAAACTTCAAAGTTATATGAAAAAGGCAGAGGTGGTGCTGGTGGAAGCTGACGGAGCGAAAAGAATGCCCTGTAAAGTTCCGGCAGATCATGAACCGGTTCTTTTGCCGGAAAGTGACATAGTGGTAGGAATAATGGGAATGGACAGTTTGGGGAAATCGCTGAAAGAAATTTGTTTTCGGGTAGACGATGCAGAAAGCTTATTGGGGAAACTTCGGGAAGAAATTCTTACAGAAGAGGATATGATAGAGATTCTTTCTTCTGATCGGGGGACCAGAAAAAACGTTGGATCACGGCATTATTGTGTGATTTTGAATAAATGTAACGATAAACAGAGAAAGCAGGCGGCGAAGCGGATTGCAGAAAGGTTGCGGGAGAAAGGGATTTTAGAGGTGGCAATAGGATGAAAAGTGAGAAAAGAGAAATAGGAAAATTAATTATTGTGCGGGGCGGAGGAGATTTAGCTACGGGAACAATACATAAACTCTGGTCGGCTGGATTTTTTGTGGTTGTGTTGGAGACACAATATCCGGCGGCTATCCGGAGGCAGGTTTCGTTGTGTGAAGCGGTATATGGAGGAGAAACCTCTGTGGAAGATATGACGGGGGTTTTGGCGTTTGATGAGGATGAAATTTTTTCTGTTTTAGAAGAAGGAAAAGTTCCGGTTGTAGTAGATCCGGAAGGAAAATTTATTGCTAAATGGAAGCCGGAAGTTGTGGTAGACGGCATTCTGGCGAAAAGAAATTTGGGAACCTACAAGGAAATGGCGCCGCTTACGATTGCGCTGGGACCGGGATTTTGTGCGGGGAAAGATGTGGATGTGGTGATAGAAACAAAAAGAGGCCATAATTTGGGAAGGGTGATACGAGAGGGAGAAGCGTATCCGAATACAGGAATTCCCGGAAACATTGGAGGATATACCAGCGAACGGGTGATACACAGTGAAAAGAGGGGAATTTTGAAAAATAAGAAGAATATTGGAGATATTGTAAAAAAAGGAGAGGTGATAGCGGTTATAGAAGGAGAAGGGGAAGAAACGGAAGAAACGCCGGTAAGAGCAACGATAGACGGGATTCTTCGCGGCTTGATTCGAGATGGATTTCCGGTAACAGAGGGATTTAAGATTGCAGACATAGATCCGAGAAAAGAAGAACTGGAGAACTGTTTTACCATTTCGGATAAAGCCAGATGTATAGGGGGAAGCGTATTGGAAGTTGTATGCAGATATTTTCTGGAAAAAAGTAAAGACAAAGCGGCTCTGGAAATGGTAGAATAATCATATGGTGTAAAAGTAAAACAAAAGATGGAGGTTCAAAGATTGAAAATGGAATATCTGAAGAAAATCAATTGGGGCCATGTGCTGATCATGTGTATCGGTAACATTTTTATTGGTATGGGAATTGCTGTTTTTAAACTTTCGGGTTTGGGAAATGATCCTTTTAGCGGAATGGTCATGGCTCTGTCGGAATGTGTAGGGATTGTATATGCCCGTTTTCTGTTGATTGTTAATCTTGTTTTGTTCTTGATCCAGTTTTTGTTCGGAAAAAAATTTATAGGGATAGGAACTTTGGTGAATGCCACACTTTTGGGATACATAGCCACATTTTTCTATGAAACCTTCCTGGATCTGGTGGGAACGCCGACCAATATGATCGTTCGGCTGGCAATTATGGCTGTTGGTGTTATCGTTGTGAGTTTTGGACTTTCTATGTACCAGAAAGCTGATGTGGGAGTGGCTCCTTACGACAGTTTGTCTTTGATCATGCATGATCGATGGGAGAAGCTTTCCTATTTCTGGTGCCGTATTTCGAATGATGGAATCTGTGCGGTGATTTGCTATTTTGCAGGGGGAATTGTAGGAATCGGTACATTTGTTTGTGCTTTGGGACTGGGACCGGTAATACAATTCTTTGATGTTCACTTTACGGATAAATTGTTGAAGAAAATGGATTCCTGATTGAAAGAAGAGAGTTGGAGAAAGATTACAAAAAATAATGTAACTGTGAATATACCCTGACTTGCTTGGGAGGGTGAAACTCCTGCAGGTCGGGGTATATTTGCGGATGCGTAGATATCGCTATTTTTTTACGTGATTTTTGATTGCGTGGAAAGTTTCCGGACTGAGAACGTGTTCGATTTTGCAGGCGTCCGAAACGGCGACCTCTTCCGGAACTCCCAGACGAATCAGCCATTGGGATAAGAGTGTATGACGCTCATACATGGTATCTGCGATTTTTTGTCCGGATTCGGTCAGGGTGATGTAGCCTTCGCTTCCCATGTGAATATAGCCGTTTTCACGAAGATTTTTCATGGCAACGCTGACGCTGGGTTTGGAAACTTCCAGTTCGTTGGCAATATCGATGGAACGTACATGAGCCTGTCGCAGGCTGATCATCAATATGGCTTCCAGATAGTTTTCGGCGGATTCATGTATTTTCATTCTTGGCACCTCGTTTCATGTATGTTATTTTGACATCATATGATTAAGTCTATCATAGATGGGTATGAAGTTCAACGAAGTTTTGGATAAAAATGATAGTTAGGGAAAGGATGTGAAAAAGAAGTTTGTGAAAAATGTTTTGAGAAAATAAAAAAAGCACGAGACGGGATTCGAACCCGCGACCCTCGCCTTGGCAAGGCGATACTCCACCACTGAGCCACTCGTGCATAAAATAAATTATAAAATTTGAAGCGGGTGATGGGAATCGAACCCACGTATCCAGCTTGGAAGGCTGGTGTTCTACCATTGAACTACACCCGCAAGATGTTTGTTTTGTTCAGCAACAAAATGTATTATACATAATGTTGATTGCTTTGTCAAGAAGTTTTTTTAATTTTTTTTTCTTCTTGATAATGCCCAGAACCGGAATCGAACCAGTGACACGAGGATTTTCAGTCCTCTGCTCTACCAACTGAGCTATCTGGGCGAGTACGTGTTACATAATATCACAATATTTTTGAAAAAGCAAGAGAAAATTTAAATTTTTTTCTGTTGCGGTGGGATAATGGGTATGATATAATTTGATACAATATCACACTAAAATAATGAAGCGAAGAAAAGGAGAAAACCATGTATTCATTTGAAGAGATTACCAAAATGGACCCGGCAGTGGCTCAGGCCATCAATCATGAAATGGAAAGACAAAATTCTCATATAGAATTGATTGCATCTGAAAATTGGGTGAGTAAAGCAGTAATGGCAGCTATGGGAAGCCCTCTGACCAACAAATATGCGGAAGGTTATCCGGGAAAAAGATATTATGGCGGCTGTGAATGTGTGGATGAGGTGGAGAATCTTGCAATAGAGAGAGCTAAAAAACTCTTCGGATGTACGTATGCCAATGTGCAGCCTCACTCTGGCGCTCAGGCGAATATGGCTGTGTTTTTTGCCATGCTGAAGCCGGGAGATACGGTAATGGGCATGAATCTGGCTCATGGAGGGCATTTAAGTCATGGTAGTCCGGCTAATTTCTCCGGCGCTTATTTCAATATCGTTCCTTACGGGGTAAATGATGATGGATATATTGATTACGATCAGGTGAGGCAAATCGCTCTGGAGGCAAAACCTAAGATGATCATAGCGGGAGCCAGCGCATATGCCCGGGTGATCGATTTTAAACGATTCAGAGAGATTGCAGATGAGGTGGGAGCGTATTTGATGGTGGATATGGCTCATATTGCCGGATTGGTGGCGGCAGGAGTCCATCCCAGTCCTATTCCTTATGCTCATGTGACTACGACTACAACGCATAAAACTCTCCGGGGACCGCGGGGCGGACTGATTTTATCCAGTGAGGAGATGGCGAAAAAATTCAACTTTAATAAGGCGGTATTTCCCGGTATCCAGGGAGGTCCTCTGATGCATGTGATCGCAGCCAAAGCCGTTTGTTTTCTGGAAGCATTGCAGCCGGAGTTTATTGAATATCAGGTGCAGTTGGTAAAAAATTGTCAGGCATTGGCGCAGGGACTTTTAAAAAGAGGAATGCATCTTGTATCCGGTGGTACGGATAATCATCTGGTTCTGGTAGATCTTAGAGGAACCGGAATCACAGGAAAAGCTATGGAAAATCTGTTGGATGAGGCAAATATTACCTGTAATAAGAATGCCATTCCCAATGATCCGGAATCGCCATTTGTGACCAGTGGAGTTCGCCTGGGAACAGCGGCAGTAACATCCAGAGGCATGAAGGAAGAGGATATGGATTTGATCGCGCAGGCAATTGCATTGATGACGGAAAGCAGAGAAAATAAAGAAGAAGCTTTAGCGATTGTAAAGCAGCTTACAGAAAAATATCCTCTGAATGCATAAGAAATGATTGAGTGTTGACCGCTTTTTGTGTTATACTTATATCACTTATGGGAAATAAATCCCAAATGATGACGAAAAGAGGTAAGAATATGTTTGACGTTACAGCATTGGGAGAAGTGTTGATTGATTTTACACCTTGTGGAGTTTCAGAAGCAGGAATGGCTTTGTTTGAACAGAATCCAGGAGGAGCGCCGGCAAATGTACTGGCTGCTGTTTCCAATCTGGGATTAAAACCGGCATTCATTGGTAAAGTAGGAGATGATATGCACGGTGCATTGTTAAAAGAAACTTTGGACAAGATTGATGTAGATACCACAGGTCTGGTAGTGGATCCTGATTTCTTTACCACATTGGCATTTGTATCTTTGAAAAATGGTGAGAGAAGCTTCTCTTTTGCCAGAAAACCAGGTGCAGATACCCAGTTAAAGAAGGAAGAAGTGAAACTGGATGTGGTTAAAAATTCTAAGATTTTTCACTGTGGTTCCCTTTCACTGACAGATGAACCTGCAAGAAGCGCTACATTTTTTGCAGTGGAAGAAGCAAAGAAAGCAGGAGCAGTGATTTCTTATGATCCGAATTATCGTCCCCTGTTGTGGAAGAGCGAGGAAGATGCTATTGAGAAAATGCGTTCCATGGTGCCTTATGCGGATATTATGAAGATTTCTGATGAGGAGACAGAGCTTCTCAGTGGAAAAGCAGATCCTAAAGAGGCAGCAGAAGTGCTTCTTTCTCAGGGAGTAGACTGTGTAGTTGTTACACTGGGTGCTGACGGCGCTTTGTTAAAGACAAAGAATATCGAAGTTCAGGTAAAAGGAAAACCGCGTAAAGTTGTGGATACCACAGGAGCAGGCGATTCTTTCTGGGGTGGATTATTATCTCGTCTGGCTTTGTACAATGTGAAGCCGGCTGATCTTACAAAAGAACAGGCAGAAGAATATCTGACATTTGCAAATGCAGTGGCTGGTCTTTGTGTGGAAAAACGTGGAGCTATTCCGGCTATGCCAACTCTGGAACAGGTAATGAACGAATTATGAGAATTTTATTAACTGCTGTCAATGCAAAGTATATTCACTCCAATCTTGCTGTATACAGTCTAAAGGCGTATGCGAACAGATACGGTGAAGATATTGGACTGGCAGAATTTACGATTAATCAAAAAAAGGATGAAATTTTAAAAGGAATCTTCCGGCGTCAGCCGGAAGTCCTTTGCATTTCCTGCTATATTTGGAATATTTCCCTGGTAAAAGAAGTAATCCGGGAGATACATAAGATACTTCCGGACACTGCCATATGGCTCGGTGGACCGGAAGTTTCCTATGACAGCGAAAAAGTTCTTTCGGAATGTCCTCAGGTTACGGGTATTATGAAAGGGGAGGGGGAAGAAACTTTTCTGGAACTGGCAGGTCATTATCTGGAGAATATCTACACACTGGAAGAAATCCGGGGGATAACTTACCGGAAGAATCAGGAGATTGTGGATAATGGCTGGAGAGAAGTCATGGATCTTAGCAAAGTACCCTTTGTATATAGTCATCTGGAGGAATTTAAAAATCGCATCATTTACTATGAATCCAGCAGAGGATGTCCGTTTTCCTGTAGTTACTGTCTCTCTTCAGTGGACAAAAAACTTCGTTTCAGGGATTTGGAGCTGGTGAAGAAGGAATTGCAGTTTTTTCTGGATCAGAAGGTTCCTCAGGTGAAATTTGTAGACCGGACATTTAACTGTAATCATAATCATGCGATGGCTATATGGACGTATTTGACAGAACATGATAATGGAATTACAAATTTTCATTTTGAGATAGCGGCAGATCTGTTAAATGAGGAAGAGATTGCCTTGATTCGCAGGATGCGTCCGGGAATGATCCAGTTGGAGATTGGCGTGCAGTCCACCAATGAAAAGACGATCAGTGAGATTCACAGAAAAATGGATTTCGCCAAAGTTTCTTCCGTGGTAAGAAAAATTCAGGAGGGACACAATGTTCATCAGCATCTGGATCTGATTGCAGGACTTCCCTTTGAAGATTATGAATCTTTTGGAAAATCTTTTGATCAGGTGTATGCGCTTCGCCCACAGCAGTTGCAGCTGGGATTTTTAAAGGTTCTTAAAGGATCTTATATGTATCAGCAGTCTGAAAATTATGGATGTTTTTATCAGGATCAGGAACCTTATGAAGTTTTATTTACCCGATGGGTTTCCTATGAAGAAATACTGAAACTGAAACTGGTGGAAGAAATGGTGGAAGTATATTATAACAGTAATCAGTTTCTGAAAACTTTGCCGGCAGTGGAACGGTTGTTTTCCTCTCCATTTGCTTTTTATGAAGCGTTAGGTGCGTTTTATGACAGAAAGGGATATCTGGATATTTCACATACCCGCATACGAAGATATGAGATTTTGCAGGAATTTCTGGAAGAGAAAGATCCGGAAAACAGGGAACTTTATATTCAATTAATGACTTACGATTTATATGCCAGAGAAAATTTAAAAAACCGTCCCACATGGGCGAAGGATCAAAGGGAATATAAAACGTATGTGAGAGAATTTTATCGACAGGAAGCGGAATCCAGAAAGTACCTTCCGGAATATCAGGGATATGACGAAAGACAGCTTGGGAAAATGACCCACCTGGAGATTATGGATTATCACCCGGATACCTGGGAGCCGGGGGATTATAGAGTTCTCTTTGATTACAGAAAAAGGGACGTGCTGACTTATGAAGCACATAGCCAGAAAATAGACGAAAAAGGATATGCCTCTGTTTGATGGGGGATTTACGTATATAAGAATACGATGAGGATAACAGCATGAGTGTGACAGGATGTCTGGAAAATTATGTGGTGGTAGATTTGGAGACCACCGGATTGGCTCCGGCCAGTGATCGGATTTTAGAAATTGGTGCAGTGAAGGTAATAGGGGGAGAGGTAAAGGATACATTTTGTACCTTTGTAGACCCTCGAATGGAGATTCCGCCTCATATTCAGGAATTGACAGGAATTACTCAGGATATGGTAAAAGGAAAAAAAACGGCGCAGCAGGCGGTGAGTGATTTTCTGGATTTCTGCGCTGGATGGGATCTGATGGGACATAACCTGATTTTTGATTATAGTTTTCTTAAACATCAGGCAGTCAATCAGGGACAATCCTTTGAAAAAAGTGGGATTGATACTTTAAAAATAGCCAGAAGTGTATTGCCGGAGCTGGAAAGTAAAAGTCTTACCAGCCTGTGTGAGTATTATAAAATAGATCGGGCATATGCACACAGGGCATTTCATGATGCTTTAGCTACTCATGAACTGTATCATCATTTGCAGGAAACGGGGAAGGAGGAGCAAAAAGATCTTTTCCTTCCGAAACCATTGATGTACAAGGTAAAAAGACAGGGACCGATCACTAATGCTCAAAAAGTATACTTGAAGGATTTGGTGAAATATCATAAAATAGAATTGCATATAGATATAGACAGCCTTACGAAAAATGAGGCGTCACGAAAAATTGATACGATTATTTCTCAGTATGGAAGAATTAAGAGGTGACAAACGATGTGGACAAATAAGGGGAAAAGAATAGTAGCTGCAATTATAGCAATTATTATGGTACTGGCAATGATCATTCCTATAGCAATGGAAATGATAATTTAACTGAGGCGAAAAAATGAAAAAACGGCAGATTTTTGCGGCAGCAACTGTCGCTTTACTCCTTGGCAGTCCTCTCGCTGTAAAGGGAGAGGAAGAATCCAGTCAGCGGATTTTGGAAGGGATTCATCTGGAAAATGTTAATTTATCCGGAATGACTCAGGAAGAAGCAACGCAGGCGGTTGACCAGAGAATGAAAGAAATTACAGGTTATCAGATTAAATTATGGATGGATGATCAGTTCGTGGGTATTCCAGCCAGTGAACTGGGAGTAGTCGGTGATAATCAGAAAACGATTTCTCAGGCAGCGGCGATTGGACAGGCGGGGAATGTAATAAAAAGATATAAAGTTCGAAAGGACTTGGAAGAAGAGCCAATTCAGCTTTCTCTTACAAATCAGGCGGACGAACAGAAAGTTCAGACTGCCCTGGAGACGTATTGTTTGCCTTTGAACAGGGAGGTAACAGACTATGGTCTGACCCGGGAAGGAAAGGGATTCCAGATTATCAATGGGCAAAGAGGAGTAACACTGGATCTGGAAAAATCGGTTTCCCTTGTGAAAGATTATCTGGAAAACCAATGGCAGGATGGAAATGGAAATCTGGAACTGGCAGTAGAGATAACAGAACCCAGAGGTTCCCAGGAAGAATTGGCCAGAGTAAAGGATATATTAGGACAGGGAAGTACAGATTATTCTTCCAGCAGCGCTGCCCGGGCAACGAATATAAAAAATGGAACATCTACTTTGAATGGTAAAGTATTGTATCCGGGAGACAGCATTTCCGTGTGCAGTGCAATGATGCCTTTTACAGAGGAAAATGGCTATGAGCTTGCTCCTTCTTATCTTAATGGAACAACTGTGGAATCTTTTGGAGGAGGAATCTGTCAGGTATCTACCACACTTTACCTGGCGGTAATTCGAGCTGAACTGGAAGTTACGGAGAGACATAATCATTCGATGATCGTAAATTATGTAAAACCTTCCATGGATGCAGCAATAGCGGAAGGCGCCAAAGATTTTCAGTTTACGAACAATCTGGATGCCCCTATTTATATTGAAGGATATGCAGCAGGAGGAAGTCTGAGTTTTGCTATTTACGGAGAGGAATACAGGCCGGAGAACAGAAAGGTTACGTTTGAAAGCGAGACATTGGAGACTATAGAACCTACGGTAGAGTTGACGGCAGATACGGAACTGGGATTTGGAATTGCCCAGATGACTCAGGGACCGCATACAGGGTATCGTGCAGTGTTGTGGAAAATTGTGACGGAAAACGGTGAGGAAGTAAGTCGGGAAGAGGTCAATCGCAGTAACTACATGATGTCTCCCACAAAGTATAAGGTGGGGGTAAAAACAGATAATGCAGAAGCTTCCAGCGCTATGTACAGTGCAATTGCTTCCAATGACCTGAATAAAGTATATGAAGTGATACAAAAATATTAAGATGCCAGGGTCAAAAGGTCATAAACCACGTTGTGCTTGCACATAAGTGGTTTATGACCTTTATGACCCGCCCCAAAATGAGGATAAAAGAGCAGAATCCCTCAGGAATGAGAACGGAGGAATAGAAGGGTGAAGATTGGGAAAATACCGGAATCGGTTTTGATTCGTTCGGTACTAAAGCAGGTAAAACACAGAAGAGAAGAGATTCTGGCGGGTCCCGGGGTGGGAGAAGACTGTGCCGCCCTGGAAGTAGGGGAAGGGGAGGTATTGGTACTTTCTACAGATCCGATCACTGGTACGGTGATGGATATCGGACATCATGGAATTTATGTGACGGCAAACGATCTGGCAGTTTCGGGAGCAGAGCCGATAGGAATACTTCTTACCGTGATTCTTCCTCCGGATGTTCCAGAGGAGGCGCTGAAAAAAATCATACAAGATGCAGAGGAAACCTGCAAAGAGTTACATATGGAGATTCTTGGCGGTCATACAGAAGTGAGCAAAATTGTTTCCCAGCCATTGATTTGTGTGACGGGAGTGGGAAAAGTGAAAAAGACATCGCTCCTTCGTACCAGTGAAATGAAACCGGATCAGGATCTGGTGGTGACAAAATGGATAGGTCTGGAAGGAACTGCTATTTTGGCAAAAGAACGGGAAGAAGAATTGAGAAAACGATTTCCGGCAGTTTTGGTCAATACTGCCAGAGATTTTTCCGATTCTTTATCCGTGATACAAGAAGCAAAAATTGCCGCAGAGCATGGGGTGAGCGCTATGCATGACATCACAGAGGGTGGAATTTTCGGAGCTTTGTGGGAAATGGCCAGTGGAGCAGGCGTTGGTCTGGAGGTGGATCTGAAGAAAATTCCCATTCGGCAGGAAACGGTTGAAATTTGTGAATATTTTGGTTTGAATCCCTATCAGCTTATGTCCAGCGGTTCCCTATTGGCGGCAACAGATGACGGATATGAACTGGTGAGAAAATTGGAACAGGCAGGAATCCATGCTGTGGTGGTGGGACGTACCAATGGAGGAAACGATAGAATTTTGTATAATGGCGAGGATGTGCGATATTTGGATAAGCCTCAGCCAGACGAATTGTATCGAATATAAAATGATAAATGATTAGTAGGACAGGAAAAAGAAATGGCAAAGTTAAATATCGTATTATATGAACCGGAAATTCCGGCAAATACAGGAAATATAGGAAGAACTTGTGTGGCTACAGGTACAAGACTGCACCTGATCGAGCCGCTGGGATTTCGTTTGAATGAGAAATCTATTAAAAGAGCAGGAATGGATTACTGGGAAAAACTGGATGTGACCCGTTATATTGATTATCAGGATTTTCTGAATAAAAATCCCGGTGCAAAGATTTATATGGCTTCCACAAAAGCGCCAAAAACATATACAGAAGTAGAATACGAGGATGACTGTTATATCATGTTTGGAAAAGAAAGCGCCGGGATTCCGGAAGAAATTCTGTTGGAAAATCAAGAGACAGCGATCCGTATTCCTATGATTGGAGATATCAGATCACTGAATCTTGGTAATTCCGTAGCAATTGTATTGTATGAAGCTCTCCGGCAGCATCATTTTGATCATATGCAACTGGAAGGCCATCTTACAAAATATGACTGGAAATGATGTTTTTATTTGGTTTTATCTAAGGTGAAGATAAATTCTGTCCCCACTCCTTCGGTACTTATTACATTGATATTCTGGTGATGAGCAGTGATGATTTCTTTTACAATGGAAAGACCTAAGCCGGTTCCTTTTCGGTCCTTCCCGCGGGAAGAATCGATTTTATAAAATCTTTCCCAGATTTTATTCAGGCTGTTTTTGGGAATTCCCACACCGGTATCTTTGACAGATACGAATACAGTACCATGGCGTTCAGAAGTTTCCACTTTAATGACAGAATTATTCTGGCTGAATTTTATAGCATTGTCAATCAGGTTATAAAGTACCTGTTGAATTTGCTCCATGTCAGCAGTTACATGGAGGGATTCCGATTCCAGATGAATCTCAATAGTGATCATTTTTTTGCGGCAGATACCTTCAAAGGTGGCTGCCGTATTTTTTATGGTTTTGTTGATATCAAAATCCGACATATGCATGGGACGTCCGTGGGCATCTAATTTATCCAGGGTAAGAAGACTCTGGGTGAGTTTGTTCAGACGTTCCGTTTCACCGATCACAATTTTCAAATATTTTTCCTGCATTTCCGGCGGTATCGTGCCGTCAATAATGGCTTCCAGATATCCTTTAATAGATGTGAGAGGAGAGCGAAAATCATGAGAAACATTGGCAACAAATTTGTGCTGATATTCTCCCAGTTTATTAAGCTCGTCAGACATATAATTCAGGGTGGTAGCCAGATAGCCGATTTCATCATCACTGTTTACCGGGATATTATATTCCAGATTACCGCTGGCGTATTCTCCGGCTCCTATGGTGATCTTTTTCAGAGGGCGGTAAACGCTGAAGGAAAAAAGTCCCAGAATCATCAGAGATAACAGGAAAAGAATGAGAAAAATAATATACACAGGAAGCAGAATATCTTCCCGACGGTGAATAATCTCGTTCATAGACATATGTAGAGAAACATATCCCTTCAGGGAAAGATTTTTGGTAATGGGAACCATGGAGTTTACCATATCTGTTTCAAAGTAATTATAAAAATCCCCAATCTGGTAATACGATGTTCCCATTGCTGCCGGATCAAAGTTTTTGAGCGCGGCATAGGGTTCTTTGGTGTAAGGCCGTGTAGTATCCAATAAAGGCTCTCCGGAGGAATTCAGGATCATAATACGGGAATCCTGGTATTCAGCCAGAAGTTTTAGCATATTGTAAGAAGCTTCCACATCGGTAGGATCGGTATAGTCGGCATTAGCCTGATAAGAAGCGATGGAAATTGCTTCTTTGTATAAAGATTCACCGGTTTCTTCCAGTATTTTTTTCTGGATCATGGAGGAACCCAAAGTAGAGATTGTCAGGATTCCTACCACTCCAAGAAGAATATAGGTCATAATAAATTTGAAATAAAGTGTATTTTTCATTAGGATTTGACCTCAAATTTGTATCCGATTCCCCATACGGTACTAAGTGCCCAGGAAGCATGATCTTTGATTTTTTCACGAAGTCTTTTGATATGGACGTCTACCGTGCGGGTATCCCCAATGTATTCATAACCCCATATATGATCCAGGAGCTGTTCTCGGGTGAATACCTGATTGGGGGAAGATGCAAGAAAATATAAAAGTTCCAATTCTTTCGGCGGCATATCAATGGTTTCTCCATTGTAAATCACAGAATAGTTGGTAAGATTGATGATCAGATCAGGATATTCCACATATTTTCCATTGGTCTGGGAGGAAGAAGGCTGTGTGGGTTGAAAACGGCGGAGTACAGCCTTTACCCTGGCTACCAGCTCTTTGGAATCAAAAGGCTTGATCATATAGTCATCAGCGCCCAGTTCTAATCCCAGTACTTTATCAAAAATCTCTCCTTTGGCAGAGAGCATGATGATAGGAACATTGGATTTGTGGCGGATTTCCCGACACACCTGATAACCGTCAATTCCCGGCAACATCAGATCAAGAAGAATCAAATTTGGGTGGAAGGAGGGGAAAGCCTGTAAAGCTTCCTCTCCATCATTAACAATTTTACACTCAAAACATTCTTTTGTAAGGTAAAGCGAAATTAATTCGGCAATATTATTATCATCATCCACGATAAGAATTTTTTGTTTTGCTACCATAGATACTCCCCTTTATTTTTTAAATTCAACAATAGTTACACCTGCATCTCCTTCTCCAAATTCTCCAAGACGGAAGGAGGATACATATTTAACTTTTCTAAGATAATTGTGGACGCCTTTTCGCAGAGCGCCGGTACCTTTGCCGTGGACAATACGAACACTGGGCATATGAGCCAGATAAGCGTCATCCAGATATTTGTCCAATTCGGCAATGGCCTCATCTACGGTTTTTCCCAGAAGATTGATTTCAATTCCCACAGAGGCAGATTTGGACATACGGATTTTTCCGGAACTGGTTTTTTGCATATGAGGAGCAGTGATCACTGCCTCTTCTTTCAAAAGCGCCAGATCGGTAATGTGAATCTTTGAACGCATAATACCCATCTGTACAAAGAGAAAACCTTTGGAATCCGGCAAAGTGCTGACAGTACCCTTCAGATTCAGACTGAGAACTTTCACACCATCGCCAAGATGAAGATCCGATGGCTTTAAAGTACCGGTGGGTTTTGATTCCTTGATGGAAATATTTTTTTCGATTTTATTCATTTTCTGGCGAAGATGCTGCCGTTGGGCTTCCATTTCTTTGACGGAAATATTATTTTTTCCGAATTTGTGGAAGTCTTTCATGGTCTGATCTGCATATTCTTTTGCTTCACGAAGAATCGCATGAGCTTCTTCGTTGGCTTCCTGTAACAGACGGGAACGCTGCTGATCCAGCTTTTCCTGTTTTGTTTCCAGTTTTTCTTTTAACGCACTGATTTCTTCTTTGTATTTTTCGATTTCCAGCCGTTCTTTTTCGATGGTGATACGATTTTCCTCCAGAGTAGAAATCACATCTTCAAAGGATTCATCTTTGGAATTAATCTGTTTTTTGGCTTCCTCAATGATATAAGAGGGGAGACCAAGCTTTCCGGAAATGGCAAAAGCATTACTTTTTCCGGGAACACCGATTAGTAAACGATAGGTGGGACGAAGAGTTTCCACATTAAATTCACAGGAAGCATTTTCCACTCCCGGGGTAGAAAGAGCGTACACTTTCAGTTCGCTGTAATGGGTGGTTGCCATGGTTCGGATGCCCTGTGCCTGCAAATGATTTAAAATGGCAATGGCAAGAGCAGCGCCTTCTGTGGGATCTGTTCCGGCTCCCAACTCATCAAACAGAACCAGAGAATAAGGATCTGCCTTCTCAATAAAAGAGACTACATTGGTCATATGAGAAGAAAAAGTACTAAGGGACTGCTCGATACTCTGTTCATCACCAATATCGGCATATACTTCACGGAAAACAGACAGCTCCGAGCGATCTAATGCAGGAATATGAAGACCTGCCTGCCCCATAAGAGTGAGAAGTCCTACTGTTTTTAAGGATACTGTTTTACCACCGGTATTCGGTCCGGTGACAATGAGCAGATGAAAATCTTTTCCCAGGTGAATATCAATGGGAACGACTTTCTTTTTGTCGATGAGAGGGTGACGTCCCTTGCGGATATTAATCCATCCTTTGGTATTAAATACCGGACGGGTGGCATTTTGCTCCATGGCGAGAGAAGCACGGGCAAAAATGAAATCCAGTTCTACCATATTTTCCAGGTTATACTGGATAGCTTCTCTGTTTTCTGCGGTGAGTTCACTTAAAGAAGCCAGTATTTTTTCGATTTCAGCCGCTTCTTTTAATTCCAGATCACGGATTTCATTGTTCAGTTTTACAATGGCCATAGGTTCGATAAAAAGAGTAGAACCGGTGGAGGACTGATCGTGAATCATACCGGGAACCTGACTTTTATATTCCGATTTAACAGGAATACAGTATCTTCCATTTCGCATGGTGATCACAGCATCCTGAAGATAACTGCGGGCAGAGCCATTTACCATACCAGCCAGTTGGGAGTGTACCTTTTCCCCGGTGATCTTCATGGAACGGCGAATCTGTTTTAAAGCGCTGCTGGCGTCGTCGCTGATTTCCTCTTCTGAAAGAATGCAGCGACGGATTTCACCGGATAACTGGGGCAGAGGCTCCAGAGAATCAAATAAATCATCCAGAGAATCTTTTTGTCCATTGTCTCGTTCTCTTCTGCCGTAGGATTTTACCCGGGAGGTATTTTCAAGCAGACCGCAAATCTGGAGAAGCTCTGTGATTCCCAGGGTACTGCCGATTTCCAGACGTTTCAGAGAACCCCGCACATCTTTGACATTTCCAAAGGAGAGATTTCCCTTTTGGAAAAGCCGGGTAAGGGCGTCTTGTGTCTGCTCCTGCTGATGCTCAATCTCTGCAATAGAATCAGAGGGGAGCAGGTCTTCACAGCGGATCTTTCCCAAAGGAGAAGAAGCGTGAGAGACAAGCATTTCTATTATTTTATCATATTCCAATGTGGATAAAGCTTTTTTATTCATAATGTTCTTCCTTTTGTTATGTAACGATTATCTATAAAGATATTGAAAGTTACTTTGATACATATCATTATAATGCAACACGAAAACCTATGTTCATTTTAACCTATATGAATGGGAAAGAAAAGGTATAAATTCTAAAGAATTTCTGATTCTTCATAGAATGTTCATATGTATTTGATAAAATAGAAAATACGAGTAGTGTAAAGCGTGAAAAGCAACAAAAAGGTATACATGCAGGAGATTACGGTATGGATGAAAAGAAAGATCGCAATCAAAGTGGAGAACATGAGAAACCAGGAAATGCAAAAAAAGAAGAATATCATTTTCTAAGAGAAGTGATAAAAAAGAAACCTTTAGATAAGCGGCAGATTCTATACAAAGCAGGAGGTATTATAGGCGGAGCTATAATATTTGGTATAGTAGCAGCATTTGTATTTTCTAAAACACTGTCCTATCTGGAGCCGGAAGAAAAAGAAAGAATTAACTTTCACGAGACGGGAGAAAGCACAGAAAAAAATGTTTCTGACTCAGAAGAAAAAAAGGAAGACTTACCTGAAAGCACGCCGGCGCCTACCCAGGAACCGGTAAAAGATCAGAGTAAAGAAGTGAGTCCGGAAGATTTTGAAAGCGCATATGAAGAAATTTTGAAAGTAGCTGCAGAACCTGAACGTTCCATTGTGACTGTTCAGGGGATTACCAGTGATGTGGACTGGATGAATAATGCTTATGAAGATTCTAATCAGGTTTCTGGAATTTTAGCGGCAGATAATGGAAAAGAATATTTTGTACTTACGGAATACCGGGCGGTGGATCAGGTGGACCGTATTCTGGTTTCGTTTTCGAATGATACTACTGCGGATGCTCATTTTCTGAAGCAGGACAGAGCGACGGGACTGGCAGTATTAAAAATTGATAAAGAAGAGATAGCGCCAGAAACAAAAGAAAGCATTGCCGTAGCTAAACTGGATTCTTCCAGCGCTATTCAAAGAGGGGAGACTATTCTGGCATTGGGAAGTCCGGCAGGATATAATAACTCCATATCCGTAGGGATGGTAACGTCTGTGGGAAATACTAAAAATACTCTGGATAATGAGTATCATCTTCTGACTACCAATATTATGGGGGATAATGAAGGAAGCGGCGTACTGGTAGATATGGAAGGAAGTATTGTGGGTATTATATCTCAATCGTTTTCAACAGAAAAAAACAGAAATGTGGTAACTGCTCTTCCTATTTCAGAACTGAAGAAAACCATTGAACTATTGTCTAACAATGAACCGATTATGTATCTGGGCGTGAAGGGGCAAAATATTGCCAGCGATTTATCTCAGAAAACAGGAATTCCCAAAGGGATTTATGTGAATGCAGTGGAAGAAGATTCTCCGGCTATGGAAGGTGGAATCCAAAATGGAGATGTAATTATCCAAATGGAAGAAAACAGCGTGGAGACATTGGGACAATTGAGAAAAGAATTGGATAAGTATAAAGAAAATCAAAAGATTAAAGTGACCGCTATGAGAAAGGGCGCAGAGGGATATGTAGAAATTGTGTTTGACGTAACTGTGGGCGCGGTATAAAATGGATAGCGGATAAATCTTAAAAGGAAAACCAGAGCGATTCTTGGATAGAGATAGTCGGCCTGGTTTTTTTCTGGAAAAATAGTAAGATACCTGTAACTGCAAGGAAGCGGTTAAGGAAAAATGGAAAAAGGAATGGAGAATAAAAATGAAATATATCAATGAATTTTTTGAAGGATGCAGAGTTAGCGGAATTTATTTGTGTAAGCACAGACAATCAGCAGTTACGAAAAATGGGAAACCGTATGAAAATGTGATTTTACAGGATAAAACGGGTACAATCGATGGAAAAATATGGGATCCCAATTCTCAGGGAATAGAAGATTTTGATTCTCTGGATTACATAGAAATTGTGGGAGATGTGAATAGCTTTGCCGGAGCGCTGCAGATCAGTATCAAAAGAGTAAGAAAGGCTCAGGAGGGAGAATATACTCCTGCAGATTATCTTCCTGTAAGTAAAAGAAACATAGAGGAGATGTATCAGGAACTTCTTCGATTTATACAGTCGGTAAAAAATCCTTATCTTCAGCAACTGCTGCAGGTATACTATGTAAAAAATGAATCCTTTATTAAAAAGTTTAAATTTAATTCCGCTGCAAAAAGCGTACATCACGGATTTGTGGGGGGACTTTTGGAACATACGGTCAGTGTGACAAAACTTTGTGATTATTACTGCAGTTCTTATCCTATGCTTAACAGAGATCTTCTGATTACGGCAGCCATTTTCCATGATATTGGAAAAACACAGGAATTATCTGCATTTCCTGTAAATGATTATACGGATGACGGACAGCTTCTGGGACATATTATGATCGGGGCAGAAATGGTTCATGATGCAGCGCGCCAGATCCCGGGATTTCCGGCAAAACTGGAAAGTGAATTGAAACACTGTATATTGGCTCATCATGGAGAATTGGAATATGGTTCTCCCAAAAAACCGGCGCTGGTGGAGGCGGCAGCTTTGAATCTGGCAGACAATACAGATGCAAAAATGGAAACCTTCAGAGAAATCTTTGATGGAGCAGGAGAACAGAATGACTGGCTGGGATATAATCGGCTGTTTGAATCCAATATAAGAAAAACCAGCAAATAAAAGAGCAGAATACAGCAGGAAAATGCTGAATCTGCCGGATACCACTGGATGTGAAAAGTAAAGGATGGAGTTATGGAATATAAGAAAAATGATATGCTGACAGTAACCATAGAGGATATGGGACATGATGGAGAAGGAATCGGGAAGATAGATGGCTATACCGTATTTGTGAAAGATGCTTTGATTGGAGATACGGTAAGCGCTAAAATTATAAAAGCAAAGAAAAATTATGGATATGCCCGGCTGATGGAGATTCTAAAGCCTTCTCCAGACCGGGTGGAACCTTTGTGTCCTTATGCCCGGCAGTGTGGGGGATGCCAGATTCAGGCTCTGTCCTATAACAAGCAATTAGAGTATAAACAAAATAAGATATGGAATAATTTGATGCGAATCGGAGGATTTTCTCCGGAAGAGATACATATGGAGACTATTATGGGAATGGAGGAGCCATTTCATTATCGAAACAAAGCCCAATTTCCTGTGGGAACAGATAAAGAGGGAAACCTTGTAACAGGATTTTATGCAGGCCGAACCCATTCGATTATTCCGAACCGCCGTTGTTACTTAGGAGTAGAGGTAAATGAAAAAATTCTGGATATTATTCTGGAATATATGACCAGAAACCATATCTCTGCCTATGATGAGGAAAAGGGAAAAGGCTTGGTCCGCCATGTGTTGATTAGATCAGGATTTACATCTGGAGAATTAATGGTCTGTCTGGTGATCAATGGAACAAAGTTACCCTACAGTGAACAACTGGTGGAAGAACTTACGAAAATTCCCGGAATGACCAGCATCTCCATTAACATAAACCGGGAAAAAACGAATGTCATCCTGGGACGGGAAGTGAAGGTATTGTGGGGACAGGAATATATTACTGACAGTATTGGAAGCGTTTCTTATCAGATTTCTCCGCTGTCTTTTTATCAGGTAAATCCGGTGCAGACAAGAAAACTATATGAAAAAGCATTGGAGTTTGCTGATTTGAAAGGAAATGAGACTGTCTGGGATGTGTACTGCGGTATTGGAACTATTTCCTTATTCCTGGCTCAGAAGGCCAAACAGGTTTATGGAGTGGAAATCGTATCGGCTGCGATAGAAGATGCCAGAAGAAATGCCCGGTTGAATCAGATTGAGAATGCAGAATTTTTCGTGGGAAAAGCGGAAGAAGTTTTACCGGGATTTTATGAAGAATATAGCCGGACACATCCGGGAGAAAATGCTCGGGCAGATGTGATCGTGGTGGATCCGCCAAGAAAGGGCTGCGAGGAAAGCGTGCTGGATACCATGGTGAAGATGCAGCCGGAGAGAATCGTATATGTGAGTTGTGATTCGGCTACATTGGCGAGGGATTTGAGAATACTATGTGATAGGGGATATCGGATAGACAGATGCGTGGGATGCGATATGTTTCCGCAGACGGTTCATGTTGAGAGTGTCGTGTTGCTTTCAAAACTTAAATCAAATAGGTTGAAGCATATCAATGTGGAAATAGAGATGGATGAACTTGATTTGACGGCGGCGGAGAGAAGCAACCTATGAGGAAATCAAGGATTATGTTCTGAAGCAAAGGGGATTGAAAGTCAGTAACTTGTATATTGCACAAGTGAAGCAGAAATGTGGAATCATAGAGAGAAAGTTATAATAAGCCCAAATTTGAGAATGCGAAACAACCACAATGTTCTCCTGAGAAAGAAAAAGCAATTAAGGAGGCATTAAGGCATTTCAGGATGATTTAATGCGGACGAGTATAGAGTGTTTTTATACTATTGTCGTGAACAATGAGGTATCCGACAATATGTAACAGCAGTCAAAGTTTGGCTGTTTTATAATACTGACATGAGGAGGTATAGACAATGAGATTATCCTATAATAAGGTGTTCGATAGATATACAATGTCTTTTTCAGATAAACTTGCCGAACGTCTATATTCGCTATATAAAACATTGAGATTAAGAATGTCCAAAATTTTCCCTCTTTCGGAATATGAACAATATCAGTTTGATGATGATTCGTTTTCTAAAGAAGAATCTGCCGATATGCCGCAAGGTTTTGATTACATAGCAAATAAGAGCGTCGACGGATTTGTAAAGTTGGATTATATAGATTTTTATGATTATCTTCCTAAAGAGGACTTATCAAAGTTTATGAAAGAACTCAAAAAATGTGTTCGTCGAAATAAGGTAACTCCTTTTGGTGTGTTTCGTTCCCGTAAGGATATTGATGAAATTGATAATTTTGGTCAGTATTATGATGGTCAGTCTTTTACGCATATTTTATCTGTAAGATTTCGTAAAAACAAAAATCTTCAGCAGCATTGTTCAGATATTTCAATATCTTTGCGCAACCTATCGGCTACATTTCTCGTGGTAAAGTATCGTGTATATATTACGAAAAATTTTAATGCTAAGATAGAAGAAGTATGTAAGGCAAAATATTCGGGATATACAATGGTTTGCAGACAATTCAACACACCTTGGTATGCAATAAAAAAATTTGGAAGTTCATTTCATACAGGCAATAATGTTCGTCAAGAAAAAATTTATGGGATGATTTCCCGGTTGAAATGGCAGATATTGAAGGAAGTCCGCAGAACCTTTTCCGTTCAGTTTTGGGAAGATAGGATATTTGCGCCTACTTTTGAAACATATTCAACGAATATCCGTCCAAGTAAGGAGCGTCATAATTTAGAGTTTTGGGATAGTATATCGTTTGATAGAGCTGCTGACTATGCTCCAACATATAACGCTTGTGTATGTTGGGAGTATAAACATAGTAATAATGAGGGAATTCGATTGGCTGCATTTTGTGGCGGTAACTATACGAAAGGTGATTATTTACCAGAGATGGCTCGCCACGATATTTCAGATATATATGGAGTTTATTTAACTGCTTCTACATTGAGAATTGTTTCAGAACGAGATATTGCAATTTGTAATAAAAAAATAAGCAAAGTGATTAGAAAAGCCAAAACATCTTCGGTGTTAAAAGTTAGGGTTGCGGTTGAGCGTAAATTATATTATGGCTATCGCTTTATTTCAGAATTTTCGGGGAAATCCATAGACTATGGTGATGTCAGTGCATTTAGACATCAATTTTATAAAAAAAGTTCTATATCATCAAGAAGTTTTGAAGGTATATCTAAAAGAACCAAAGAAACAAAAACACAGATTGACAATATATTAAAGTTGTTGAATGATGCAGCTGAATATAGAAGCAGTAAGTCAAATATTAAACTGCAATGGGTTATGATGGTTATAACTATTATGTCTCTAATCGTTGCGTTGTGTAGTATTAATGATGGTGCTGTTATAAGTGAGATTAAGAACTTGATTTATAAGATAAAAATCTTATAAATGTCTGAACTTATGGGGTATCATGTTTGAAAAGCAGTTAGGATCTGTAAGAGAAGCTAACGAGAAATTAATGGAATGGAGGAGGATTATATGATGGAGGATAAGAAAAGCAGTCCCGATACTGTCGGAAGTGAAATTCTCATATATCAAGCGGAAGACGGACAGACGAAAATAGACGTTAAAGTTAAAGATGAGACTGTTTGGCTTACACAGGCACAATTATGTGAGCTTTACCAAACCAGTAAATCTAATATCAGTGAGCATATTAAACATATCTTTGAAGAAGGTGAGTTAGAGGAAGCCGCAGTTTTTCGGAAATTCCGAACAACTGCGGCTGATGGAAAAAACTATAATACAATCCATTATAATCTTGATATGATTATTTCTCTGGGCTATCGTGTAAAATCCAAAATTGCAACTAATTTCCGTCGATGGGCGACTGAACGATTAAAAGAGTACATGATAAAAGGCTTTACAATGGATGATGAACGATTGAAAAATCTGGGTGGGGGTAATTATTGGAAAGAGTTATTAGACCGTATTCGGGATATTCGCTCATCTGAAAAAGTTATGTACCGACAGGTACTTGACCTTTATGCAACAAGTGTTGATTATGATCCCAAGAGTAGTGAATCCATTGCATTTTTTAAAATGGTACAAAATAAATTACATTATGCCGTACATGGACATACAGCGGCGGAGATTATATATAAGCGTGCGGACGCTAATCAGCCTTTTATGGGATTAAAAAGTTTTTCTGGTGATTTTCCTGTATTGAAAGATATCAGTATTGCAAAAAATTATCTTAATGATGAAGAGTTAAAGATACTAAATAATATTGTATCGGGATATTTTGATTTTGCGGAGATTCAAGCTATGCGCCATAATCCCATGTATATGTCAGATTATGTGGAACATCTTGACAATGTTTTAAAAACTACAGGAGAAAAAGTGTTGCAAGGAGCCGGAACGATTAGTCATGCACAGGCAATTGAAAAAGCAACAGAAGAGTATAGAAAATACCAGGTACAGAACTTGTCGCCAGTTGAAGAAGAATATTTGGAAAACATTAAAAATATTCACAGTACAGTAAAGAAAAATAGTAAGAATTAACTTTCATAAAAGAGATTTTTAAAAGTTGGCAAAAATACGAGTTTGGACAACGATAATCATGTTGAGACTATTGTATTGATATAAAAGAAAAGTTTGTAGAAATCCTTTATTTTAGGTACTTTGCGAAACATTTTACCTTTACTTCAGATGGCAAAAATTCACGCAATAAACGCCTAAAAAACTATTTTGATGTTTCAGTGGTAATAGATGTCGGGTGTGGGAACACAAACGAAAAATAAAGGTTTTTTGAAATATATTGATCTATGTAGTGTCCACCTTGTTACAAAAAATACTGGCGACATTCATTTGTATAAGGGCAGATAAGGGGATGTCGAAACGACAGCCCCTTTGCAGAAACAATCTCTCTATTTTGCCCATTTCTCAACAGCGGCGACTAAAAATTCTCCGCAGCCATCCACATTTCGATTATAATAATCCAAAAAGCGTTTATCTGCCAGGTACATCTGCGCCAGTCCTTTGTATGCCTGGGCAGTGTATTCTTTCCAGGTAAAACCAAGCCATTCTTTATGAAGAATTACAATTCTTTGTCCGACTTCGCTTTCAGGATTTTCTTTATTTCGTACTGCCTCTTCTAATTGGCGAAGTACTTCTTTTTCCAGGTTTTGGAATCGTTCATAATCTCCTTCTGACATATTTAAAACTTTTTGTTGGGATTCCTCTACCTGGATATCTCCATATTTTTCACGGGCCTCTTTGCCGTATGTTTTTTCCTGTTCTGCAATGATATTTTTTTTGAATGCTTCAAATTTCATTTGATCGCTCATTCGATATTCTCCTTTCAAATCTGATAGTGTAAGTTCTACAGTGCGAATCAGAGCAAGAATCCGTTGTTTCTTCTCCAGAAGAACTGACAGATGTTCTTCTAAAGCTTTCTCTACATCAAAATCCGACTGATGAATTATTTGTCTGATAATATCCAGACTCAGGTCCTGTTCTCGATAGAATAAAATTTGCTGCAGCAAATCCAGTTCTTTTTTTCCATAGAAACGAACACCGTTTTCATTTACCCGGTTCGGTTTCAACAAATTGATTTCATCATAATATCGTAAAGTTCTTGTGCTGATTCCTGCCAAATCAGCTAATTCTCTGATGCTGTATTCCATCTTCTTACTCCTTTCTTCTGACAATAGAACTATAACAGTTTCCGTAACGTCAATGTCAAGTATATTTTCAGGTATTTTTACTTTCTAAATGGAAAAGTCGGGAGAGTGATAAATATTTTCTAGGTTTTGCTAAGAGGAAGTACAGGAAGATACTTGACAAAGGAAGGAAAAATCCATATTCTAATGAAGAGCTTATGAGAGTGGAGGAATACATAATGAAGAAAAAAAGTACAATAATTGCAGCACTTTTGCTGGTGGTGGCTGTGGCAGCGGCAAGTTTTCTGTATCTGAAATTCAGACCTACAACTACAAAGGGAGAAAAGGAGATTGCGGTAACAGTAATACATGCCGATAGTAGTGAAAGAGTATTTACTTATCATACCGAAGAAGAATATTTAGGAAAAGTATTGTTGGATGAAGAGTTAATAGCCGGGGAAGAAGGACCGTATGGTTTGTTTATGCTGACCGTTGATGGAGAGACAGTCGATGATTCGAAGCAACAGTGGTGGTGTATTACAAAAGGTGGCGAGACGGTAAATACGGCTATAGAATCAACTCCGATTCAAGATGGAGATAAATTCGAACTTACATTGAAAGAGGGATACTAATTGAAAAGAAAAAAAACATGGGAGCTGGTGACGATGGGGTTACTGGCAGCTATTGTATTTGTGGTTCAGGTAGCGCTGGGCTTTCTTCCTAATATTGAATTAGTAACTTTTCTATTTATAGTGTATACCTTGGTTTTAGGGAAACGTGTCTTTTTGATCATCTATGTTTTTGTCTTTTTGGAAGGCTTTTTTTATGGATTTGGAATATGGTGGATCAATTATTTGTATGTGTGGACTATAGAAGCTCTGATAACACTGGCTTTAAGAAAACAGACTTCTGTATTGTTTTGGAGTGTTATGTCAGGAATTTATGGTTTTACCTTTGGAGCTTGGTGCGCCATTCCGTATTTTTTTATAGGAGGACCTTCTGCTGCTTTTTCCTATTGGATTTCAGGGATACCGTATTCGGTGCTGAATTGTGTGGGAAATATAGTGATATGTCTGGTATTGTTTAAACCATTATATAAGATACTGAATATGATATGGAAGGGAATGGACAGAAACAGATTATCGCGTTAAATAAAAAAATAAAAATTTGTGCAATAAAAAGTGCCTCTTCTGCATTGTTCTTATAAAAGAAGCAGAAGGAGGCATTTTTTATGATTGGAAAAATAAAAGGAAAAACCGTTTGGGTTGTGATTCTGGGATGGTGTATCAGTTTATTGATGGCCTGTCATCCGCCTTTGGATAAAACGATAGCAGCAGAAAACGAGGGGAATGTTTTGAAAGCTACATTTTTGAAAGTGGGAAAGGCAGATGCCATCGTGATACAGGAAGGGAAAAAAACCATGGTCATCGATGTCGGTGAAGAAGAGGATGGAGAAGAGGTGGTGGAATTTTTGGAAAATCAGGGAATTTCCAAGGTGGATACTCTGATGATCACGCATTATGATCAGGATCATGTGGGGGGAGCCGATACATTGGTGGAACAAATGGAGATAGGGAAAGTAATTCTTCCGGCGTACGAAGGAGACAGTACGGAATATGTTGATTTTATGAAAGCGTTGGAGCGAAAGGAAATTCAGCCGGAATTTTTGACAGAAGCGAAGGAGTTTTCGCTGGAAGAAGCAAAAGTATTGGCAGAACCGCCACTGTCCTATGAACATGATGGAGGCGCAGCAGAATTTGATAATAATTATTCTATTGTCACTACGATTACTCATGGGAAAAACAATCTTTTATTTACGGGAGATATAGAAAAACAGAGAATCCGGGAATGGCTGGAAAATGGAAAGGTTCAGAGATGTACATTTATAAAAATCCCCCACCATGGCGTGTATAATACGGCTTTGAAAGAGCTTTTGACAGCGGTTTCCCCCAAATACGCAGTAATTTGTTCCTCAAATAAGAATCCTGCAGATATACAGACACTGGAATTATTGAAACAGAGAAATATTTCCATCATGGAGACAAAGGACGGTAACATTACGGTACTCAGTGATGGAAATGATGTGGAAATCAATCAGCAGTTGGAATAGGAGGGGATGAGCTATGGCACAATCAGTTTTTAATCGGTATGAAAAGAAGTATTTGATGCCGGAATCTGTTTATAGGGAATTGAGAAAAAGGCTGGAATCATATATGAAGGAGGATCAGTACGGATTACATACCATATGTAATATTTATTATGATACTCCGGATGCGTATTTGATTCGTCATTCCATCGAACATCCCAAATATAAGGAAAAACTTCGTCTCAGAAGTTACGGAATTCCCACATTGGATTCTACGGTGTTCCTTGAGATTAAGAAGAAATACCGGAAAGTAGTCAATAAGCGAAGAATTCAGTTGAAGCTGAAGGAAGCTTATGATTATGTGGAAAAGGGAATTCATCCACAACAAGATTGTCAGATCATGCGGGAAATTGATTTTTTCCTTCAGCGTTATCATTTGGTGAGGGGGATTTATCTGGCATATGATCGAATTGCTCTTTTTGGAAAGGAAGATGCATCATTTCGAGTGACCTTCGATCAGAACATCAGGAGTCGTCACAGTTTGATGGGATTGGAAAATGGAGATATGGGAGAAAAACTTCTGCCGGAAGGGTATTATTTAATGGAGAGCAAAATTATGGGTGCGACACCATTGTGGTTTACGAAAATTTTATCGGAACTGTCCATTTATCCGGTGTCATTCTCGAAATATGGAAATATTTACAAAAAAGAGCATGGAGTTTTTCATCTGGAAGAAATGATGATACACAGAACAGAAAATTGGAATAATAACAGGAGGAAACAAGTATGTTAAACAGTATTTTTCATCCGGGAACTTTTCGTATAGAGATGGTGGCAGCGGCTATGATAACAGCGCTGATTCTGGGAATTTTGATTGCCATGTTATATAAAACGTCGGGAGTACATATCAGCAGCTTTGCAGTGATTTTGGCAGTGATGCCTCTGTTAGTGACAGTAGTGATTATGATTGTCAACGGAAATCTGGGAACATCTGTGGCAGTATTGGGAGCTTTTGGATTGGTGCGCTTTAGGAGCGCTCCCGGTACAGCCAGAGAAATTGGCTTTATTTTCTTTGCCATGGCTGCAGGACTTGCCACAGGAATGGGATTTTTATCGCTGGCTATTTTGGTTACGGGAATCATTGGTCTGGTGATCTTTGTGCTGGAGAAAATTCATTTTGGCAGAGCTTTGTCGAAAGAGAGAGAACTTCGCATTACCATACCGGAGGACATGGATTATACCGGGATTTTTGATGATTTGTTTCAGGCTTATACAAAAACAGCACACCTGGAGAGGGTAAAAACTACCAATATGGGTACTATGTATGAGCTTTCTTATCGGGTGGAAATGAGAAATATGGAAAAAGAAAAAGAGTTTATCGATGAATTGCGGTGTAGAAATGGGAATCTGACAATTATTCTGGGACTTGTACAGAGAGAAAAAAATGAACTATAATAGGAAAGGGAAATTGTTTGTTTATTATGAGGAGAATGTGGTATGTTGGTATTTGCTGCTGTGGCTTTGCAAGAGCAACAGGATGGGGAAAATGTATTCATAGATGAAACTTTATTTTATAAAATCAGTGTAGGTGAAAAAACGGCTTTTTGCAGATTGTATGAACTGACCAGTAATTCGGTATTTGCGTATGCCCTTTCTTTGTTACACAATCAGGAGGATGCAGAGGATGTAATGCAGGAGACTTTTCTGAAAATTCGTGCGGCGGCACATTTGTATGAACCTATGGGAAAACCCATGGCATGGATTCTTACCATTGCCAGAAATATCTGTATGATGAAGTTCAGAAAGCAAAGACACTACTCTGTGATACCCTTTGAAGAAATAACGAAAAGTTTGGATTGCAGTCAGATAAAAGACAGGGAAGACAGAATTGTGTTGGAAACAGCATTTCAGGTGTTATCCAGAGAGGAATGTCAGATTATTGTTTTACATGCAGTATCAGGATTAAAGCACAGAGAAATCAGTGAAATTTTGCAGATTCCCCTGTCTACAGTGTTATCCAAATATAACAGAGGAATTAAAAAATTGCGGAAGCAGTTGGAGGAGAGAATATGAGACATATAACAGACTCCTATATAAAAGAGCATTTAAAAAATGCTGTTACAGGAATTGTTCCGCAGAAAGCGGAAAAAATCTGGGAAAAACCGGTGGAAAAGGCAGTGGGAGATGAATGGTATCTGGATGGAGTTCTTACGGACAGGCATAAAAAAGGCAGTGGATGGAAAATTTTATCGTCTGTAGCGGCCTGTTTGGTGATATGTCTGATGTCATACTATATGGTAAGTATCCACACAGATGCAACAATTTATATGGATGTAAATCCCAGTGTAAAACTGCAGGTCAATTATCGGGAAAAGGTGATTATCGCCCAGGCTGGCAACCAGGATGGAGAAGTTGTTCTGGAAGATATGGATTTAAAAAATACAGATTTGAATGTGGCAGTGAATGCAATTCTTGGATCTATGGTGAAGCATGGGTATCTGAATGAAGCGCAGAATATGATTTTGTTATCGGTGGACAGCAGAAATCCAAAAAGATCTGAAAAAATTCGAAAAGAGTTGACGGAAGAGATTGACAGCTGTCTAAATTCTCTGTTGGGAAGCGGAGTTATATTTTCACAAGACGTACAAGTAAACGAAAAGCAGAAAGAAAGAGGAGAGCAATATGGTATCAGTCCGGGAAAAGCTGCTCTTTTGGAAAGAATTTTGGAAGATCATCCTTCTTTGAAATATGAAACGCTGGCAAAATTGCCTATGGCAAAATTATTTCTCTATTTAAATCATCAGGGAATTGATATGCAAGATTATGCGGAATATACAGGTTCAGAGATAGAACAATGGAAGAGGGATTCGGAAAAAGAAGAAAGTGAGGAGAAAGAAGAAGAGGAGGAGATACAGGAAAATAATCATGAAAATGAGGATTTTGAAGAAAAAGAGGATATAAAAACAGAAACAGATGATGAAGAAACGGATGATTTTGAATCCGAACAGCAGGAAATAGAACAGGCAGAACCAGACAGAGAAGAAGCTGATACAGAACCGGAAGAGGTGGAAACGCTGGAAACTGAGCAATGGGAAACAGAGGAGGAAGAAGATACTGAAATAGAAGAAGAGGAAATAGAGGATTAAGAGGAAGATATTTTGAGAATATTTCTGTGTTCCGAACAAAGAAAAATGTTTGGAATACAGAAATATTTTTTTATACAATCTTAATACGAAAGAAAATTTACTTATACCTGCTTAATGCTAATTAAGCTATGATGAAGGAACTATAAAGATGACATAAAGGAGTATAAAAATATAATGTACAGAACAGAAAAGAAGAGGCACAAACATATTACTTCTTTCCAAGTAATTATAGTTGGCTTTTTTTCAGTGATTCTTTTAGGCAGCTTTTTTCTCATGTTACCATGGGCTACGCAGGATGGTCAGGGAGCATCGTTTGGAGATGCGCTTTTTACATCTACATCCGCAGTATGTGTGACGGGATTGATTCTCCATGATACAGCCACCTATTGGTCCATGTTTGGACAGGGAATTATTCTTTTCCTCATACAGATTGGAGGAATGGGAGTGGTCACCGTTGCTGTGGCTATTGTAGCTGCATCAGGAAGAAAGATTGGATTGATGCAGAGAAGTACTATGCAGGAGGCAATTTCAGCTCATCAGGTAGGAGGCATTGTAAGGCTGACAAAATTTATTTTGAAAACAGGTTTTCTTATTGAATTGACAGGAGCAATTTTATTATCTTTTGTGTTTTGTAAAGATTTTGGATTAGGGAAAGGCATCTGGTATTCTGTTTTTCATTCTATTTCAGCTTTTTGTAATGCTGGATTTGACTTAATCGGTATCCGTGAACCGTTTTCTTCTCTGACTGCGTATGCGGATCAACCGATTGTAAATATTACAATTATGGCGTTGATTGTAATTGGGGGAATTGGATTTTTAACATGGGCAGATATAAAGAAAAATAAATGGCATTGGAAAAAATATAGAATGCAGAGTAAAGTGATCCTTTCTGTGACAGCAGGACTGATTTTTTTCCCGGCGGTATATTTCTTTTTCTTTGAATTTTCTCATTTGCCTTTAGGAGAACGAATCTGGACATCTTTCTTTCAGTCTGTAACTCCCAGAACCGCCGGATTCAATACAGTAGATCTTTCTTTGATCAGTGAAACAGGAGTTCTATTGATGATTTTATTGATGATTACAGGAGGTTCGCCTGGTTCTACAGCGGGAGGTATGAAAACAACAACTGTTGCGGTCTTGATTTCTTCTGCTTTTGCAGTATTTCAAAAAAAAGAATCTGCTCATTTTTACGGAAGAAGAATTCCAGATGATACCATAAGACATGCGGCAACTATTTTATTAATGTATCTTGTTTTGTTTTTGAGTGGAGGAATGATAATTAGTTCAGTGGAAAATATTCCGCTATTGTCTGCATTATTTGAAACGGGTTCTGCGATTGGTACGGTAGGACTTTCTATGGGGATTACCCCTATGCTGGGAAGATTATCACAGGGAATTTTGATTGGTTTAATGTTTTTTGGAAGAGTGGGAGGTCTCACATTGATTTTTGCTGCTCTTTCAGAAAGAAAAAATACAAATGCAAAACTGCCACAGGAAAAAATAACGGTAGGATGACAGGGAGGAAAATAAGATGATGAAATCAGTTTTATTAGTTGGATTAGGAAGATTTGGGAGACATATTGCAGAAAAACTGGATGAATTGCATCATCAGGTTATGGCAATAGATATCAACGAAAAAAGAGTAGGTAAGGTATTACCATATGTCACCAATGCGCAGATTGGAGACAGTACAGATGAAGAATTTATGAAATCACTGGGAATCAGTAATTTTGACGTCTGTATTGTAGCGATAGGAGAAAATTTTCAAAGCTCTTTAGAGACGACCTCTCTTTTGAAAGAATTAGGCGCTAAATTGGTAGTGTCCAGAGCAGGAAGAGACGTTCACGCAAAATTTTTATTGAAAAATGGTGCAGATGAAGTAGTATATCCGGAAAAACAGTTAGCTGCTTGGACAGCAATACGCTATACCGCAGAGCACATTTTGGATTATGTGGAATTGGATGCAGAACATGCGATTTTTGAACTTTCGATACCAGATAGTTGGATTGGGAAAACAGTAGGGCAATTAGATATACGAAACAGAAATAACATTAATATTATGGCATTTAAATACAGAGGAATCATGAATATGAATATTCGTTCGGATACACAGATTCAACCGGATAATACAATGTTAGTATTGGGAAATATTAAAGATATTCAAAAATGCTTCCATATCTAATTTTTAGTAGCAGATTAAAAAAAAAGAGAGTATGATATTGGCAAATACGTGAAAAGGGAATGAAGTTTATGGATAGAAAAAATGTAAATTCAGAAGTTCTATCTCGGAAAATAAGGAAAAATTGTATGGTATTTTCTGGGACAGATATTCTGAAAAGCATAGGTATTCTTATCGCAGCCAGCATACTGGGATACGTGTTTGAGTGGATGGGATTTGCAGAATCCAATATTATTATTGTCTATGTATTGGCAGTACTTGTAATTTCTATTGTGACAGTGAATAGAATATATAGTTTGATTGCTTCAATTGTAAGTGTTTTGGTTTTCAATTTTTTGTTTACAGAACCTAAATTTACTTTGTTAGCTTACGATAAAGAATATCCGATCACATTTTTGATTATGTTTACTGCAGCCTTGCTTACCAGCAGCTTGGCAGCAAAATTGAAAAATAGTGCAAAAGAGTCTGCCCAGGCAGCTTTTCGTACACAGGTTTTATTTGAAACCAGTCAATTGTTACAAAAAGCAAAAAACAGAGAAGAAATTATATCAGGAACAGCTCATCAGATTTTAAAATTATTGAACAGGGATATTATTGTTTATCCGGTGGAGAAGAATAAATTGAAAAAACCTTTGCTGTTTTCCAAAGACGGAGCAATAGCAAAAGTTGATTTTGTTTCGGAAAATGAAAGCAGAGCAGTTCAATGGGCTTTGGAAAACAACCGACATGCAGGAGCCACAACGGATAAATTTTCAGAGGCAAAGAATCTGTACCTGACCATCCGGGTGAATGATTCTGTATATGGCGTTATAGGAATCGAAATAGGAGAACAATTGCTGGATTCTTATGAAAACAGTATTTTGTTATCGGTTTTGGGTGAATGTGCTCTGGCGCTGGAAAATCAGAAAAATGCCAAAGAAAAAGAAGAGGCAGCGATTATGGCAAAAAATGAACAGCTGCGAGCAAATCTTCTTCGTACAATTTCTCATGATCTTCGTACTCCCTTGACTTCTATTTCTGGAAATGCAAGCAATCTTCTTTCTAATGGAACATCTTTTGATGAAGAGACCAAGAGAGAATTGTATCAGGATATATATGATGATTCTATGTGGCTGATTAATTTGGTAGAAAATCTTTTATCTGTTACGAGACTGGAAGAAGGAAGGTTGAATCTTCACATTTCAGCAGAACTTGTAGATGAAGTGATCAGAGAAGCATTACTTCATGTGAATCGTTTAAAATCGGAACATATTATTCGAGTGAAACATCAGGATGATTTGCTTTTAGCGCGTATGGATGGGAAATTGATTGTCCAGGTTTTGATTAATCTGATAAATAATGCGATAAAATACACGCCGGAAGGATCTTTAATAGAAATTACTTCTCATAGGGAGGGGCAGTGGGCGGTAATTTCTGTGGCAGATAACGGACCTGGAATTTCAGATGAAAAGAAGAAAAATGTATTTGATATGTTTTACAGCGGCGCAAATCTGATTGCAGACAGCAGAAGAAGTATGGGATTAGGATTATCGTTATGCAAATCAATTGTAGCGGCACATGGAGGGAAAATTTCTGTAAAAGATCACATTCCTCAGGGAACAATATTTACATTTACATTACCTGTAGAGGAGGTAGAATTGCATGAATAAACCGTTAATTTTAGTGGTAGAAGATGATTCTTCTGTAAAGAATCTGATTACAACAACCTTAAAAGCTCATGAATATCGGTATCTGGCGGCAATAAATGGAGAAACAGCTATTTTGGATGCTTCTTCACATAATCCGGATATTGTATTATTAGATTTGGGACTGCCGGATATGGATGGAATAGAAGTGATAAAGAAAATACGTTCCTGGTCCAATATGCCGATTATCGTAATCAGCGCCAGAAGTGAAGATACAGATAAAATTGATGCATTAGATGCGGGCGCAGATGATTATTTAACAAAACCATTTTCTGTTGAAGAACTGTTGGCGAGACTTCGAGTTACCCAGAGAAGATTATTAATGATGAAAAATGAGTCTCCGGTGGAATCATCTTTATTTCAGAACGGAGACTTGCGGATAGATTATGCTGCAGGATGCGCATTTTTGGGAGAGGAGGAACTGCATCTTACACCTATAGAGTATAAACTTTTGTGTCTGTTGTCCAGAAATGTGGGTAAAGTATTGACGCATACATATATTACGCAAAATATATGGGGAAGCAGTTGGGAAAATGATATTGCTTCGCTCAGAGTATTTATGGCAACTTTAAGGAAAAAAATAGAAAAAGGGGAAGATTCCCCCCAATATATTCAGACCCATATAGGAGTGGGATATCGAATGGTGAAAGTGGAGGGATAAAACTTCCGTATATTTGCTCCGGACAACCTTAATTTTTAGGTTGTCCGGAGTTTTTTGCTTTGCAGATCAATTGTGTCATGGTACCCATAGGACAATACACACACCAACTTCGCGGTTTGAACAAGATCATGGTAACCAGTCCCAGAATGGTAGAGGTAAGCATCACACTGTAAAAACCAAATGCAAACTGCGCTATACCGGGATGCAGCAATGTTCCGTGATATGCCCAGTGCCAGGGGACTTTAAAGGTCCATAAAAGAGTAACCACCTGGCGTAATTCCTGAGCACCGGAAAATACCAGATATGTATTCCAGAGCATTTGAAAAAACATGATAAAAAAGAAAATCAAGAAACCATAACGAAACCATTTGCTCTTCATCCATCTGGGGATATCTTTTTTGCGAGAGAGTCCAAAACGTCCGCCTAAAATGCTGAATAATTGTCCTCTTCCACAGTAGCGGTTGCAATATCCCTTGGTTCCTTTGGCAATAGAGATAATCAAAGGAATGAAGAAACAAAGAAGTCCCAGCCAGGCAAAGAGGATATTGAAGAAACCTAATATCAAATAGGTAAGAGAAAAAATCCAAAGATAATCATACCAACGTTTTTTCACGATACCACCTCCCGAATATCAATAACAGATGCGGGACATTCCTTTGCACATTTGCCACAGCCTACGCAGACTGTCGGATCAATCTTTGCCAGAATCCCCTTCCAGATTTCAATTGCATTTTTAGGACAGATTTTGACACAACAGCCACAGGCAACACAATCTTCTGTATGGACAAAAGCCTTTCGTCTTTTTTTGATTTTTTCGTTCACAGCAAACCTCCTGATAAAAATATTTCCACCTTTTATGAATATAAAAGACAGTTTTGTTTATCAGTATAGCAGAAAAAGAAAAAAGTTCTGTGATGGGGTTACAGTTTTGCAACTTATGGTATACTGTATTCGAATAGAAAACGAAAGAAGAGGATATGAAAAAGAAAATGAAGAAGATTATAGAATATTTAAAACGAGAAACGGTACTTTGTGTGGCGACTTTTCTTGCTCTTGTATCCATGTTTTTTGTAAAACCGGATCGAGGTTATGCAGATTATCTGGATGCCAGGGTACTGGCGCTTTTGTTTTGTCTGATGACGGTCATGGAGGGATTTAAGAAAACAGGTCTTTTTGAACAGATGGCGAATGGTCTACTGAAAAAAGTAAAAACTTTTCGACAGCTGATGATAGTTCTGGTAGGACTTTGCTTTTTCAGTTCTATGTGGATTACCAATGATGTAGCTTTGCTTACTTTTGTGCCTTTTACAATTCTGGTGCTTCGTATGGCGCAGATGGAACAGCAGATGATTGCAGTGGTTACTATGGAGACGATTGCTGCGAATCTGGGGAGTATGGCTACACCGGTGGGAAATCCTCAGAATTTGTATTTATATTCGATATCCGGTATGTCCCTCGGGGAGTTTATAAAAGTAATGGGACCTTTATCGGTGCTTTCTTTGATGTTGATTCTTGCGGGCTGTCTGGCGAAAAAAAACGAGAAACTTCAGATACAAATGGTTCCACAGATAAAAAAAGAGAAGAAAACAGGAGAAAATCTACTTTTGCTGGGGTTATTTCTGGTAAGTCTGCTGTCCGTTCTGCGGATTTTATCCTGGCCGGCTCTGCTGGGGATTACTCTTCTAACATGTGTATTATTATATGCAACAGGAAAAGAGGAGTTTTTACCTGGAAAAGTAGATTACGGTCTTCTTCTCACCTTTGTAGCATTTTTCATATTTATCGGAAATATGGGAAGAATTGATTGGGTGAAAGAAGTATTGGAGAAAGTTTTGGAAGGAAATGAACTGTTTTTGGGATTTGCCGGCAGTCAGGTGATCAGTAATGTACCGGCAACGATTCTGTTGTCGGGATTTACAAAGAATTATGCGGCGTTGTTACAGGGGGTTAATATTGGCGGACTGGGGACAATGATTGCTTCTTTGGCAAGCTTGATTTCTTACAAATTTTATGCAGAAGAGAGTGAAAAAAATAAAAATGTGGGTACGAAAGGAGAATATTTCTGGTACTTTACGGGATGGAATCTGGTATTTGCAGCAGTATTGCTGGTAGTGGCGGTGATAGGGATGAAATGATGTCGCCTTGAGAACAATAGAACGGTGCTTCAAAACAACCTGAATCGAGAGGATGTGGTTGGTTGGATGAAAAATATCGCAGGTTTTGCCAATGCATCAGATGGAGATTTTTAAAAATTCTGGCACTCGCCTCTTGACTTGGCTAACAATAAGTGTTATATTCCATGTAGAACAAAGAAATAGTTTCAAGTTTCACATAGATCAAAATGATCAGAAAGGAGTATCTATGAACATCAGCAAATTTACACAGAAGTCTGTGCAGGCGGTTCAGGATCTGGAGAAGGTTGCTTATGAGTTTGGCAATCAGGAGATTGAGCAGGAACACCTTTTGTATAATCTGGTACATCAGGAAGACAGCCTGATCCTGAAGATGATCGAGAAGATGGAGATCAATAAAGAGCATTTTCTGAATAATCTGGAGAGTGCTTTGAATGCCCGGGTGAAGGTATCCGGCGGGCAGGTATATATTGGACAGTATTTGAATAAAGCTTTGGTGAGCGCTGAGGATGAAGCGAAGGCCATGGGAGACGAGTATGTTTCTGTGGAACATCTCTTTTTGGCGCTTTTGCGTTACGCCAGTCCTTCTATGAAAAAATTCTTCCAGGAGTATGGCATCACCAGAGAACGTTTCTTGCAGGCGTTAAGCACTGTTCGGGGAAATCAGAGAGTGACTACGGATAATCCGGAAGCTACGTACGATACTTTGAATAAGTACGGTCAGGATCTGGTGGAGAAAGCCAGAGATCAGAAGTTAGATCCTGTCATCGGCAGAGACAGTGAGATTCGTAATGTAATTCGGATTCTGTCCAGAAAGACGAAGAATAATCCGGTGTTGATCGGTGAACCTGGTGTGGGTAAAACAGCAGCGGTGGAAGGTCTGGCACAGAGAATTGTCCGGGGAGACGTACCGGAAGGTTTGAAAGATAAGAAGATTTTTGCGCTTGATATGGGAGCTTTGGTAGCCGGGGCAAAATACAGAGGCGAATTTGAGGAACGTCTGAAAGCGGTACTGGAAGAAGTGAGAAAAAGTGAGGGAAATATTATTCTCTTCATTGATGAGCTTCATCTGATTGTGGGCGCCGGTAAGACAGAAGGCGCTATGGATGCAGGCAATATGTTAAAGCCTATGTTGGCAAGAGGTGAATTGCACTGTATCGGCGCAACCACACTGGATGAATATCGTCAGTATATTGAGAAGGATGCGGCTCTGGAGCGAAGATTTCAGCCGGTTATGGTGGATGAACCTTCCGTGGAGGATACCATTTCGATTCTTCGTGGTCTGAAAGAACGATATGAAGTGTTCCATGGGGTAAAGATTACGGACAGCGCCCTGGTAGCGGCAGCAACCCTTTCCAATCGTTATATTTCCGACAGATTTTTGCCGGATAAAGCTATCGATCTGGTGGATGAGGCTTGTGCTTTGATTAAGACAGAGCTGGATTCTCTGCCTACCGAACTGGATGAACAGCAAAGAAAAATCATGCAGATGGAGATTGAGGAAGCAGCGCTGAAAAAAGAGACAGATAAACTCAGTCAGGAACGTCTGGCAGATCTGCAAAGAGAGATGGCAGAGTATAAAGATGCATTTGCGGTACAGAAGGCACAGTGGGAAAATGAAAAACATTCTGTGGAGAAGCTTTCTGCTCTCAGAGAACAGATTGAGGATATGAATCGTCAGATTCAGCTTGCTCAACAGGCATACGATTTGAATAAGGCGGCAGAATTGCAGTATGGAGAACTTCCTAAATTACAAAAACAGCTTGAAATTGAGGAGGAACGGGTGAAGAATCAGGATCTTTCCCTGGTTCATGAAAGTGTTACCGACGAAGAAATCGCCAGAATCATTTCCCGTTGGACCGGTATTCCGGTGGCAAAACTGACGGAGGGAGAAAAAACCAAGATTCTGGGACTGGAAGATGAACTTCATAAAAGAGTCATTGGTCAGGATGAGGCTGTGACAAAAGTTACAGATGCCATTATCCGTTCCAAAGCAGGAATAAAAGATCCTACCAAACCTATCGGTTCTTTCTTATTTCTGGGACCTACCGGTGTGGGTAAGACAGAACTGGCAAAAACTCTGGCGCAGACCTTATTTGACGATGAGAATAATATGGTGCGAATCGATATGAGCGAGTATATGGAGAAATATTCCGTTTCCCGTCTGATCGGAGCGCCTCCGGGATATGTGGGATATGAAGAGGGAGGTCAGCTTACGGAAGCTGTACGTCGGAAACCATATTCTGTAGTTCTTTTTGATGAGATTGAAAAGGCGCATCCCGATGTATTTAATGTGCTGCTTCAGGTATTAGATGATGGCCGGATTACCGATTCTCAGGGAAGAACAGTGGATTTTAAGAACACGATTCTTATTATGACTTCCAATATCGGCTCTTCCTATTTGCTGGATGGTATTCAGGAGGACGGCAGTATTCGTCCGGAAAATGTGGAAATGGTTCACAATGACCTGCGGGCGCATTTTCGTCCGGAATTTTTGAATCGTCTGGATGAAATGATAATGTTTAAACCGCTGACCAAAGAAAATATCGGCGGCATCGTAGAACTTCTGATTGACGAGCTGAACCGCCGTCTGGCAGATCAGGAGATATCGATTCGTCTGACTCCGGCTGCCAAGGATTTTGTGATTGAAGGAGGTTATGATCCGGTGTACGGTGCAAGACCTCTGAAGCGTTATCTGCAGAAAAATGTGGAAACATTGGCGGCAAAAATGATTCTCGGTGGAAAAGTTCACACAGAAGACACTATTGTATTGGATGTGGCAAATGGGGAGTTGACAGCGACAGCGCAATCTGTATAATAGGAGAGGATGAGAACCAGAAAATAATCAGATGATATGATAAAAAGGAGAATACTATGCCAAAGGATCCGGTAATATTATTGAGTTATGTTAATACACAGTTGAGAGATTTTTATCCCACGCTGGCAGCATTTTGCGAGGACAAAGCGGTAAGCCAGAAAGAAGTGGAACAGAAACTGGATATGATAGATTATAGTTATGATCCCCTCCAAAATCAGTTCATCTGAGAAAAGAGCTAAATTATTCGAAAGAGAATCTTCAGAAAATCTTCTGTTTTCCTTTCTTTAAAATCAAGGACTTTCGGTTATTCTATAGATAACCAAAAGTCCTTTTTACGTGAGGGAGGAATTGCTATGAAGAATAATGTACAGAAAACATATTCCATCTCCACTTTAATTCTTATGTTTTTCCTGTTTTCATTTACCGGTTGGGTATGGGAAGTGGGATGCCATCTGGTAGAAGACAAAATGTTTATTAATCGTGGAGTATTATTTGGCCCCTGGCTTCCGATCTATGGCGCAGGCGGCGTTATGATTCTTGTGTTTTTAAAACGTTTTTTTGAACGTCCCGGTTTGTTATTTGTGATGATCATGACCGTATGTGGTGTGATCGAATATGTAACAGGATGGTGGCTGGAAACATTTTTGCATACCCGTTGGTGGGATTATCGTGATTTTATTTTTCAGATTCAGGGGCGGGTATGCCTGATTGGTCTTCTTGTATTTGGTATGGGCGGCCTTGCTTTTGTTTATGGGATTGCTCCCCGGCTGGATAAGGTGATTCAGAAAATGAACCGGCACGTGAGAGAATTGCTGTGTATTTTGCTGATCGTTCTGTTTGTGGCAGATTTCCTTTATTCTATGGGAAATCCCAATCGTGGATTTGGGATAACAACGTCTGTATAAATTTGTTATTGACGCAGACTGGTCTACCTGCTATTATAATACTTGTATAAATTCCATAAACATATATGAAGTGCATCCCCGGACAAAGCCCGGTGGTGAGAGAGGGAATCAGGTGAGAGTCCTGAGCGATCCGGTCACTGTATGCAGGGAGGGAAACCCATAGAACCATTGTACCGAAAGGTATGAGAAGGAGGGCGGACCTTAGATCTGTAAGTCAGGAAACCTGCTCATATATGGTAAGGTTAAAACTTCCGAGTAAAGTTTTACATCCTGTTTTCATTAAGTGAAAGAAGATGTCTGCTTTTTTATCGGAGAGCAGGCATTTTTTATGGAGTTGAATGTTCGAAACAGGGACGAAACTGTTTTGAAACCTTATATGAATTTATGCATTCGATTAAACGGCAGGGTGAGAAGCTCCGTTGCGATGATTAACCATTTTATTTACCTCCGCAACGAATATAATGGATTCCTCTTTAATCATCCACGGAGCAGGTTCATCCTCAAATCTAAAAAAAATCTAAAGACCGCCGAAGGTCTTTTTTTTATGCTTTTTTCCTGCTATACTTTTTGAGAACGATAAAATATCGGAATTGAAAAAAGAGGAGCAGAAAATATGTTATCAAAATTTAGTGTGAAGAAGCCATATACTGTCATGGTAGGGGTTATTCTTGTCCTGATTTTGGGTGTTGTATCTTTTTCAAATATGACAGCAGACCTTTTTCCGGATATTAATATGCCGTATGCCATGGTTATGACTACCTATCCGGGAGCCAGTCCGGAAGAAGTGGAACTGATAGTGAGTAAACCGGTGGAACAGGCCATGGCTACCGTCAGCAATATTGAAAATATTCAGTCGGTTTCCAGTGAGAATCTTTCTATGGTGCTTCTGGAGTTTTCTCAGACTACAGATATGGATTCTGTAAGTTTGGAGATGCGGGAAAATCTGGATCAGATCCGGTCTTATTGGGATGATGGCGTAGGGAATCCGGTGATTATGAAGTTAAATCCGGAGATGATGCCTGTTATGATAGCAGCGGTGGAAAAGGATGATCTGGACAGTGTGGGAATTACTAATCTGGTGGAAGAGGAACTCTTATCAGAAATGGAAAGTCTGGAAGGGGTAGCTTCTGTTAATACATCAGGAGAGGTAGAAGAGAGTGTTCAGGTTCTTTTGCGGCAGGATAAGATTGATAAGGTAAATGAGAAGATTTCTTCTGCGTTGGGAACTACGTTTGATGAAGCGAAAGAAAAACTGGAAGATACAGAAGCAGAATTAAATAAAGCCCAAAGTGAGCTGGAGAGTGGAAAATCTCAATTACAAAGCGGTCAGCAGGAATTGACGGATCGTCTGTCTCAGGCAGCAGGAGCACAGGCACAGATTCTGGAGGGAGAGAGCCAGTTAAATGATGGTGAGAAGCAACTGGAATCTGCACAGGCGGAATTAGACAGTAAGAGAAACGAATTGAATGGGCAGATCAATCAGCTAAAAAGTGGGGTTCCGGTAAAAGATGAAACATATCAGGCGGCTTACGATCAGGCTTATGAAGCTGCTCTAAAAGAAGCATATGATCAGGCAGATGCCAGGGTGGAACAGCAGATTGCCGATCAGATTGCCCTTGTACAGAAAAAAATAGAAGAATTGGAAGGGGCAGCACAGCAGCAAAATCAGGGGACAGATTTTCAGGAAGGAATAGAAGCGGCAGATAAAACAACAAATACTGCCATGGTAGGTTTTGCAGATATTCCCGGAATAGATCTTCCTGATATTGATCTGGGACAGGAAAATGCTTTAGAAACATTAAAGACGTATCTTAGTATTTTGCAGTCTCCGGAAACTATGGATACAGCTAAAAAATCTGCGGAGTCAGCAGCAAAACTGGTATTGGATCAGACATTTGCAGATGCTTTTAATAAAGAATACTGTAATAAGGCACTGGAAGTTCTCCAGGAAGCAGTAAAAAAACTGGAGGAAGCGCAGTCTCAATTAGATGAAAAGAAAGGGGAACTTTCTGCGATTCGGCAGCAGTTGGAAAGTGGAAAAATTTCTCTGGCGCAGGCGCAGTCTCAGATAGAAAGTGCGAAGATTACAGCTACGATTGAGATGGCTGCCGCCCAGTCTCAACTTGCATTGGGGCAGACCAAGATTGAAGAGGGAAAGAATCAACTGGAAGAGGGAAAAAAACAGTTGGAAGATTCTCAGAAAGAAGCATTAGAAAAAGCAAAGCTGGATGGGAAAGTAACGCCGGAGATGATCACTCAGATTCTCACGGCACAAAACTTCAGTATGCCTGCCGGATATGTAACCGAAGAAGGGATTCAATATCTGGTGCGTGTGGGGGATAAATTTGAGGATACAGAGAATATAGAAGACCTGATACTTTTTGATATGGGACTGGAAGATCTGGATCCCATCCGGCTAAAAGATGTGGCGGATGTGGCAGTGACTAATAATGCGGCAGAAGTGTATGCGAAAATCAATGGGAAACCAGGTGTGGTTTTAACCATGCAGAAGCAGACCGGGTATTCTACAGGAGAAGTTTCCGACAGAATCAAAGATAAATTTGAAAGTCTGATGGATTCCCATGATGGATTACATATTACTCCATTGATGGATCAGGGGATTTATATAGATCTGGTAGTAGACTCCGTTATGAACAATCTGATTTCCGGCGGTATTTTGGCGATTTTAATCTTATTTGTGTTCTTAAAAGATATCCGTCCCACAGCTATCGTGGCCTGCTCGATTCCCATCAGTGTATTGGGCGCAGTGGTTTTGATGTATTTTAGTGGAATTACTCTGAATATTATTTCTCTGTCTGGTCTGGCGCTGGGGGTAGGTATGCTGGTAGATAATTCTATCGTAGTAATTGAAAATATTTACCGTCTGCGAAGTTTGGGTGTTTCTGTCAGAGAAGCAGCAGTGCAGGGCGCAAGACAGGTGGCGGCAGCCATTATTTCTTCTACTCTGACTACAATCTGCGTATTTCTTCCTATTGTATTTACAAAAGGAATTACCCGGCAGCTTTTTGTTGATATGGGATTGACGATAGGATATTCTCTTTTAGCCAGTCTGGTGGTTGCCTTGTCTCTTGTGCCGGCTATGTCCAGTGGGATGTTGAAAAAGACGACAGAAAAATCTCATCCATGGCTGGAAAAAATGAGCGCAGTTTATGGACGGATGATGGAGAAGCTCCTGCATAGGAAAGCGGTTGTTCTGGTGCTTATGGTTGTATTGTTGATTGGCAGCGGTGTACTTGCGTTGAGAAAAGGAACCTCCTTTATTCCCTCCATGGAAAGTACGCAGGCTTCTGTTTCCATAACAATGCCGGAAGGAACCAGTGTGGAGGAGACAGGCGCTATGGCGGATGAGGTAATGGCCCGGCTGGAAGATCTGGAAGATATCCAGGAGATGGGAGCCATGGCGGGAGGCGGTTCAGGGATGACCCTGGGCGGCAGTTCGGATTCCACAACGGCATCGATTTATCTATTGTTATCAGAAGATAAGAAACTCAGTGGACAGGAACTTTCCGATGAGATTGTAAAACGTACCAAAGATTTGGATTGTGAACTTCTTGTAAGTACAAACAACATGGATATGTCTGCACTGGGTGGAAGCGGTATTCAGATTCAGGTAAAGGGAAAAGAATTAGATACCATACAGAAGATTGCAGGAGAGGTGGCAGATATTCTTGAAAATGTTGAAGGTCTGGAACAGATCTCCGATGGTATGGAAGAAGCTACCAGTGAACTTCGGCTGGTGGTGAAAAAGGATGTGGCAGCAAAATACAATTTGACTACCGCCCAGGTATTTCAGCAGATTCAAAAACAGCTTTCCCAACAGGGAACAGCCACAACCTTGTCCACAGAAAGTAAGGATTACGATATCGTTGTCAAAGATGAAAAACAGCAGTCCTTTACCCGGGAAGATGTGAAAGATTTTGCTGTTCAGTACACAGATCAGGAAGGAAACAATAAAAAAGTTCCGCTGATGAAACTGGCAGAGTTTGTGGATACCAAAAGTCCGGATTCTATTCAGAGGGATAATCAATCCAGATATCTGATGGTTTCCGCTGTAGTCAGCGACGGATATAATGTGGGTATTTTGGGAAAAGAAATCAGTGATCAGTTGAAAAAATATCAGGTACCGGAAGGGTATTCGGTGGAGATGACTGGTGAAGATGAAACCATTCAGGAAGCAATGACGGAAATGTTAAAGATGCTGGGTCTGGCAGTGATTTTTATTTACCTGATTATGGTTGCCCAGTTCCAGTCTCTGTTGTCTCCATTTATCGTAATGTTTACCATGCCCCTGGCATTTACAGGAGGATTTTTAGGACTGGCGCTTACAGGTCAGGAGGTAAGCGTGGTTGCTATGATCGGGTTTGTCATGCTCAGTGGTATCATTGTAAATAATGGTATTGTCCTGGTGGATTATACGAATCAGCTCAGAGAAGAGGGAATGGAAAAACACCAGGCAATCATACAGGCAGGAAAAACAAGGATGCGCCCGATTTTGATGACAGCTCTGACGACAATTCTGGGATTATCTACTATGGCTATGGGAATGGGTATGGGAGCAGATATGATGCAGTCTATGGCGGTGGTAGTAATCGGCGGATTACTGTATGGAACGATACTTACTCTGTTTGTTGTACCATGTATTTATGATATTCTGAATCGAAAAGAGTACCACAAAGACAGAGATATCGTATAAAGTTCTTGACAAAAGAAAAAAAGCCTACTATAGTAAAGGGCAAGTCATAGGCAAAGGTAGTGACAAAGAGGAGTATGTATAGAACACTCACAGAGAGGGATATTCGTTGGCTGGAAGATATCCTGAGAATGTATATGCGGAAGGTAGCTTTGGAACCGGGAAACTGAACAGTTAAAGAAGTAAGTTTTCACGATTAGTCCCCGTTAAAGGACAAAAGAGAAGTACAACTGAGAATAGAAGTTTCAGTTTGTATAAGTAAGGTGGTACCGCGAGATATTCGCCCTTCTTTTCCGATGAGGAAAGGGAGGGCGTTTTTTGCATTACAGAACCACTCATTTTGCCTGACTTGTAAAAAGGTAACAAAACCAGAAATCATAGATAAAATTATCAGGAGGAAAGAATGAGTAAAGAATTAGCAAAAACATATGACCCCAAGGGTCTGGAAGATCGTCTGTATCAGAAGTGGCTGGATAATGGGTATTTCCATGCACAGGTAAACAGAGACAAAAAACCATTTACAATTGTTATGCCCCCGCCAAACGTAACAGGACAGTTGCATATGGGTCATGCGTTAGATGAAACCATGCAGGATATCCTGATCCGTTTCAAGAGAATGCAGGGATATGAAGCGCTTTGGCAGCCGGGAACAGACCATGCGGCAATTGCCACAGAAGTAAAGGTTATTGAAAAATTAAAATCCATGGGAATTGACAAAAATGAAATCGGAAGAGAAGAATTTTTGAAATATGCATGGGAATGGAAAGAAGAATACGGCGGAAAAATCATCAATCAGTTGAAGAAACTGGGAGCTTCTGCAGACTGGGAGAGAGAACGTTTCACCATGGATGAAGGATGTTCTAAGGCCGTACAGGAAGTATTTATTAAATTATATGAAAAAGGTTATATTTACAAGGGTTCCAGAATCATTAACTGGTGTCCGGTTTGTCAGACGTCTATTTCCGATGCAGAGGTAGAGCATGAGGATCAGGATGGATTTTTCTGGCATATCAATTATCCGGTAGTAGGTGAGGAAGGACAGTTTGTGGAAATTGCTACCACCCGTCCGGAGACTTTACTGGGTGATACTGCTGTGGCAGTAAATCCGCAAGATGAAAGATATCAGCATCTTATTGGAAAAATGTTGAAACTTCCGCTTACCGACAGAGAAATTCCGGTGATCGCAGATGAATATGTAGATAAAGAATTTGGAACCGGATGTGTGAAAATCACACCGGCTCATGACCCCAATGACTTTGAAGTGGGAAAACGTCATAACCTGAAAGAAATTAATATCATGAATGATGATGCAACCATCAACGAACTGGGTGGCAAATATGCAGGTATGGATCGTTACGAAGCGAGAAAAGCCATGGTAGCTGATCTGGAAGAACAGGGACTTCTGGTGAAAGTCGTTCCTCATTCTCACAATGTGGGAACTCATGACAGATGTAAGACTACAGTAGAGCCGATGATCAAGCCACAGTGGTTTGTAAAAATGGACGAGATGGCAAAGGCAGCTATCAAAGCGCTGGATGATGGAGAACTGCAGTTTGTTCCGGAGCGTTTTGATAAAACATACCTTCACTGGCTGGAAAATATCCGCGACTGGTGTATTTCCCGTCAGCTCTGGTGGGGACACAGAATTCCGGCTTATTACTGTGATGAGTGTGGAGAGACAGTTGTGGCTTCCGAGATGCCTTCCGTATGTCCAAAATGTGGCTGTACCCATCTGCATCAGGATGAAGATACGCTGGATACCTGGTTTTCTTCAGCATTGTGGCCATTTTCCACATTGGGATGGCCAGACAAGACAGAAGAGATGGAATATTTCTATCCCACAGACGTACTGGTAACAGGATATGATATTATTTTCTTCTGGGTAATCCGTATGGTATTTTCTGCATTGGAACAGACTGGAAAAACTCCGTTCCACCATGTACTGATTCATGGTCTGGTACGCGATTCTCAGGGAAGAAAGATGAGTAAATCTTTGGGAAATGGTATCGATCCTCTGGAGGTTATTGATAAATACGGCGCAGATGCTCTTCGTCTGACATTGATGACAGGAAATGCTCCCGGAAATGATATGCGTTTTTACTGGGAGAGAGTGGAAGCCAGCAGAAACTTTGCCAATAAAGTATGGAATGCTTCCCGGTTTATTATGATGAATCTGGAAAAAGCAGAAGTACCAGGTGAGATTGAACTGGAAATGCTGACAGCGGCAGATCGGTGGATTTTATCCCGATTCAACAATGTGGCAAAAGATGTTACAGACAACATGGAAAAATATGAATTGGGAATCGCAGTTCAGAAGGTTTATGATTTTATCTGGGAAGAGTTCTGTGACTGGTACATCGAAATGGTAAAACCTCGTCTGTATAATGATGAAGATACTACAAAAGCAGCGGCTTTGTGGACGTTGAAAACTGTACTGGGTGAAGCGCTGAAACTTCTCCATCCGTATATGCCGTTTATCACAGAGGAAATCTACTGCACACTGAATCCGAATGAGGAGACAATCATGACTGCTGCATGGCCGGAGTGGAAAACAGAGTGGGATTTTGCTCAGGATGAAAAAGAAGTGGAAATGATGAAGGAAGCTGTGAGAAGTATTCGTGGAGTACGCACAGAGATGAACGTACCGCCAAGTAAGAAAGCTACGGTGTATGTAGTTTCTGAAGACAGCGACGTAAGGGCAGGATTTGAGAAGGGCAAAGTATTCTTTGGTTCTCTGGCATATGCCAGTGAAGTTCTGGTTCAGGCAGATAAAGCAGGAATACCGGAAGACGCTGTGTCGGCTGTAATACCGCAGGCGGTTATTTACATTCCGTTTGCAGAATTGGTGGATATAGAAAAAGAAATCCAGCGTCTGGAAAAGGAAGAAATGCGTCTGGAGAAAGAACTTGCCCGTGTAAACGGAATGCTGGGAAATGAACGTTTTGTAAGCAAAGCGCCCCAAGCAAAGATTGATGAGGAAAAAGGAAAACTGGAAAAATACACACAGATGATGGAACAGGTAAAAGAGCGATTGGAACAGTTACGGAAATAATTTCCGCTGACTGTAGATAGGAGCTGAAAATTAATATGAAAAAAATTAATCTGAAAAAGCCGGGTCTGAAAAAACCAGACCGGAATCAGGTCATTCGGATTTGTAACTTGTTGTCTGTACCATTGCAGTTTTTTGGCTGCTGTGTACTTTACCTGGTGATTGAAGCGCTTTCCCGTCATTCGATTTTCCAGGCATGGAACTATATGACGGAGAGTCCTTTGATCTTTCTTTATAATGCATTTTTGATTTTTACTACCAGTTTAGTAGTATATCTGGTGCGGCGGAGGATTCTGGCAAGAATCATTGTGGGATCTTTCTGGTTTATCTTAGGATGCGTAAATGGATTTTTGCTCACTAGCAGAGTAACTCCGTTTACCGGACCGGATCTGAAATTGATAACGGACGCCATTAGAATTCTGAACAAATACCTTTCTCCTGTGATGGTAGTAGTGGTTTTGATTGCTATTGTTGCTCTTTTGTGCAGTTTTGTATGGATGTTTCGCAAAGGATGGAAATATCAGGGGAAACTTAGATACTGGGTAAATATTCCTCTGATTCTTGTGGGGATTCTTGCCTTTGCCGGAACTACAAAACTGGCGCTGGAAAAACGTATCCTTTCCAATTATTTTGGAAATATTGCCTATGCGTATCAGGATTATGGATATCCTTACTGTCTTGCAGTTACATTGTTCGATACAGGAATTAGCGAACCCACCGGATATTCAGAAGAACTGATGGAGGAAATTGTAGAAAGCGAAGGAGAAATAAAGCCAACAAAAGAAAAGAATCTGGATGTGAATATTCTTTTTCTGCAGTTAGAAACCTTTATGGATCCTACAGAAATCAATTTTCTGGAATTTTCCGAAGATCCCATTCCTAATTTCAGGAAGATGATGAAAAAATATTCTTCTGGTTATTATAAAGTTCCGGCAGTAGGAGCAGGAACTGCCAATACAGAGTTTGAATCTATCACCGGTATGAGTCTTCGGTATTTTGGAGCAGGGGAATACCCTTATAAATCCATTCTGAAAGAAACTACCTGTGAAAGCGCGCCCTATGTTCTGAAAAATCTGGGATACGGAACACACGCGATTCATAATAATGAGGCTAATTTTTATGGAAGACGAGGCGTATTTTCCCGGTTAGGATTTGACACCTTTACTTCGGAAGAATATATGCCGGATATCAGTGATACGACTCCTATGGGTTGGGTGAAGGATCATATTTTGACAGACGAAATCTTTAAAGCCATGGAAAGTACCAAGGGACCGGATTACGTTTATACAATTTCTGTGCAGGGACACGGAGATTATCCTACAGAACCCATGCTGGCAGATCCGGCGATTAAGGTGACCGGAGCAGAGAGTCAGGAGAGAAATTATGCCTGGGAATACTATGTAAATCAATTGTATGAGATGGATCAGTTTATCAAGGAATTGACAGATCGATTGAAAGAGTTTGATGAAAGAGTGGTTTTGGTGATGTACGGTGATCATCTTCCTACGATGGATTTGAAGGTGGAAGATATGGAGAACCGTTATCTGTTCCAGACCAAATATGTGATGTGGAGTAATTTTAAGATGAAAAAGAAAGATCAGAATCTGGCAGCTTATCAGATGGCAGCGGAAGTCTTTAACCGTCTTGGAATTCATGAAGGCACCATATTTAATTACCATCAAACTCGAAAGGGTACCAGAAATTATCAGTTGGATCTTCAGTCATTGCAGTATGATATTCTTTACGGTGACAGATATGTATACGGGGGAGAAAATCCTTTCGATGCTACGGCTTTGCAGTTGGGGATTTATCCGGCAGTTTTTGAACGGATAGAATCAGCAGGAGAAAACAGTTACTTTGTTTACGGTAAGAATTTTACTGCCTCCAGTCGTCTGGAAGTAAACGGAGAGTTGATGGATACGAAATATATCAGTCCGACGCAGTTACTGGTTCAGAATCTGGAACTGGAAGACGGGGACAAACTGGATGTGGCGATGCAAAGTAACAGTTCTACCAAGAAAGTTCTGTCACGGACAGATGTACAGATTTATTATGCGCCGGAACCGGAAGTGACGGTGACGCCGGAGGCAGCCCCCACAAAAGAAGCGACGCCGGAGGAGGAAACATCTCCCACAGGGGAGGCAACACCTGCTCCCGAGCCAGCTTCCACACCGGAACCGGAAAAATGACAGAAAAAAACAAGATTTTTGTTTTGAAAAGTCGGATAAAATGGAAAAAATGAAAAGTTTCCCATAAAAAGAAGTTAAAAAACATACGTTTAGGACTGGACAACTTCCACCACTATTATATAATGTAAAAGTACCGACAATACGGTATAAATACATTAGATAAAGTGGTGGTAGTTTTGAATTATAAAGAAATAGTTGATTATATCGAAGAGATACCAAAATTTACATCGAAGAATCCGTTGGATCATACAAAAAATCTTCTGAATCGTCTGGGAAATCCTCAGAACGAGCAGAAAGTGATTCATGTGGCAGGAACAAATGGAAAAGGAAGCGTTTGTGCTTATCTGGATTCCATGCTGCGGATGGGCGGGTATAAAGTAGGATTATTTACTTCTCCTCATCTGGTAAAAATCAATGAAAGATTTAAGATTAATGGGGAGATGATTTCGGACAGTGGTTTTGTCCAGGCTTTTGACAGGGTAAAAGAGATTATTGATGAAGCCATGGAAGAAGGATTGGATCACCCAAGTTATTTTGAAACATTGTTTCTTATGTGCATGGTGATTTTTCAGAAGGCAGATGTGGATTATGTAATTTTGGAGACAGGTCTGGGCGGACGATTGGATGCAACGAATACGGTGGATCAACCACTGGCGTGTATTATTACTTCCATCAGTCTGGACCATGTGGAATACCTGGGAAATACGATTGGTGAGATTGCAGGAGAAAAAGCAGGCATTATTAAACCGGGGATTCCGGTGATTTATGATGGCCATAATCAGGAAGCAGCCGCAGTAATCAAAGCCAGAGCCGGGGAGTTGGGTTCTCCTTCTTATGCAATGACGGAGAAGATGTACCGTATGGTGGAAAATACTTCCCGGGGGATAGATTTTGTATTTCGGTGTGGATATGAGAAAAATGAACCGGAGGAAGTGGCTCTCTCTATTCCTTATATTGCAGCATATCAGATGATGAATGCTTCTCTGGCATTTTTTACGATGGAGATGCTCAGAAAAGACCATGGGATTTCCAGAGAGAAACTGGTACAGGGACTATCATGTACCCGTTGGGAAGGAAGAATGGAAACCATCCTTCCCGGAGTTATTGTGGATGGCGCCCACAATGCTGACGGTGTAAAACGATTTATGGAAACTGCCTGTCATTTTGGTAAAAAATATCCGATTACTCTGCTGTTTTCGGCGGTGTGTGATAAAGATTACCAGGAAATGATCCGTACCGTGTGTGAGAATATTCGTCCTGCAGGAGTAGTGGCTACCCAGATTTGGGGAAACCGGGTAGTACCGGCAGAGGAACTGGCGCAGCTTTTCAGAGAGAATGGATGCGACAATGTAATAGGAGAGCCGGATGTGGGAGAGGCTTTTGAAAAGGCCTGTGCCATGAAAGGGGATGGAATGCTGTTTTGCGTGGGATCGTTATACCTGGTAGGGGAAATTAAGGCTTATCTGGCGCAGAAGAGAGATAAGGAGAAAGAATATGATTAATTACGAAGAGGAACTGAAGAAATTCAAACCCTGTTTGGATGTGGATGAGGTGGAGAGCGCTATTTACACCAGAGATTTGACAGATATCATTGATATTCTGAAGGAAATGCAGACCACAGATGGACAGAAACGGAAAGAATAAGGGGAATTCGATGAATTGTATGAATTGCGGCGCTCCGCTGAATAAATCATCTTACTGTCCCAGTTGTGGATTTAACGTGGAGATTCAGAAAAAAGTCTGGTATCTGTCTAATCTGTACTATAATCAGGGATTAGATAAAGCACAAATCCGTGATTTATCCGGGGCAATTGATTTATTAAAGAGGAGTCTGAAGTATAATAAGTTAAATATTCAGGCCAGAAATCTTCTGGGACTGGTGTATTTTGAGACCGGTGAAGCGGTGGCGGCATTGAGTGAATGGGTGATCAGTAAGAATATCATGCCGGAAAATAATATTGCCTCCGACTACATTGATCGATTGCAGGAAAATGCAAATAAACTGGATGTGATCAATCAGACGATTAAGAAATATAATGATTGTCTCCACTGCTGCCGCAGGGGAAGTGAAGATGTGGCAGTGATTCAGTTAAAGAAGATTTTAAATCAGAATCCGAAGCTGATCAAAGGCTATCATCTTCTGGCTTTGATTTATCTGAAGCAGGAAGAATACGAGAAAGCAAGAAAGATTCTGAAAAAGGCAGCTAAAATTGACAAAACAAACTCCACCACCCTTCGTTTTTTGAAAGAGGTGGATGAACAGACAGGAACGATGACCAGTCTGGAACCAAGAAGATGGGGATTCGGCGGCAAAGATAAAGTAAAGGTAGAAAAAGGACAGTCCGTCGCTTACATATCGGATAATGACATGGTGATTCAGCCTCCTACCTTCAGGGAAAGCTCTATGGCTGCCACCTTGTTGAATCTGGGATTTGGTTTTCTTGTAGGCGCTTGTCTTGTCTGGTTTTTGACGGTACCTGCCAATACCCAGAAGATTAACAGAGAGGCCAATGAAAAAGTGGTGAGTTATAGTAATACTATGGCTACCCAGTCGGCAGAACTGAAAAAAATGGAAGAAAAGATTGCCCAGTCAGAAGAAACAGTGACTTCTGCCCAGGAGCAGATTCAACAGGCAGAGGACAAAGTCACAACGTATGAGAATTTGATCAAGGCTTATGCGGCATTTCAGAGTGGAAACCATACTTCGGCTGCGAATGTTCTGCAAAATGTGAATTCAGATCTTTTATCGGTGGATGCGAAAGAAATATATGATTCTATTTATGCTAATATGAAATCTACTATGAAAAAAGAGATGAAAACCCAGGGAGAAGTGGCATTTTATCAGAAGGATTATACGTCTGCCATTGATTCCTTTAAGAAGGCGCTGGAGTTGGATGATACGGATGGGGAAGTGTGGAATCTTCTGGCTCATTCCTATCGGATGAGTGGGGATTTTGAAAACGCAAAAGAAACTTTCCAGTCTATTATAGATAAGTTTCCGGGAACAAAGCGAGCGTCTACAGCACAGAAATATATTGATAATGAGGCGCTTATGAAGTCGGGAGTAACAGCCTCCGGTTCATCGGAACCGACAGGTGCTCCAGAAGGAACAACAGAAAATCAGCCGGAAGGTGATCCGGAAGACACCAACGGAAACCAGCCGGAAGGCGGTACAGAAGGCGCCAATGGAAACCAGCCGGAAGGTGGTACAGAGGGCGCTAATGGAAATTTACCAGGGGGTAATCCTGCTGGTTCCGGCGGCGCTGAAGAATGATTACAGAATAAGAGAAACCTCTAAAGCGGGGATATGCATATGCATATCCCCGTTTTTTATGTAATAGGAATTTAGGGAGTTGGAAGCGGACTTGTCCGTTTTATTCCGATCAGGCAGTAAGAAAACAGGATGGGAGGATGTTTATGGAACAATTTCAAATAAAACAAAAAGTTTTGATTATCAGAATGCCCCGGGAATTAGATCATCATAATGCACAGGCAATTCGGATGGAGGCAGACCGGATGATTGCAGAAAAGAATATTAATCAGGTGGAATTTGATTTTCGGGATACAGAATTTATGGATAGTTCAGGGATTGGCGTGATTATGGGGCGCTACCAGAATGTGAGGCTTTTAGGTGGAGGAGTGGCAGCTACACATGTAAATGACAGAGTATACAAGGTACTAAAATTGTCAGGGCTGACAAAAATCATCGGTGTTGACAGAGAGCATTTTTGGAATCAGGGAGAATAGGGGGATAAGGATCATGGAACAAAAAAATGAGATGACCATTGTATTTGACAGCCGTTCCTGTAATGAAGGATTTGTAAGAGTGGCAGTAGCAGCATTTTGTACGCAGTTAAATCCCACGTTGGAGGAAGTGGCAGATATAAAAACGGCTGTTTCAGAAGCAATCACAAATTCTATCATTCACGGATACGAGAATCAGGTGAAAAAAATAAGAATAGATTGTTGTATCAGGGGAAGGACTATTTATGTGACGGTAAAAGATGAAGGAAAAGGAATTGCAGATGTGAAAAGAGCGATGGAGCCAATGTTTACCACCTGTCCGGAACTGGAGAGATCCGGCATGGGATTTGCTTTCATGGAAGCTTTTATGGATAACATACAGGTGGAATCTGAGGTGGGAAAAGGAACCGTGGTGTATATGGAAAAAACCATTGGAAATCATAGCAGCGCATTTGCCTGAGAGGGGAGGTTATATGGAAAATACCCTTGCTTTGTTGAAGCTGGCACACCAAGGGGATAAAAATGCAAGGGATATACTGATCGAAGAAAATATTGGACTGGTATGGAGTATTGTGAAACGATTTCAAAACAGGGGAGTGGAGACGGAAGATCTTTTTCAGATTGGGAGTATCGGATTAATAAAAGCAGTGGATAAATTCAATACAGAATATGATGTTCAATTTTCTACCTATGCAGTTCCTATGATTGCAGGGGAAATACGAAGGTTTCTGCGGGATGATGGTATGTTAAAGGTGAGCAGATCGTTGAAAGAGATTGCGGGAAAAGCTTATCATATCAGGGAGGTACTGGAAAAAGAGACAGGAAGGGAACCGGCTATGGAGGAGATTGCCGGGGAAATGAAACTGCCGGTGGAGGAATTGGCTCTGGCTATGGAATCCGGTTCACAGGTGGAATCTTTGCAGCAGATTATCTTTCATGGGGAAGGCGGAGATATCTCTCTGATGGATAAGCTGGAAGAAAAGGAGAATTTGAATGAACGGGTGGTAGATAAATTGTTTTTGGAAGAGTTACTGGGCAGTCTGGAAGGAAAAGAAAGAGAATTGATTTATAAACGATATTTTCAGGAAAAAACGCAGGCGGTAATTGCAAGAGAAATGGGAATATCCCAGGTACAGGTTTCCAGACTGGAGAAAAAGATATTGGAAAGTATGAGAGAAAAGTGTCCCGGTTAGGATAGGGAGGGACAAAGAAAGGATGATTCCGCAAGAGGTATAGCTTTCGGAATCATCCTTTTGTATTTTTTTCATATTTATGCACATACTAGTTTCGTAACGGATGGCGCCGGACGGTTATCCGATTTTTAGGAAAAGGCAGGAAATAGTATGGCAGGAAGAAAAAAATGGATATGGATTCTTGCGGTTATTTTTGCAGGAACTTTGGCTGTCAGCCTGATTTTCTTCAGTCAGAGACAGGAAGAAGAGCCAGGCGGCACACTGGTATCTACACAGATGAGGTGAACAGACATGGGAGATATACTGTATATACAGACGGATAAAAATATGAAGGTCATATCAGAACAGGTTCAGTTACAGGATATTGCCCAACTCTCCAGTAATAATCCGGCAGTGTTGAATCGGTGCAAGGTACTTCAGGTGATTCATATTCCCAAGGGAAAATATGGAAGATATACAGGGTCTGCGGTGGAATTGGTGGATCTGATACAGAAAAAAGAAGATAAAGTGGAAGTGGTTCATATGGGAGAACCGGAATTTATCATTACTTATGAGAATCCAGGAGGGAAAAGTCGATGGATGAGCTGGTGCAAGGTGCTGTTTGTCTGCCTGGTGACATTTTTCGGTACGATGTTTTCGATTATGACATTTAATACGGATGTGGATATCCCGTCCTTGTTTCAAAATATTTATATGCAGTTTACAGGGAAGCCCTCTGATGGATGTACAATTTTAGAAATCAGTTATTCTCTGGGGATTGGAATTGGTGTGGTGTTCTTTTTTAATCATTTTGGAAAGTGGAAAATCACACAAGACCCTACGCCAATGGAAGTAGAAATGAGAATTTACGAGAATCAGGTGGACGATACGATTTTAGAAATGGAGAATCGAAAGGAGAAATAAAAATGTGGACGCAGGTGTTTCTGGGATTTCTCGGACTGTGTATCGGAGGTGTAATAGCCAGCGGTGTAGTAGCTTTTATCATTACGTTGGGGATTGTTCCCCGGTATGCGGGGATTACCAGGACGGCGGACAAAGTTCGGCTTTATGAAAACTGTTCTATGCTGGGGGCATTTCTGGGAAATATTTTTTTCCTTTATCAGGGGAGCTTCCCTTTGGGAAAGACAGGACTTTTCCTAGTGGGAACATTTTCCGGTATATTTTTAGGTAGTTGGATCATTGCTCTGGGAGAGGTGGTTAATATATTTTCCATTATGCTCAGGCGAACCGGGATTACAAAAGGAATCGGATGGATTATCGGAGCGATGGCTCTTGGAAAAACAATGGGGTCTTTGATTTATTTTGGAAAAGGATGGTGGCCGTAATGGGAAAGTTGCAGACAGAAGAAAAGAAAAAACAGTATGAAGAATATGTAAAAGAAATAACTCCTACCCATAATTTGTGGTGGAATATGGGAAAAGCATTTTTGATTGGAGGCGCAATTTGTGTGTTGGGTCAGGGAATCCTGAACTGGTTTAGCAGTATGGGACTGGATGAAAAAACGGCAGGAACATGGTGTTCCATATCGTTAGTCTTTTTAAGCGCGCTGCTCACAGGAATGGGACTGTATTCCCGACTGGCAAAATGGGGAGGAGCAGGAACGCTCGTTCCTATTACCGGATTTGCCAATTCCGTAGCGGCCCCGGCGGTGGAATACCAGAAAGAGGGACAGGTATTTGGAATCGGATGTAAAATCTTCACCATAGCCGGACCGGTGATACTGTACGGGACATTCGCTTCCTGGATTTTAGGAATTTTATATTACGTAATAGGGAGGATCTAAAAAGATGGAAAAACAGTTTTTGGGAAAACAGAGTATATCTTTTCGAGAGCCGGTATATATCCAGGGGTTTGCCTCTGTAGTAGGGAAAAAGGAAGGGGAAGGCCCTTTGGGAGCATATTTTGATCGGGTGGAAGAGGATGATAAATTCGGTAAAAAGACATGGGAAGAAGCGGAAAGCGCCATGCAGAAGGAGACGGCGAGCATGGCAATTAAAAAAGCAGGATTACAACCAGAAGATGTGCGTATGATTTTTGCCGGAGATCTTCTGGCACAGTCAATTGCCTCTTCTTTTGGAATCGAGGAGCTGGATCGCCCTTTGTATGGACTGTTTGGCGCTTGTTCCACCATGGGAGAGGCGCTTAGTCTTGGAGCTATGATGGTGGCAGGAGGATATGGGGAGCAGATTTTGGCTGTTACCTCCAGTCATTTTGCAACGGCGGAAAAAGAATTTCGATTTCCCATGGGGTACGGAAATCAAAGACCACTTTCGGCGTCCTGGACAGTGACGGGAAGCGGAGCCTGCGTAGTGGGAACGAAAAAACAAAGAGTAAAAATTACAGGAGTTACCACGGGAAAGATTACAGATTACGGATTGAAAGATTCACAGAATATGGGCGCTTGTATGGCGCCGGCGGCCTGTAGTACGATTTTTCAGCATCTGGTGGATTTTGGGCGAAAACCCCAGGATTACGATAAGATCATTACAGGAGATTTGGGATATGTGGGTCAGCAGATATTGTTAGATATGATGGAACAACAGGGGTATGCTCTGGGAGAGCTGCACGAAGATTGTGGAATCTGGATTTATGACAAAGAAACACAGGATACGCATTCCGGTGGAAGTGGCTGCGGCTGTTCTGCATCCGTATTGGCAGGCTACATTCTTCCGAAAATTGCTTCTGGCGAATGGAAGAGAGTTTTGTTTGTGCCTACAGGGGCATTGATGTCCAAGGTGAGTTTTTATGAGGGAAATAGTGTGCCGGGAATTGCTCAGGCGGTAGTTTTGGAACATGAAGAAGAGGAGGGAAGATAATGGAATATATTCATGCGTTTTGGGTGGGAGGTTTGATCTGTGCGCTGGTACAGATCCTGTTGGATAAAACGAAACTTATGCCAGGAAGAATTATGGTTATTCTGGTGTGTCTGGGCGCTTTTTTAAGCAGTCTGGGGGTGTACCAGCCTTTGGTGGATTATGCGCACAGTGGCGCTACGGTGCCGTTGATTGGCTTCGGACATTTGTTGTTTCAGGGAGTCAAAGAGGCAGTGGATGAGCAGGGGATTTTGGGAATCTTCACCGGCGGGCTGACTGCCAGTGCAGGAGGAATCAGCGCTGCCCTGATTTTTGGATATTTGGCCAGCATATGCTTCCAGCCGAAAATAAAAAAATAGTTACGATATAGAAAAATACGCAGAATGCTTGCAGGGATTGAGAGATATATAGTATAATACAAATAATTATGTCATAATGAATGATGTACCATAAGAGAAAGGTAGGACAGATATGCTGCATGAGTATTCAAGGATGGAGCTTCTGATAGGTGAGGAGGCAGTTGATTTCCTGGGAAAATCCAGGGTGGCGATTTTTGGTATCGGTGGAGTGGGTTCCTATGTGGCAGAAGCGCTGGCTCGCTGCGGGATAGGGGTTCTGACACTGGTGGATAATGATGTGGTTTCGCTGACAAATATTAATCGTCAGCTTATAGCGCTTCATTCTACGGTGGGAAAATCAAAGACGCAGATTATGAAGGAACGGATTAAAGATATTGATCCCACAATCATAGTAAATACTTATGAAACATTTTTTAATCAGGATACCCAGCATTTATTTGATTTTCAGTCCTATGATTATGTGGTAGATGCCATAGATACGGTTTCATCAAAATTGTTGTTGGTGGAAAAAGCAAAAGAGGCAAAGACGGAAATTATTTGTTGTATGGGAACGGGAAATAAGTTAGACCCTTCCCGGTTTGAGATTACAGATATCTCGAAAACCAGTGTATGTCCTCTGGCAAAGGTAATCCGTACAGAATTGAAAAAAAGGAGAATCAAAAAAGTAAAAGTGCTGTATTCCAAAGAAGTGCCGATTAAACCGGCTCTTTCTCAGGAAACAAAAGGTACTGTACACAGACCGGTTCCGGGAAGTATCTCATTTGTACCCAGTGTGGCAGGATTGATGATTGCCGGAGAAGTAGTCAGAGACCTTATAAAAAAAGCGGGGAAGAATAGTGGTAAATAGGTAACTGTGAAGGTACTGAACAGTTGCGTAAAAAGTAAAATAGAACAGGGGAATGACCAGTGAAAGAAAATATCAGAAAAAAGTTTGCAAGCATTCTGGAAGATGAACAGATCTTCATAGATGAACCGATGAATAAACATACGACCTTTCGTTTGGGTGGACCGGCAGATTTTTATCTTTGTCCCGTTCATGTAAAGCAGGTGGAACAGATTTTGCATATCTGTAAAGAGGAGAAGCTGCCGTATTTTATTCTGGGAAATGGAAGTAACCTTCTGGTAAGCGATGAAGGATTCAGGGGAGTTGTGATTCAGATTTACAAGAATATGAATCAGATTCAGGTAGAAGGAGAAAAGGTAAGCGCGCAGGCCGGGGCATTGTTGTCAGCGATTGCAAAAAAAGCGGCTCAGGCACAACTTACAGGAATGGAATTTGCCTCAGGAATCCCGGGTACTCTGGGAGGAGCAGCAGTGATGAATGCGGGAGCTTATGGAGGCGAAATGAAAGATATTCTGGAGTCGGTGACAGTTCTTACCGGAGAGGGAGAGATTCTGGTGTTGGAGTCTTCCCAGTTACATATGGGATATCGATCCAGTGTGATCAAAGAAAACGGATATATTGTAATGGAGGCAACGCTGGCGCTGCAAAAGGGAGAAAAGGAACTGATTCAGGAAAAAATGGATGATCTGAAAAACAGAAGAATTTCCAAGCAGCCGTTGGAGTTTCCCAGCGCTGGAAGTACTTTCAAACGTCCGGAAGGATATTTTGCCGGAAAGTTGATCGAGGATACAGGACTTCGTGGCTACCAGGTGGGGGGAGCTAAAATTTCTGACAAACATTGTGGTTTTGTGATAAATACAGGAGATGCCACCGCTTCTGAAGTAGTACAGTTGATTCGGGACGTACAAGATAAGGTATATGAAAAATTTCAGGTAAGATTAGAGCCGGAAGTACGATTTTTGGGAGAATTTTCCAATATTCAGTAGAGTTTGTTTGGGGAAGAGGATGTATTTGGGAAAAAAATCAGATATACGATATTTTAGAACAGGAGACATCGGGGGAAAAGATGAGATTTGTTATAGTTACAGGGATGTCCGGAGCAGGTAAGACTTCGGCATTGAAGATGTTGGAAGATGCAGGTTATTTTTGCGTGGATAATCTTCCGATTCCTCTTTTGGGGAAATTTGCTCAGTTCATTACGGAAGGAAATTCCGGAAGCATTCAGAAAGTGGCTCTGGGAGTGGATATCAGAAGTGGTCGTGCTATGGAAGGTCTGGAAGAGACTCTGGAAGAAGTTGCCATGACAGGACTGGAATATGAGATTCTGTTTTTGGATGCCAATGATGATGTGCTGGTAAAACGATATAAAGAGACGAGGAGAACCCATCCTCTTTCCAGAACCGGAAGAGTGGAAAATGGTATCAGTGAAGAGAGGAAAAAACTGGAGTTTTTAAGAAAACACGCAGATTATATTATTGATACCAGCCAGTTGCTTACACGGGAACTGAAAGGGGAGCTGGATAAGATTTTTGTGAAAAATCAGGGATTTAAGAGTCTGATGATTACGATTCTTTCTTTCGGATTTAAGTATGGCATTCCTTCTGATTCGGATCTTGTGTTTGACGTCAGGTTTTTGCCCAATCCCTATTATCTGGATGAACTTCGCCCGCTGAGTGGAAATGATGCTCCGGTAAGTGATTATGTAATGAGTTTTGAAGCTTCTCAGGTGTTTCTGGATAAATTAGAGGATATGATTCATTTTCTGATTCCTAATTATATTCTGGAAGGGAAAAATCAATTGGTAGTCAGTATTGGATGTACAGGTGGAAAACATCGTTCGGTTACGCTTGCCAATGGATTGTATCAAAGGCTTGCAAAATCAGAAGAGTATGGGTTAAGAATTGAACACAGAGATATAGGAAAAGATGCTGTCCGCAAGAAAATAGAAGAATCGAGGTAAAGATCTATGTCATTTTCCAGTGATGTGAAAGAAGAACTTTCCCGGCAAATATCTACGGCAAGACATTGCCAGATTGCGGAAATAGCCGCAATTCTCAGTGTTTGCGGTCATATTTCAATTTCTCCTGAGGATGCATATCAGGTGACGGTACAAACGGAAAATATTTCTGTGGCAAGAAAGTACTTTACATTATTGAAAAAAACATTTAATATAGAAGCAGAAATTCGTATCCGAAAGAATATTTATCTGAAGAAATCTGATATATATCGGGTGCAGGTGAATGACCATGAGGATGCAGTTCGAGTTCTGCAGGCAGCGAAGTTTATGTCGCCGTCTTTGGAAATCGCAGAAGATCTGTCAAAGATGAATCATTTGATTATACAGAAGAATTGCTGCAAGAGAGCTTTCCTGAGGGGAACATTTCTGGCGGCAGGTTCGATCAGTGATCCGGAAAAATCATATCATTTGGAGATTGTCTGTTCAACGAAGGAGAGAGCCCTTCAGATACAGTCCATCCTCAGAGATTTTGAATTAGACGGAAGGATTATTAATAGAAAGAAGAATCAAGTGGTATATCTGAAAGAGGGTTCACAGATTGTAGAGCTTCTTGGCCTGATGGAAGCAGGGATTTCTTTAATGAATCTGGAAAATATCCGTATAAGGAAAGAAATCAGTAATAATGTGAATCGGAAGGTCAACTGTGAAACTGCCAATATCACAAAAACAGTATCGGCAGCAGTAAAACAAATAGAGGACATCAGGTATATTGAAACACACATGGGTTTTTCTCAGCTCTCGGAGGGGCTGGAGGAAATGGCGGTTCTGAGACTGCAGCATCAGGATGCAACCCTGAAAGAATTGGGGGAGATGTTGACCCCTCCGGTGGGAAAATCGGGAGTCAATCATCGTTTGCGTAAATTGAGCAGTATTGCAGAGGAACTGCGAGGAAATAAGGAGGATTATTATGATTAAGAAACCGATAACGATTCAGATTTCCAATGGATTAGAAGCTCGCCCGGTGGCTATGTTGGTACAGGTGGCAAGCCAGTATGAGAGTAGAATTCAGGTGGAAAACGGGGACAGACGGGTAAATGCCAAAAGCATTATGGGTATGATGACCCTGGGACTGAATGTGGGCGAAAGCGTTACAATCAGTGCAGAAGGCGCTGATGAAGAAGCTGCGATAGCTGGAATCGAGAAGTATCTTACAAATAAATAATGTGTGGAAAGAAAAGCTGCTGACTTTGTCAGGGGATATGGATAAGATATCAACCTGAAAAGCCACCAGCTTTTTTTCGTTTGAATAATATTTTTGATGTCTGTATCCTTATCTTTTTTTCTTTCGGGAGAAAAGGGCGGGATAACCTGCAACAATCCATAAAATCAAGAGAAAATAAGAAAGTATACTTCCTATCAGGAATTTCTTTAAAGTAAGTTCAAACAATCCCATGAGAATAAGAACAGAGAGAAGTCCGATAAGGAAACGGATTATTTTCTGTTTGCGTTCTTTGGGAACGGAAAAATGAATATAGGTACATTCCAGATAATACCCGACTGCAAATCCCAATCCGGCTCCGCAGGCTTTCAGCGCATCTTTTGCCATCTCTGGATCTGCGGTTTTTGTGATATACAGATAGAAGGTATAAATTCCAAGAAACAGACAGATACACAAAAGTCCCAGAGAGATCTTTTTAGTATGTGCAGTATCTGTCAGCGCCGGACCTGCTTTGTACCAGATAAAAGCAGAAATTCCCAATGTAAGGAACATGGAAACCAGTACATCTTTGGGAGTGTGTACGCCCAGATACATACGGGAAAATCCTATAAGTATCATAAAGAAGAAACAGAAAAATTTACCGGCATATTTTCTGGAAGCAAAACCTAAGGTTGAGAAAAGGGCAGTACCACTCTGGGTGTGACCGCTGGGAAAAGAGTATCCGGTGGCTCCCGACAGGGCGGAAGAGACAGGATGAAACTCAGGATCCAACACCCAGGGACGGGGAATGCGGAAGGTTATCTTCAAACCCTGAACCAGAAGCCCTGAGAGAAAATACGTGAAACCAAGAATATATGCTTTCCGCTTATCCAGACACCAGTAAAGCCAACAGATGATGACTACAACCAATGTTTCCTGGGCAAACAGAGTGACAGCCTGAAACAGGGTGTCAAAAAAAGGTGTACGATATTGTGCGATAAAATGTAATATTTCCAAAATAGCCTCCTTTTAAAAAAGCTCCAGAACACGGAACCAGTATTTGTAAAAATCCCGGAATCCCAGAGAAGTGTATAAGTTCTTTGCGGGCGTATTACCATGGACAACCTGCAAGTAAGCGCCTTCCAGTCCCATTTCTTTTCCCATATTGAGAAGAGAAGAACAGACAGCACGGGCATAATGATGACCACGATAATGCGGATGAACATGAATTGCGTAAATCCCCATGTAGGATCGATCTAAAATTCCCAGTCCGATGGCAATAATCTGTCCCTTTTCGTTGACAATGGATGCAGCAAGCGTATCTTTTGGGATCGCCTGATACATGGAGGGAACAATCTGTCGGTGGATTGCACTGGTAGTTCCCTTCAGTGCAAAGAGACTGTTGATCCACCGGGGTGGAATGATTTTATCTATCTGAACAACAGCAGAGGGGGGACAGGGAACATAGTTGCGAAAATCTAAAATCATTACCTCTGTAATATGTTGGACAAGATAATTTCTCTGAATCAGCATAGACTCAAAAGATTCATCCAAAAGGGGGGTGATTTTAAAAATAGCCGGTGTTCCCCAACGCTGATAAGCCTGCTCGCAAAAATCAATTTTTTCATCCAGAGGAATGGTGGAGTTTCCGATTTGTTCCACACTGTTTGTCCTGTGGGTATAAAAATAAGAAAAACGCAGCAGCCAGCCATCATAAAGCTGTATCTGGTGGGAAGGCCAGGCATTCAGGGAAAAATCTTCAATCATTTTGATTGTGGGTTGCATAGTTTCATTTACCTCCATTGGGAATGAACCCATTATAATAAAGAAGAAAATGATATTCAACGAAAAAATGAAAAAACATTACATTTTTTAAAACGGGTTGCAGAAGAAGAGGAAAAAGGATATAATGAGGTCAGTTGAATTTAAATTCCAGCAAGATGAGGAGAGTAGGTATGTCGAAGTTTTTGAAAGTACTTGTTAATAGTATTCTGATTCTGGCCATTATCGTAGCAGGGGGACTTTTGATACCGCCGTTTGCAGGCGTTACGACAGTAATCGTAGATGATGAAGGAATGGATACGAATTTATCCATGGGTTCCGTGACATATGCGATTCCCTTGAAGGGAAATCCGGGGAAGGGAAGTAAAGTTCTTTTGAATGAGGGAGACAGTCAGTATGTATATAAAGTACAAAGTGTGGATGGAAACAATTGTACTTTGGAAGACAAACTGAGTACGGATGGAGGTACGATAGAGCATACAGTCAGTGCAACTATGAAAAAAGTTATCCTGACGGTTCCGTTTATAGGATATGTTTCTATGGCGCTGCGCACTACAGAAGGTTTGATTATTGTGGGACTGTCCGTTGTATTCGTGATTATTTTGTTTATTCTGGCTGAGATCTGGAAAAAGGATGATGCAGAGGACGATGAGGATGACGAAGAAGAGGATGCAGAAGAAGACGACGAAGAAGATGATGATGCGGAAGAAGTTCCGTTGAGCAGAAGAGAACAGAAAAAACAGAAAAAAGCTCAGGCGAAAAGAGAAAAAGCGGAAGCGAAAGCGGCAAAGAAGGCAGAAAAGAAAGGCAAAAAGAACAGCGAAGAGAAAATCCAGGAGGATACAGAGGAAAGTACTCCTGCAAAAGAGAAAAATTTGTTTGAAGAAACAGAAAGTATCCTTGCTGCTGATATTGCTCAGATGATGAATGAAAAAGAAGAAAGTCTTCAGGAAGTTCAGGAGCTGGATCAGGAGAGAGGAGAAGGTTCAGAAACAGAAGGTGAAGAGATGTTTACAGAAGTAAAAGAATCTGTGTTGCCAACTGTGGAAGAAGAGGCGTTGGAGAATAATCATTTTGCAATTCCTTCCTATACAAAAGATGAGCTGATTCATAAAGCAAAAGAAGCGGGAGATGATCCGGAAGTCGTGGAAGATGAGATTAGCGGTGTTACTCTTTTAGATTATTCGGATATTCTGTAACAGTTCAGTTCGCGCCATTTATGCTTCCAGACATCTGTATGAATGAACTGGGTAATATGTAACAGTTTCATCCGCGCCATTCGTAAAACCGCACTGCGTACTTACTGTGGCTATCGCCACTGTTTTACTCATTGATTGGCGCTCAGTTCATACAGATGCCCGTTTGCAAAAACATGCAAGCATATTTTATGCTTCCCAGACATCTGTATGATGGAACTGTTAAAAAAAATAAAAAAATTTTAAGAAACCCCTTGCATTTGCCAGGGGTTTCGTTTATAATAACTCGTGTTGTGACATTGATAGCGATGAAGCGTGAGGTTGCTGCAGAGATTGCAGGTTTTCCGTGGAGCGAATGTCAAGTTAAGAAACTGGCGACAAGTCACTGTATACAAAATAGGTAAGTCCGCTGAAAAATGGCGGAAACCGTGTGAAGATCAGCAAGACACACACGGGTAAGTGTACAGTCACCGCTTGTCGTACTCGTAAAGTGCGAAAAGGAGGCGACTTTTTTTATGGCAAGTCAAGTAATGAGAATCACATTAAAAGCTTATGATCATCAGCTGGTTGATGCATCTGCGAGCAAAATTATCGAAACTGTAAAAAAGAACGGATCTGTAGTGAGTGGACCTGTACCACTTCCCACTAAGAAAGAAGTAGTAACTATCTTACGTGCGGTTCACAAATATAAAGATTCCAGAGAACAGTTTGAGCAGAGAACTCATAAAAGACTGATCGATATCATCGCGCCGACACAGAAAACTGTGGATGCTCTGGCAAGACTGGAGATGCCGGCTGGTGTTTACATCGATATCAAGATGAAAAACAAATAATTTCATCAAAAGCTAACTATCCAGAAGGGTTTGATATAGAAGCAACACATTCTTATGAGGAATCAACATCCCATCAGGGTCATAGTGTTCCAGTTATATCGGCTGTTCTAGGATGAACACCAAGTGGTGTTCCGCTGTAGATTAAGCAGGAGGTAAAAAGAATGAAGAAAGCAATCTTAGCTACAAAAGTTGGAATGACTCAGATTTTCAACGAAGATGGAGTATTGACTCCGGTAACTGTATTGCAGGCAGGTCCTTGCGTAGTAACTCAGGTTAAGACAGTTGAGAACGATGGTTACAGTGCAGTACAGGTTGGTTTTGTTGACAAGAGAGAAAAACTGGTGAACAAACCAATGAAAGGACAGTTCGACAAAGCAGGCGTTTCTTATAAGAGATTCGTTCGCGAATTCCGTTTCGAGGATGCTGAAAGCTATGAAGTAGCTCAGGAAATCAAAGCTGATATCTTCGCAGCAGGAGAAAAGGTAGATGCTACTGCAATCTCCAAAGGAAAAGGATTCCAGGGCGCAATCAAGAGACATGGTCAGTCCAGAGGACCTATGGCACATGGTTCCAAATATCATCGTCATGCAGGTTCTAACGGTGCTGCATCTGATCCGAGCCGTGTATTCAAAGGAAAGAAAATGGCTGGTCACATGGGTAACAAGAAAGTAACAGTTCAGAATCTGGAAATCATCAAAGTTGATACAGAAAACAATCTGTTGCTGGTTAAAGGCGCTGTACCAGGTCCTAAGAAATCTTTAGTAACAATCAAAGAGACAGTTAAATCCGGAAAGTAATTGAACGGAAAAGTGGACCCGATGCCGTAAGGCATGAATCTTGAAAGGAGGATCACACAGATGTCAAACGTATCTGTTTATAATATGGAAGGCAATGAAGTTGGCACACTGGAACTGAACGATGCAGTGTTCGGCGTTGAAGTGAACGAGCATCTTGTTCACCTGGCAGTGGTACGTCAGCTTGCAAATAATCGTCAGGGAACTCAGAAAGCAAAAACCCGCTCTGAAGTAAGCGGCGGTGGAAGAAAACCTTGGAGACAGAAAGGAACCGGTCATGCAAGACAGGGTTCAACAAGAGCTCCACAGTGGACAGGCGGCGGAGTAGTATTTGCTCCAACACCAAGAGATTATTCTTTCAAAATGAATAAGAAAGAAAGAAGACTGGCTCTGAAATCCGCGCTGACAAGCAGAGTACAGGAAAACAAACTGGTAGTTCTTGACGAACTGAAATTAGATGCTATCAAAACAAAGGATATGCAGAATGTACTGAACAACCTGAAAGTTGAAAAAGCTATGGTTGTTACAAACAATGAAAATGTAATCGTATCTACAAGAAATATTCCGAATGTGATTACAGCTTCTGTAGATACTCTGAATGTATTTGATATCCTGAAATACAACACAGTTGTTCTGGATAAGGCAGCTGTTGCTAAAGTTGAGGAGGTATACGCATAATGGCTAACGTAAAATATTATGATGTCATCCTTAAACCGATTGTAACAGAGAAAAGTATGAATGCTATGGCAGAGAAAAAATACACTTTCCTGGTACATCCGGAAGCAAATAAAAGCATGATTAAAGAAGCTGTTGAAAAAATGTTCGAAGGAACAGAAGTAAAGAGCGTTAACACCATGAACATGGATGGAAAGAAAAAACGCCGTGGTTATACTGTTGGAACAACAGCTAAAACAAAAAAAGCAATCGTAACTCTTACTGAGAACAGCAAGGACATCGAGATCTTCGAAGGTCTGTAAGATTGCAAAGCGGAAAAAGTCCAATAAGACTTGAGTGGATATCCGATTCACTCTGACTATCGCTAAATGAAAGGAGATATTACAATGGGAATTAAAGTATACAGCCCATATACACCGTCCAGAAGAAATATGACAAACCTGGATTTTGCAGAAATTACAAAATCTACACCGGAAAAATCTCTGGTAGTTTCTCTGAAGAAAAACGCTGGACGTAATAATCAGGGTAAGATCACAGTTAGACATCGTGGAGGCGGAAGCAGAAGAAAATATAGAATTATCGATTTCAAGAGAAGAAAAGACGATATTCCTGCAACTGTTAAATCTATCGAGTACGATCCGAACAGAACAGCAAACATCGCGCTGATCTGCTACGCAGACGGTGAGAAAGCATACATTCTGGCACCGGAAGGTCTGAAAGTTGGTATGAAAGTTATGAGTGGCGCTAACGCAGAAGTTAGACCTGGAAACTGCCTGCCAATGTCCGAGATCCCTGTTGGTACTATGATTCACAATGTAGAACTTCATCCTGGAAAGGGCGGACAGCTGGTTCGTTCTGCTGGTAATGGAGCTCAGCTGATGGCAAAAGAGGGCAAATACGCGACCTTGAGACTGCCTTCAGGCGAAATGAGAATGGTTCCTATCACTTGCCGCGCAACTGTTGGTGTTGTAGGCAATGGTGAGCACAGCCTGGTAAATATCGGTAAAGCCGGAAGAAAACGTCATATGGGTATCCGCCCAACAGTACGTGGTTCCGTAATGAACCCGAATGACCATCCACACGGTGGTGGTGAAGGTAAGACCGGTATCGGACGTCCAGGTCCATGTACACCATGGGGTAAACCTGCTCTTGGCCTGAAGACCAGAAAGAAAAACAAACAGTCCAATAAATATATTGTAAGAAGAAGAGACGGTAAAACGTTAGCGAAATAAAGGAGGTTACGCGAATGGCTCGTTCATTGAAAAAAGGACCTTTTGCAGATCAGAGCTTATTGAAAAAAGTTGATGCTATGAATGCAGCAGGAGATAAATCAGTTATTAAAACCTGGTCACGTCGTTCCACAATTTTCCCATCCTTCGTTGGACATACAATTGCTGTTCACGACGGAAGAAAACATGTTCCGGTATATGTTACAGAAGATATGGTTGGACATAAACTGGGTGAGTTCGTTGCTACAAGAACTTACAGAGGACATGGAAAAGACGAGAAAAAATCAGGTGTTCGTAAATAAGGGTTCAGCCCTATCTTGAAAGGAGGATTTTAGTCATGGCAAAAGGACATAGAAGCCAGATTAAAAGAGCAAGAAATGCTAATAAAGATACAAGACCATCTGCTAAATTATCCTACGCAAGAATGTCCGTACAGAAAGCTTGTTATGTACTGGATGTAATTCGTGGAAAAGATGTGCAGACTGCTCTTGGTATCCTGACATATAACCCACGTTACGCTTCCAGCGTGATCAAAAAATTACTGGAGTCTGCAATCGCAAACGCTGAAAACAACAATGGTATGAGCGTTGAGAATCTTTACGTTGCAGAGTGCTATGCTAACAAAGCACCTACAATGAAAAGAATCAGACCGAGAGCTCAGGGTAGAGCATATAGAATTGAGAAAAGAACAAGTCATATCTCTATCGTGTTAGATGAAAGATAATAAGGAGGGTAATCATGGGACAGAAAGTTAACCCACACGGCCTTAGAGTCGGTGTTATCAAAGACTGGGATTCCAAATGGTATGCAGAAAAAGATTTTGCAGATAACCTGGTGGAAGACTATAACATCAGAACATTTCTGAAAAAGAAACTGTACAGTGCAGGCGTTTCCAAGATCGAGATCGAAAGAGCTTCCGAGCGTGTAAAAGTTATTATTTACACAGCAAAACCAGGTGTTGTTATCGGTAAAGGCGGAGCTGAAATCGAGAAAGTGAAAAAAGAACTGCAGAAATACACAACCAAAAAACTGATCGTAGACATCAAAGAAGTGAAGAGACCAGACAAAGACGCTCAGTTGGTAGCAGAAAACATTGCACTGCAGCTGGAAAACCGTATTTCCTTCCGTCGTGCTATGAAATCTACAATGCAGAGAACTATGAAAGCCGGAGCAAAAGGAATCAAAACAGCTGTATCCGGACGTCTTGGTGGAGCAGATATGGCTCGTACAGAGTTCTATAGCGAAGGAACTATTCCGCTTCAGACTTTGAGAGCAGATATTGACTATGGCTTCGCAGAAGCTGACACAACTTATGGTAAAGTTGGTGTTAAAGCTTGGGTTTATAATGGCGAAGTTCTTCCAACCAAAGGAACTAAGGAAGGGAGCGATAAATAATTATGTTAATGCCAAAAAGAGTTAAACGTCGTAAACAATTCCGCGGATCCATGAGAGGAAAAGCATTAAGAGGAAATAAAATCAACTATGGTGAATTTGGTCTGGTGGCTACAGAGCCATGCTGGATCAGATCCAACCAGATCGAGGCAGCCCGTGTTGCCATGACCCGTTATATCAAACGTGGTGGTAAAGTTTGGATTAAAATTTTCCCAGATAAACCAGTAACAGCAAAACCAGCAGAAACACGTATGGGTTCCGGAAAAGGCGCTCTGGAATACTGGGTAGCAGTTGTTAAGCCAGGTCGTGTAATGTTCGAGATCGCAGGCGTTCCGGAAGAGATCGCTCGTGAAGCATTACGTCTTGCAATGCATAAGTTACCATGTAAATGTAAAATCGTTTCTCGTGCAGACTTAGAAGGCGGTGATAACAGTGAAAATTAAAAATTATGTAGAAGATTTAAAAGCAAAATCAGCTACAGAATTACAGGAAGAATTAGTAGCTGCTAAAAAGGAACTCTTCAACCTGAGATTCCAGAATGCAACCAATCAGCTGGACAATACAAGCAGAATCAAAGAGGTTCGTAAAAATATTGCCAGAATTCAGACCATAATCGCAGAAAAGGCGAATGTTCAGTAATCTAAGAAGGAGGCACTAAATCGTGGAAAGAAATCTTAGAAAAACCCGTATTGGTAAAGTAGTAAGCAACAAGATGGATAAAACAATCGTAGTTGCTATTGAAGACCACGTAAAACATCCTCTTTACAAGAAAATCGTAAAGAGAACATATAAATTGAAAGCACATGATGAGCAGAATCAGTGCAGCATCGGTGATACCGTTAAAGTTATGGAAACCAGACCGTTATCTAAAGATAAAAGATGGAGACTGGTTGAAATCGTAGAAAAAGTGAAATAATTATATCGGTAAATTCGTGAAGGAGGAATACCAGCATGATTCAGCAGGAGAGTAGACTTAGAGTTGCTGATAACACAGGTGCAAAAGAGATTCTGTGTATCCGTGTTATGGGTGGTTCTACTAGAAGATATGCCAATATCGGTGATGTAATCGTTGCTTCTGTCAAAGATGCAACACCAGGCGGCGTTGTTAAAAAAGGCGATGTAGTAAAAGCTGTTGTTGTCCGTACTGTAAAAGGTGTTCGTCGTAAAGATGGTTCTTACATCAAATTTGATGAGAACGCAGCCGTTATCATCAAAGATGACAAAACACCAAGAGGAACACGTATCTTTGGACCAGTAGCAAGAGAGCTTCGTGAGAAACAGTTTATGAAAATTGTATCTCTGGCTCCGGAAGTATTATAAGGAGGTAGCCTGATGTTAAAGATCAAAAAAGGTGATACCGTTAAAGTAATCGCCGGTAAAGATAAAGACAAAGAAGGAAAAGTTCTGTCTGTAAAAGATGGTAAAGTCATTGTTGAAGGCATCAACATGATCACAAAACACACAAAACCTTCTATGGCCAACCAGCAGGGTGGCATTGTCAACAAAGAAGCTCCTATTGATGCATCTAACGTAATGGTTATGTACAAAGGAAAAGCTACACGTGTAGGCTTCAAAGTTGAAGATGGTAAAAAAGTCCGTGTTGCAAAAAGCACCGGTGAAGTAATCGATTAATTAAGAGAGGAGGCAATCAAAAGTGAGCAGACTGAAAGAAATGTACAAAAATGAGATCGTAGACGCTATGATCAAAAAATTTGGATATAAAAACATCATGGAAGTGCCAAAACTCGAGAAGATCGTAATCAACATGGGTGTTGGCGAAGCAAAAGAAAACGCAAAGATTCTGGATTCAGCTGTAAAAGATCTGGAAATCATTTCCGGACAGAAAGCAGTCCTGACAAGAGCAAAAAATTCCGTAGCTAACTTCAAGATCCGTGAAGGTATGCCAATCGGATGTAAAGTAACCCTGAGAGGGGAAAAAATGTATGAGTTTGCTGATCGTCTGATCAATCTGGCTCTGCCCCGTGTACGTGACTTCCGTGGAGTTAATCCTAACGCATTTGACGGAAGAGGAAACTACGCTCTGGGTATTAAAGAACAGTTGATTTTCCCTGAAATCGAATATGATAAAGTTGATAAAGTAAGAGGTATGGACATCATCTTCGTTACAACAGCAAAGACTGATGAAGAAGCTCGTGAGTTATTGACATTATTCAATATGCCGTTTTCAAAGTAAGAATAGGAGGGAAAATTCATGGCTAAGACAGCAATGAAAATCAAACAGCAGCGTAAACAGAAATTCTCCACAAGAGAATACAATCGTTGCAGAATCTGTGGTCGTCCACATGCTTACTTAAGAAAATACGGAATCTGCAGAATTTGCTTCCGTGAATTAGCATACAAAGGACAGATCCCAGGAGTTAAAAAAGCTAGTTGGTAGGCTGTGAACACTTAGCGATCCTGAGCGATAGGCGAAGGTGAGCTTAGTGAGAACACTCTTCCCGTCCCTTAGCGAAGACAAAGTCTGAGCTTAGTGGAGGGAAGTTACCTTACTAACATACACATTTCGCCATTAAAGCGATGTGTTCAACTGGATATATAATATTATTAACTAATGACATGAAAAGTCTAAATAATTAGGAGGAAACTATCATGACAATGAGCGATCCAATCGCAGATATGCTTACAAGAATTCGTAATGCAAATACTGCTAAACACGATACTGTAGATATTCCTGTATCCAAGATGAAAGTAGCAATCGCTGACATCCTGGTAAAAGAAGGATATATTGCTAAATACGACATCGTAGAAGATGGTAATTTTAAAAATATCCGCATTACTCTGAAGTACGGTGCAGATAAAAACGAAAAAATCATCACTGGTCTGAAGAGAATTTCCAAACCAGGTCTGCGTGTATATGCAGGTAAAGAAAATCTGCCAAAAGTACTTGGTGGTCTGGGTGTAGCAATTCTGTCTACAAACCATGGTGTTATTACAGATAAAGAAGCTAGAAAACTTCAGGTTGGTGGAGAAGTTCTGGCATTTGTTTGGTAGGCATTGAGCACTTAGAGAAGACGAGCCGTCAGGCGAAGGCTGAGCTTAGTGCGAAAGCCGTTCTGCGACCAAAGGGAGCAGAACTTCCTTGAATTACTTGAATAAGTAAACCAAAGGGAGCAGAATTTCCTTGATTGACAGGGATTGAAGAAAGAAGCATACACTTAAGTGTGCGAAGATACTGAAAACAGAGAGGAACCTCGTGTCCTCTCCGAAAATCTAAGTTAGGAGGAAAATGGTATGTCACGTATCGGAAGACTGCCTGTAGTTATTCCAGCTGGTGTAACAGTTGATGTAAATGAGAATAACTACGTTGTTGTAAAAGGTTCTAAAGGAACACTGGAAAGAGAACTGCCTGTAGAAATGGACATCAAAGTTGAAGATGGTCAGGTAGTAGTAACAAGACCAAACGATCTGAAGAGAATGAAAGCTCTTCACGGTCTGACAAGAACACTGATCCAGAACATGGTTATCGGCGTAAGCGAAGGATACCAGAAAGTATTGGAAGTAAATGGTGTTGGTTACAAGGCAGCTAAACAGGGTAAGAAACTGGTTCTTTCCTTAGGATATTCTCACCCGGTTGAAATGGAAGATCCGGAAGGATTGGAAACAACTGTAGATGGTAACAAAATCACTGTAAAAGGTATCAGCAAAGAAAAAGTTGGCCAGTACGCAGCTGAAATCAGAGAAAAGAGAAAACCTGAACCTTACAAAGGAAAAGGAATTAAATACTCTGATGAAGTTATCAGACGTAAAGTTGGTAAAACTGGTAAGAAATAAATAAGGAGAGTGTGAAAATGATTAATAAAGTATCAAGAGCGGATGTCCGCGCTAAAAAGCATAGAAGAATGCGTCATCATATCGTTGGTACAGCAGAAAGACCTCGTCTGGCTGTATTCAGAAGCAACAATCATATGTATGCACAGATCATCGATGATACAGTTGGAAAAACATTAGTATCCGCTTCTACTCTTCAGAAAGACGTAAAAGCAGAACTGGAACATACCAACACAGTAGAGGCTGCAGCATACCTGGGAACTGTAATCGGCAAGAAAGCAGTAGAGAATGGAATCAAATCTGTTGTATTTGACAGAGGAGGATTCGTATACCATGGTAAAGTAAAAGCTTTGGCTGATGCAGCAAGAGAAGCTGGATTGGAATTCTAGGAAAGGGAGGAGCGAAAACACATGAGACATGCAATCATTGATGCTAGTCAGTTAGAATTAGAAGAAAAAGTAGTCTCAATCAAACGTGTAACAAAAGTAGTTAAAGGTGGACGTAATATGCGTTTTACTGCTTTGGTTGTTGTTGGAGACGGCAATGGTCACGTTGGTGCAGGACTTGGAAAAGCAGCTGAAATTCCTGAAGCAATCCGCAAAGGAAAAGAAGATGCTATGAAAAAATTAATAACCGTAGCAAGAGATGAAAACAACAGTATCACCCATGACTATATCGGAAAATTCGGAAGCGCAGAATTGTTGCTGAAGAGAGCTCCGGAAGGTACTGGTGTTATCGCTGGTGGTCCGGCTCGTGCCGTAATCGAATTAGCAGGTATTAAGAATATCCGTACAAAATGTATGGGATCCAGAAATAAACAGAACGTTGTACTTGCTACAATCGCAGGTTTAAGTCAGTTAAAGACTCCAGAAGAAGTAGCTAGACTTCGCGGCAAATCCGTTGAAGAAATCTTTGCTTAAGGAGGACTGGAAAATGTTGAAAATTACTTTAGTAAAATCTACAATCGGTGCGGTTCCAAAACATAAAAAGACTGTTGAAGCTTTGGGACTGACTAAACTGCACAAAACTGTTGAACTGCCGGATAATGCAGCTACAAGAGGAATGATCAAACAGGTGCAGCATTTGGTAAAAGTTGAAGAAGCGTAATTAGGATAGAAGGAGGTGCCACAATGGATTTATCTAATTTGAGACCTGCAGAAGGTTCCAGACAGAGTAATGATTTCCGTAAAGGCCGCGGTCACGGTTCAGGAAATGGAAAAACAGCTGGTAAAGGACACAAAGGTCAGAAAGCTCGTTCCGGAGCTCCAAGACCAGGTTTTGAAGGTGGACAGATGCCTTTATACAGAAGACTTCCTAAGAGAGGATTCAAAAACAGAAATACCAAAGAAATCGTTGGTATCAATGTTGATGCTTTGAACAGATTTGAAGATGGAACAGAAGTTACCATCGTAACTCTGGTAGAAAGCGGACTGGTTTCCAATCCTAGAGATGGCGTTAAGATTCTGGGTAACGGTGAACTGACAAAGAAACTTACCGTAAAAGTTACCGCTGTAAGTGAAGGTGCGAAAGCAAAAATTGAAGCAGCAGGTGGAACTGTAGAGTAGAGGTGATCTCATGTTAAAGACTCTTCAAAATGCATTTAAAGTGAAGGATGTCAGACATCGGATCTTCTACGTGTTAATGATGCTGGTAGTTGTGAGAATCGGCTCACAGCTGCCGGTACCTGGTGTAGATAACAGTTATTTCAAAGACTGGTTTGCAGGACAGAGTGGTGAAGCATTTAACTTTTTGGATGCATTTACCGGCGGTTCATTTTCACAGATGTCTATCTTTGCATTAAGTATTACACCATATATCACATCTTCCATTATCATGCAGCTTCTTACCATTGCTATTCCTAAGCTGGAAGAGATGCAGAGAGATGGAGAAGATGGAAGAAAGAAAATCAGCGCGATCACTCGTTATGTGACAGTAGGATTGGCTTTGTTCGAATCCGTTGCCATGGCTATCGGTTTTGGTAATAAGGGATTGATACCGAACAATAATGCTGGTAAAATAATTGTAGTAGTTGCAGCGTTGACAGCAGGTTCTGCATTCCTGATGTGGGTTGGTGAACAGATCAATGAAAAGGGAATTGGAAATGGTATTTCCATCGTTCTGTTGATTAATATTGTATCTCGTATCCCAAGCGATATGGTGACACTTTATGAATCCTTTATGAAGGGTAAAATTATAGCAAAAGCTATTCTTGCAGGAGTTATTATTTTTGCAGTGATCGTAGCTGTTGTTGTACTTGTTCTTATTCTGAATGGAGCAGAAAGAAGAATCCCTGTTCAGTATTCTAAAAAAGTACAGGGAAGAAAAATGATGGGCGGACAGTCCAGCCATATTCCTTTAAAAGTAAATACAGCTGGAGTAATCCCTGTGATTTTTGCTTCATCTATCATGTCTTTCCCAAGTGTGATTGCCACATTTATGGGCAAAACAGGAGGAAGCGGATGGGGAAGTAAGATTCTGGCAGCCCTGAACAGTAATAACTGGTTCAACCCTCAGCAGCCCTGGTACTCAGTAGGTTTGATCCTGTACATTGTAATGGTAATATTCTTTGCTTATTTCTACACATCTATTACTTTCAATCCATTGGAAGTTGCAGATAATATGAAAAAGCAGGGTGGTTTTATTCCCGGTATCCGTCCTGGAAAGCCAACAGTGGATTATCTTACAAAATTGCTGAACTATGTTATCTTTATCGGTGCTGCAGGACTTACCATCGTAGCAGTGATTCCATTTTTCTTTAATGGAGTATTTGGAGCAAATGTTTCATTTGGAGGAACATCTATTATTATTATCGTAGGTGTTATTCTGGAAACATTGAAACAAGTAGAATCTATGATGTTGGTAAGAAACTACAAAGGCTTTTTGAATGACTAAAAGGTTGTGGCGTTTTACGTCACAACCTTAAAGTGCATATATAGAAAAATGAAAAGGAGAGGGTACTATGAAACTTATTATGTTGGGAGCACCTGGTGCTGGAAAAGGAACACAGGCAAAAAAAATCGCAGAAAAATATCAGATTCCTCATATTTCCACAGGAGATATTTTCCGTGCGAACATCAAAAACGGTACTGAACTGGGAAATAAAGCAAAAAGCTATATGGACCAGGGACTTTTAGTTCCGGATGAACTGACCTGTGATCTGGTTGTGGATCGTATTAATCAGGAAGACTGCAAAAATGGATATGTATTGGATGGTTTCCCAAGAACAATTCCACAGGCAGAAGCTTTAAAAGCTTCTTTGGAAAAAATGGGAACAACTATTGACTATGCAATTAATGTGGAAGTTCCGGATGAAAACATTATCAGCCGTATGGGTGGCCGCCGTGCCTGCCTGGCTTGTGGATGTACCTATCATGTAGTGTACAATGCACCAAAGACAGAAGACATCTGTGATGTTTGTGGAGCAAAACTGGTATTAAGAGATGATGACAAACCGGAAACTGTTAAAAAACGTCTGGATGTATATCATGAGCAAACACAGCCGCTGATTGATTTCTATAACAAAGAAGGCGTGCTGGTGGAAGTTGACGGAACACAGAATCTGGAAGATGTATTCCAGGCGATCACTAAAATTTTAGGAGCGTAAAACATGTCTGTATCAATAAAGACTGCCAGGGAAATAGAATTGATGAGGGAAGCAGGCCGTTTACTGGAGCAGGTTCATGATGAGCTTGCGAAAGTAATCAGACCAGGGATTTCAACCTGGGAAATCGATCAAAAGGGTGAGGAGCTGATCAGGAGTCTAGGCTGTACACCGAATTTCCTTCATTATAACGGATATCCCGCATCCATCTGTGTATCAGTAAATGACGAAGTTGTACATGGAATTCCTTCCAAAAAGAGAATTCTTCAGGAAGGCGATATTGTAAGTCTGGATGCCGGACTCATCTATAAAGGCTACCATTCTGATGCGGCCCGTACTCATGCGGTAGGGGAAATCAGTCAGGAAGCGAAAAAACTGATCGAAGTAACTCGTCAGTCTTTCTTCGAGGGAATCAAATATGCAAAAGCAGGTCATCATCTTCATGAAATCTCTGCTGCTATTGGAGCATACGCGGAGAGTTTTGGATATGGTGTGGTAAGAGATCTGGTGGGACACGGTATAGGAACCGTTCTTCATGAAGATCCGCAGATTCCCAATTTTGCCCAGCGGCGCAGAGGTATTCGTCTGGTGCCGGGTATGACACTGGCTATTGAACCTATGATCAATATGGGAAGACCGGATGTTTGCTGGCTGGATGATGACTGGACGGTAGTGACAGATGATGAATCTTTGTCTGCTCATTATGAAAATACCATATTGATTACGGACGGCGAACCGGAAATCCTGACTTTATCAAAATAGAGATGAGGTGACAGGATGAACGGACATGGTATCGGTATGATGGCAAAATCTCTTGCCGGTCATGACAAGGGAAAGATTTACGTGGTTCTTTCTATGGATGATCAATATGTATATTTGGCAGACGGGGTTTACCGCACTGTGGATAAATTGAAAAAGAAGAAGAAAAAACACGTTCAGATTGATTACACAATTACAGATTGGCTCGGGAATCTTCTGGAAGAAGGAAAGCCGATTCAAAACAGTGATGTCATCAGAGCAGGAAGAGAATACGGCAGCAGAAAGTCGGATTTACAATAAAAATGATACAAAAGTCCCCGCAATAAAATTGACGGGAGTTTAACAGGAGGTTATGAGATGTCTAAGGCAGATGTTATTGAAGTTGAAGGTACTGTCCTTGAAAAACTGCCCAATGCAATGTTCAAGGTAGAACTGGAAAATAAACATGTGGTTCTGGCACATATCAGCGGAAAACTGCGGATGAATTTTATCCGTATTTTACCGGGAGATAAAGTGACGATGGAACTGTCTCCATATGATTTGACAAAAGGAAGAATTATCTGGAGAGATAAATAATAGGAAGGGTTTTCACGCAAGAAAGTGGTGTGAAAACCCTTTTTTGATACATATCGTTTTTCGGATATTTCATTTTACAGAACGACTACAGATACAATGGCAGTAGTTGAAATAAAATATAAAAACACGGTTTCCTACATTTTCAGACATTGCTTTTGTATGAGCAAAAGAATATAATAAGAATTGTAAAGCTTCTCAGGAAAAGGTGACCGTTCTGATAAAGGATGGGGAGGTCAGGAGCACAAACTTCCGGATAAGACATATAAACGGAAGCACTTACATTGATAAGCAAACATCAACAAGTTTGATATTGGGAACAGATTACAACGAACTATCATTACAAGTATCTGACGCATTGTACTTTGATCCTTTAAGTGAGATCAGGTTGATAAAAGATTATGTGAAAATGTAAGAACGATGAATTCTTTTACAGATATATAGGAAGAAAAGATTCAGATACGATGAAATAGATGCCGAATAGAATTAGTTCCCATACACTTCATTTCTCATTTTCCCAAAAACAGTTTTGTGATATGTACACAGTGAAGACAGAGGAAACTAACCACAACAATAAAATGAGACAGAACGAAAAGTTCGCATCCCATCTTAAAGTGCAACGATCATTCGCCATTCAAAGATACGCTCATATCTAAGAACATATTGAAAATACACAAAAGTCGTTTCAGCCAGATCTGGCAAAGTACAGGACATATTTTTCTGAGAAGCTCTTTTCTGACAGGAAAAAGGAAGCTCCCAAATAAAAAAGGAAAAATATGAAAAAATCCTGATATTTCCTTAAAAATCCCTTGCTTTTACGAAAAAGGAGTGCTATACTATAAAACGAACTTTTGTGTGGCGTTATTTTTTTATGCCCAAATTCATAAGTTCACACACCTGGTCATAGACCAAATAAGGAAACCCGTGAGGGATACCCCAATGACCGAAGGGTCATAAGAGAGGAAAGGAGGATTCAAATGAAAGTTAGATCATCTGTAAAACCTATCTGTGAAAAATGTAAAATCATTAAAAGAAAAGGAAGCATCAGAGTAATCTGCGAGAATCCAAAACACAAACAGAGACAGGGCTAATCCGTCAATTAGTCTGACTGTTTGGAGGCGAGAGCTTCAAAATTAAGTGCGGCTGCAGTAGGACACATCTGGATGTGTTGTACTGTTTAAATATTATAATGAGAGAAACTTCGGCGTGGTGTACCGAAGAGCCTCCGGCGGATGAACGCCGATGAGAGCGTTGCATCCTTTATAATATTGCTTAATACCGGCCAAGCCGGAAAGGTCATGGAAACATGGCTGGATGCTTACATACCGGCATCCCAATTAGGAAAATATTAAAACGATCAGCAATGACACAACATTTCAGACATATGCAAGGCATATGGGCTGTCGGGACTGATCAGACAGAAAATGGAGGAAAAATACATGGCACGTATTGCTGGTGTAGACTTACCAAGAGAAAAACGTATTGAAATCGGATTGACTTACATTTACGGTATCGGCAGAACAAGCGCTACCCGTATCCTGAAAGAAGCAAATGTAGATCCGAATACCCGTGTAAGAGATATCACGGATGAAGAAGTAAAAAGAATCAGTGCTGTAATCGATGAGACTCAGACTGTAGAAGGTGATCTGAGAAGAGAGATCGCTATGAACATCAAACGTCTGCAGGAGATCGGATGCTACAGAGGTATCCGTCATAGAAAGAGCCTTCCGGTTCGTGGTCAGAAGACTAAGACAAACGCAAGAACCAGAAAAGGTCCTAAGAGAACTGTAGCAAACAAAAAGAAATAATTGATAATTCGTAACCATTAAAGAAGAATATAAGAAAGTGTAGGTTAGTTTTTAAAATGGCTAAAGTGACAAAGAAAACGACAAAACGTCGTATTAAGAAAAACGTTGAACGCGGACAGGCACATATTCAGTCATCTTTCAACAACACAATCGTAACATTGACAGATGCTGAGGGAAATGCTCTTTCTTGGGCAAGTGCAGGTGGTCTGGGATTTAGAGGTTCAAGAAAATCTACTCCTTATGCAGCTCAGATGGCAGCAGAGACTGCTACAAAGGCAGCATTAATTCATGGTCTGAAGACTGTAGAAGTATTCGTTAAAGGACCGGGATCAGGAAGAGAAGCAGCTATTCGTGCTCTTTCCGCTTGCGGACTTGATGTAGTAAGCATCAAAGATGTAACTCCGGTACCACACAATGGTTGCCGCCCACCAAAACGTAGAAGAGTCTAATTTAGGAGGTCAGTAGATTATGGCAGTTAATAGAGTACCTGTTCTGAAAAGATGCAGATCTTTAGGTCTGGATCCGATCTATTTAGGAATTGATAAAAAATCAACAAGACAGCTGAAAAGAGCTAACCGTAAGATGTCTGAGTACGGTCTTCAGCTGAGAGAAAAACAGAAAGCAAAATTCATCTACGGTGTTCTGGAAAAACCTTTCCGTAACTACTACGAGAAAGCTGATCAGATGCCAGGTCTGACAGGTCCAAACCTGATGTCTCTGCTGGAACTGAGACTGGATAACGTTATTTTCCGTCTGGGATTCGCAAGAACAAGAAGAGAAGCTCGTCAGATCGTAGATCACAAGCATGTACTGGTAAATGGTAAACAGGTAAACATTCCTTCTTACCTGGTAAAAGCTGGCGATCAGATCGAAATCAAAGAGAGCAAACAGTCTTCTCAGAGATATAAAGACATTCTGGAAGTAACTGGTGGAAGACTGGTTCCGGAATGGCTGGATGTTGATCAGGAAGCATTCAAAGGAACTGTTAAAGAAGTTCCTTCCAGAGATGCAATTGACGTTCCTGTAAATGAAATGCTTATCGTCGAGTTGTATTCTAAATAATTAGATGTTGGGGTCAAAAGATGCCTGACGAATTGTTTCGTGCTGTGCACTCCCACAATTCTGCTCCAAATTCGGATATCGTGGGGCATACGCCCCACTTTTATCCTCATATTGGGGCGGGTCATAAAGGCATAAGACCACTTATGTGCAAGCACAACGTGGTTTATGACCTTTTGACCCTGGCATCATATAATAGTGGGTTGCGGCTCACCCGTTTTGTGTGGGCCGTTTTCCATATGTTACCCTCAATGAAACAGAATATCCCAATAAGGAGGGCCTGGTATGTTTGATTTCAACAAACCAAAAATTGAGATTACAGAGATTTCCGATGATAAAAAATACGGCAGATTTGTTGTAGAACCGTTGGAAAGAGGTTATGGTACTACTCTGGGTAATTCCCTGAGAAGAATTATGTTATCCTCTCTGCCGGGTGCAGCAGTCAGCCAGGTGAAGATTGAAGGCGTTCTGCACGAATTCAGTTCCATCCCAGGCGTCAAAGAAGATGTAACAGAGATTATCATGAATCTGAAGAGCCTTGCAATCCGTAACAGCAGCGAGAGCAACGATCCGAAGATTGCTTACATTGAATTTGAGGGTGAAGGCGTGGTACGGGCTTCTGATATTCAAGTTGACCAGGATATCGAGATCATGAACCCGGATCAGGTTATTGCCACCCTGAATGGCGGACCGGACAGCAAACTGTATATGGAACTTACCATTACAAAAGGACGCGGTTATGTCAGCGCAGAAAAAGGAAAGACAGAAGATATGGCAATTGGAGTGATTGCCGTGGACGCTATCTATACACCGGTTGAACGTGTGAACCTTACTGTACAGAACACTCGTGTAGGTCAGATTACAGACTTTGATAAACTGACTCTGGATGTTTATACAAACGGTACACTGGATCCGGATGAGGCTGTCAGTCTTGCAGCAAAAGTATTGAGCGAGCATCTGAAATTGTTCATTGATCTTTCAGAAAATGCAAAAACTGCAGAAGTTATGATTGAGAAAGAAGATAATGAGAAAGAAAAAGTTCTTGAGATGAATATCGATGAACTGGAACTTTCTGTTCGTTCTTATAACTGCCTGAAGAGAGCTGGTATTAATACAGTAGAAGAGCTTTGCAACAGAACTTCCGAAGATATGATGAAGGTTCGTAATCTGGGTCGTAAGTCATTGGAAGAAGTATTGGCTAAGCTGAAAGAACTGGGATTACAGTTAAATCCAGGTGAAGAATAAAAACACAGAATTTATCTGTGACTGCCATCCACAGGATGGTAGGGTAAAGGAAAATTTGTAGAATAGAAAGCAGTATATCAGTAAGGCCGAAGATGCATGGTATATTGTTCCACAAATGGAGGAAAATAGAATGTCAGGATATAGAAAACTGAGCAGAACATCTGCACAGAGAAAAGCATTGATCAGAAACCAGGTTACTAACCTGTTGTTCCATGGAAAAATCGTTACAACAGAAGCAAAAGCAAAAGAGATCCGTAAAGTTGCAGAAGGTCTGATTGCTCTGGCTGTGAAAGAAAAAGATAACTTTGAAAAAGTAACAGTTACTGCTAAAGTTGCACGTAAAGATGCAGAAGGAAAGAGAGTTAAAGAAGTTGTTGATGGTAAGAAAGTAACTGTATATGATGAAGTACAGAAAGAAATTACCAAAGACGCTCCATCCAGACTGCACGCAAGACGTCAGATGATGAAAGTATTCTATCCTGTGAAAGTTGTTCCGACTGAAGCAGCAGGAAAGAAGAAAAACACAAAGAACGTAGACATGGTTGATAAAATGTTTACAGAAATCGCTCCAAAATACGAAGGTCGTAACGGTGGTTATACAAGAATCGTTAAGATCGGACCTCGTAAGGGTGATGCAGCTATGGAAGTTGTTCTGGAACTGGTTTAATCCGAACAGAATATATAGTAGATTATAGAAAAAGATCAGGTTGGTTGAAAAAACCATCCTGGTCTTTTTTGCATAGCACAGATGAGAAATTCCATTGCAAATCAGCTCTTATTTTGATAACATGAGATATAATCTGAAGAGAGGGAGATGAAAAAATGGAAAAAACTACAACTCGTAAAATAAGAATTTACTCAGAGAGAAAAATCAGAGCCTGGATGTGGTACTTCAGCATTCCATTGATGCTATTTGTTTTTTTAAGACTCATAATAAGAGATGCAGAGTCATGGCTGCTCCTTCTTATCTGGCCAATCATGTTAGGTTTGATTTCTTTTCTTAGTTCTAAAATTGGGAAATTATTGGATCACTATCTTTGGATTTTTGAAAAAGATAAAATTATTCGAAAAATGTGGAATCATACGCAGTCGTACTCCTATTTGGATGTAATTCATTCATTACAAAAGAATCCCTTAAAGGTTACAAAGAATGGATATGTGGTACCCTTACCGGACAGGGAGATTCACTTTTTTTACGATATGGATATTGTGAGGCAGAGACATCTTCTGGCGTCGTATCGGTATCTTATAAAACAGATAGAGGAAGAAATACCGGATTTGCCGGATATGAGTAAAATTTTGATAGAGGAAATGGATCAGAGACAGTATTACAGGAAAAAACGGAGAAATTATGGGATTGCGGCTCTGGGATTTAGTTTCATTCTTCCGGTAGTGATGAATTCTGCTGTGGAAATGGATACGGCGCTGATCGGCTTATTAGCTATAGGAGTACAGTATTTTTCATTGTGGGAAATTTTTCGAGGGATTTATTTTGGAAAAAAAATTGAGGGAAAGATAGAGAAGAGGTTTGTGAAAAATCCAGGGATAAAATTGTATCTTCAAAGAATCAGTTACTGGTATTTGATCTGGATGGGAATTTTAACAGTAGGATGTAATCTGTTCTGGATATGGTTTTGAAAGGAGACAGCATGGTAAGGGAAAAATTGTTTGAATGGAAAAATTGGAAGGGTATGATTCATACCACATGGAATCCTCAAGCTCCGGGAGTGATACGCATTCATATGATACCTCCCAAATTTCATCTTTTTCGTTTTATTCCATCCATAGTGATATTAAATGGCAATCAGATTTTGCCGCTGAATGAATCATGGGCAATTCTTATCACGGTTTTTATTCAGGAATTGAATAAGCGGGGAGAAGGAGAACTGGGGGAAGCAGAAGGAAAAGAGATTATAGAGGACACAATGATTAGAATGAGAAAAATATTTCCTCATGTCCCTCTGGGAAATTTTCAGGAGGATTTGGAATTAATTGCAGAGGTTTTTGAAGATATTGCAAGGGGGCGCATTCCGAAAGTGGAGATAGGACAAATGACTATTGGAGAGTATGCGCCGCATATGACGGCTCCTCACCGGATGGATCTTATGGTGAGCGCTATGGAAAAAGAGGGAAAATGGAATTGTAATCAGCGTTGTGTGCATTGTTATGCAGCAGGGCAAAATTATGCAAATGTAAAAGAATTAGATACAGAGCATTGGAAAAAAATCATTGAAATTTGCAAACAAAACAGAATTCCGCAGCTTACTTTTACAGGAGGCGAGCCGACTATGCGGGAAGATTTGCCGGAACTTATAAAAGAATCCCGCTGGTTTATTACCCGATTAAATACGAATGGAGTAAAATTAACAGAAGAATATTGTCAAAAACTTCGGGAAGCCGAACTTGATAATGTACAGATTACATTTTACTCTTCTGATGCACAGATACATAATTCCCTTACCGGAGCCTCTCATTATGAAAAAACAGTGGAAGGAATAAAAAATGCTCTTGCAGCAGGGTTATCAGTAAATATAAATACACCGTTATGCAGTCAGAACGCAGATTATGTAACTACTTTGAAATTTTTAAAATCTCTTGGCGTTACCTATGTAACCTGTTCCGGGTTAATTCCGGCTGGAAACGCCGTAAGGGAAGATTCTCTTTCTATCCGTTTAGGCAAGGAGGAAATTCGGCAGGTAGTGTCAGAAGGGGCGGCGTACTGTGCGGAGCATGGAATGGAGATGAGCTTTACTTCCCCCGGTTGGATTGCAGAAGAAGAATTAAAAAAAATGGGATTGGAAGTACCTTCCTGCGGAGCTGCGCTTAGCAATATGGCGATAGCGCCAGATGGAACAGTAGTAGCCTGCCAAAGTTGTCTGAATCGGGAAAATTTTGGTAATATTCTTCGGGAGGACTGGAAAAAGATATGGAATCATCCAGACTGTAAAAAATACAGAGAATTTTCTTCCAAAATGTATCAGGAGTGTCCTCTGGGGAAGGAGAAGCGCCATGGATAAAAGGATAGATAGAAAAGTAATTTTGTTAGGAGTTTTATTCCTTTTACTGTTTCCGGTGAAAGTAATGGCCCAACCTTTAGATGAAATACAGGATGAGATTATCCATATTCAAACAAGAGAAGATGGATCTTTAGATATTCAGTACCATATAGAGTGGAAAGTACTGGACAGTACCAGTGAAGGTCCGCTGAACTGGGTAAAAATAGGTATTCCCAATGCATATGTAGAAGATATACAATTTTCAGGGGAAAGTATTGAAGATGCTTATTATTACGATTCCGGCGGGGATTATGTGAGAATCGATCTGAATCGGGATTACGAGGCCGGCGAAGTGGTGGAAATGAATTTTTCCATTCACCAGCATCGAATGTATGAAGAAAAAAATGGGAATTACAGTTATCAATTTACGCCGGGATGGTTTGAGGATATGGAAATTCGCAGGCTGGCAATTTTTTGGGAAGCAGATTCGCAGGTAACGTCGGATATGGAGTTATCTGAAGATAAATATATATCTGTTTTTGAAAATCTCAGTCCGGGAGAGCGTGTGACTGTAAAAATGGAGTATCCTATGGGAGAATATCATTTTCAGGATGATTATGCCGAAAAAGCAGACGCCGAAAAAAGGCAGATGCTTCAGATCCTGCTGACGGTAGCAGGAGTTTTCGGTCCGCTGGGATTTGTGGCGATCATATTTTCTTTGAGAAATAAGAAAAAATGGAAAGGAGATTACGAGAAAAACAGAGGATTTGGAGGCGTTTATACAGGAACCGGAAGAAATTCCCGAGGATCAGGAGGCTGCGCCTGCGCTTGTGCCTGCGCCTGTGCCTGTGCAGGAGGAGGAAGAGCCGGATGTTCCCGAAAAGATTTTTATTTTGCAGTCAGGAGAGGAGAGAAAAAGCAGGATGGAACAGCAGCAGATTAAGGACTTATTTGAAAGATATTCTTTTTGGGAAAAATTAACGGAGCCGCAGAGAAAATTGTTAAAAGAACAGGCTCGTTGGAACACCTATCAGGAAGGGCAGTATGTGACGGGAACGGGAAGCGACTGTCTGGGACTTTTTCTGGTATGTAAAGGAACGATGCGCCTTTATCTGGTGTCCGAGGAGGGAAAAGAAGCTACGGTTAGCCGCATACATGAAGATGAATTATGTCTGCTTTCCGGGTCCTGTCTGTTGAGTTCTCTGCCGTTTGACGTACAGATCGATGCAGAAACAGATAGCAGCGTATGCCTTCTTCCTGCAAATATAGTGAAAAAAATTATGCAGGAAAATCTGTATCTGGAGAATTTCATTTTGAAGCGGATGAATGAAAGCTTTGGCGATATCATAGCGGCGGTACAGAAGATGCTTTTTGCCACACTGGAGCAACGGCTGGCGGCATTTCTTCTGGATGAAGCCGCCCGTTGTCATTCCAATCAGGTTCCGATGACCCAGGAACAGATTGCACGGGCAATCGGCAGCGCCAGAGAGGTAGTAAGCAGGACATTGAAGCAGATGGTACAGGAAGGCAGCGTGGAATTATTTCGCGGCGGGGTAACGATTCTGGATCGAAAGATGCTATATGTGAAACTTTAAGAAATAAAAAAATAATATAAAAAATATTAAACCAAACAATCTTCAAACGGTACTATTATAATAAAGGGGAAGAAAATGAGAACAATAGGAACAGGAGAAGAAAAACAGATGAGAAAACAGGTTTTGAGGATTTTAGGTGCAGCCGGATGCGGGATAGGGCTGGGTGGTGTGATTTTGGCCAGTATTTATATCCAGACGAGAGATTCACAGGGGAATCAGACAGATAGCAGAAAAGAAGTTTTAGAAAAGACAGAGATCGGTGAAGCGGAAGAGCAGCAGGCAGTACAGGAAGAGGACGAGAAAAAACAACCGGAAAAAGAGAACAGAATACCCAGTGAGGAAGAAATCCAGAAACTTTACAGAAACGTGGTTGAGGAATACGAACGAGGAGCGGCGGAAGCTTTTCAGGGCGATTATACTTATGCGGCAGATTATTTTTCAGATAGTATATTTTATAGAGAGACCTCCATTTTTTATACGTTGTATGATTTATGCGGGGATGGAATTCCGGAACTGTTGATTGCAGATTCCTGTGGGAAACCAGACACGTATCTTCTGGAAGATATCTGGGGAACAGATGGAAAAGAGGTTTACCGGATGACCGGGGAAGCAGAGAGAAATGGTTCCGGAAATTATTATATCTGTAAAGGAAATGTGCTAGCATCAGCCTGGACTTCTGGCCTGATCAGCGTATGTGAATATTATCAGCTTTCAGAAGGAAGTCCCACGGCAGAGTGGATTACTAGTATTGCAGGGGATGGCAGAAAGAATGCACAGAATCCGGAACCTTCCTATTATCAGCTTCCGGAGCAGGGAGCTGAAAGAAAAGAGGAGTATAGAATTTCCGAAGAGAAATTTCGAAAAATCCAGAAACAGTATGAGCAAGAAGATACAATAGAGCAGAATTTTGAGTGGAAGATTCTCTGGGAAGAAGAGAAGGAGATGGTTGCCCTGTATTATGGTCTGGAAGCTCCGGCAGAGGATTTCCTGTTTCCTTACAGCAGTCAGCAGGAATTGACACAGGAGCAGCTGGATACTATGGTGAGGGAAGATATAGAACAGATGCGCAGTGTATCACAGATGGCGATTAACGAAATATTGGCCAGATATGGATTCACCTTTAAAGGAAACAGCCGGACCGGAAAGGAAGCAGCTGATCATTTTTCGGGTAAGGAGTGGTATCAGCAGGCGCAGACTTACTGTACTGCGACCGATGCAAATGTTGTGATTGCCGATATGAATGAGATAGAGAAGAGAAATATTGAATTGATTAACGCATGGCAGTTAGAACATATTCCTTATTAAATAATAGCGACAGAAGGAGGAGCTACAGGATGCTACAGGAAGAGATAAAACAGGCTATTGAACAGCTTCAGCAGGGAAAGGAAGAAAGCTTTCAGAAGCTGTATGAGCAGACCTATCCATATGTATATAAAAGGGCTTGCCTGATGATGCGTGATGAACAGGAAGCCTTTGATCTGGTGCAGGAAGTGTATCTGGCGGTATACAAAAACATCGGAAGTCTTCAGAATACGGACAGTTTCTATGGGTGGCTCAAAACGATCATTGTCCGTCAGGGAATGAAGATGATGGATAAGAATAAAAATCAGGTGCTGGTTTCGGAAGAACAGGAAGAGATGTTCGAGGAGATTCCGGATGAAGAGCCGGGCGCAGAGGACAGAATGTTTCAGGCAGAGGATGCTGCTGCAGTTAAGTTATGCATTCAGGAATTATCAAAAGAACAGCAGGCAGCTATTTTTGCATATTATTACGATGAGATGAAGGTAGAAGAGATTGCGGCGGCAGCGGGAGTCAGTGAAGGAACTGTAAAAAGCCGTCTCTATCTGGCAAGAAAAAATCTGAAAGAAACAATCCTGCGGATGGAAAGAAAACAGGGGTATCAGATCCATTCGTTTGGTTCTCCTGTACTGGTGCTGGCTTTTGGGATGCTTTTGGAAGAAAGCGAAATTTCCGGCGCATGGGCAGAATATATTTTTCAGGAGGTCTTCAGAAAGATAAAGCAGGAACTGCAAAATCCGGGAACAGAGAGTTGGGGCTTTTGCAGAGCCTGTGGAAAGCCAATACAGAAAGGAGCGGCATTCTGTGGAAATTGCGGAAGACCCGTTAGAGCTGCAGCGAATAGCGGGGCAGCATCGGCTGCTTCCGAAGCGGCAAAGTCTGTGGCGGGATTCTTGAGTAAAACCTGGATCTTGCCGATAGTTGCCGGGATTTGTACGTTGGGAACCGTGCTGACGGGGGTGAAGGTCATGAATCTTTCCAGGGTCTCGGAGACACAGGAAAAGCAAAGTGCGTATGCTGTGGAAGCGGTATCAGAAGAAGAGACAGTGGAATCGGAAGATACAAAATCAACAGAAGTGGAAGAACATACGGTAGAAAAAACGGAAAAAGGAAAAAAGGAAAATGCGAATCAGGAGCCGTCACCAGAACCGGTACAGCCTTCGGAGGAGGAAAAGAGACAGGCAGAAGAGCAGCGGGAGACAGAGATAAACAGCAGAGCGCTGGAGATATATCAACCCATTTTGGAGGAATACCGGAGAGGAAAAGAAGAAGGATTTTTAGGGGAGTATGTATGGGTTTCTTATTTTTTCCGAAACGATATTGTACAGCCATATCAAGGGCAGCCAATTTACTATAAACTGTATGATTTTTGTGAAGATGGGACACCGGAACTTTTGATTGCGTCGTATTATAGTGGTGATGACACCTATGCTGTTGAGGCAGTCTATGGAAGTGATGGAACTACTCCGAGAATGCTCCTGGAAGTAGAGGGTGCGGGCGGTGGATGGCTGACCTATTGTGGAAATGAAATATGGAGACGTTATGGAAGAAGCGGAGGAATGTCCGCTGGGTTTTATGATTATTATCGTTTGAAAGCTGGTGGAACAGACATAGAATGGGTGGATGGGCTTTGGCATGATGGTTCATGGGCCTGCTTTCGATCTATAGAAGAAGATGGGGATGAGGAGAATATTACAGAAGATGCCTTTTTGGGAATCCTGGATTCTTATGGTGGAAATGAAGGTGTGGAAATACCTTCTCCATGGATTCCTCTGGAAGAGGGAGGTCTGATCTCTGAGACAAAGGGAAGCGGGTATAACAGAGCTTATCTGGAGATTGTGAAGAGTGAAGCAACAGCTCCACAGCCGTTTCATTATTATTATGTACAGGATTTGAATGAAGATGGAATCCCGGAATTACTGATCGTAAAAGGAAAGACAGAGACAGATATGGATTTTCTGGTGTACGCCTACGATGAGAAGAAGAAGAGCGCCTATAAAGCAGACCAGTTTTTTGCACCGCAGGCCGCCTGTTATGATGATCTTGTGGGGCCTGGCGTAGTTGTACTTATGCAGCAGGGAGGGCAAACATCTACAACTACGATTCAGATGGAGGGACATGAGCTGGTGCGTATTACGACAGATGACGAGGAAGAAGCGATTTGTCGTTACAGAGAGGACATCCCCCTTCTCACCTCTTACAAGATTACAGATACTTCTGTCTTAGAGGGAGATACCGGGTTTTTCAGGGCAACAAAATCAGATATTCTGGGAGCCAGGTATGAGATTTTGGATTGTAAGGTAGAGGTCTCTTCTTCTCAGGATGATTTTTATGAGGAAGAACTGAAAGATGACCGTGTTGATACTGTTTGGATGGAAGGGGTACAGGGATTTGGCGTGGGAGAAACCATTACACTTTCTTCAGATAGAGAACAAATGGTGAATGCCCTGTATATTATGCCCGGCTGTCTGGAATCGCAGGAGGCCTTTTACAATTATGGCTGCCCAACGAAGCTTACGATAACTTGCGGAGATATATCAGAAACCGTAGATATAAGCTGTGCAGATGGGAACGGATGGGATTTTATAACGATAGGATTTGAAGAACCATTGAGAATGAAGGAATGTACAATTACGATAGAGGAAGTAAGAGAAGGAAAAAAATACGAAGCGACGGGTATTTCAGAGATGTATTTGCTGTATATTGGATAAGGGAAGGAGCGGGGAAATTTGCGTTGTAAAGTATGTGGTAAAAAGAATTTGATTTGTGCAAAATTTTGTGCCGGATGTGGAAATCCACTGCATGGGGTGAAATATATAATTTATTTGATTGGAGTACTTAGCTGTATTGCAGTTATGGTTACTGGTCTTGTAGTAATAAAAGCTATACAAAAATCAGAAATAGAAAAGGAACAGATTCGTCAAGAGGCTAAAATACGTAAAGAAAAAGAAATACGAAGGAATCATTATGATGAAATATTAAATAATGCAGAAGAAATTGAAAATAGGAAGAAATGGTTTCTTATAGGAGCCGATATACAGTATTATCAGGTAAAAGAAAAAGAATTAAGCGCTCATCCACTTGTATATGGAGAATTCGAAACAGAACCCTCT
>JAXEUM010000089.1:0-3463 GCA_034114925.1 Oliverpabstia sp.
AGCCTTGGCAGGCCATCGCGCAGCGATTTTGTTCAATTTGAATTTAAAGAGGAGGAATAATGCAATGAACTTCTTTGAAAATACTCGTAAGCCACAAGGCTTCGGCGGAAAATTGATGACGAAGATGATGAACATCGGTCACGCCAAGTTATCACAATGGGGATTCTCAAATATCTCAGTGAATCCGGACGCTGCGGTACTGGATGTTGGTTGCGGAGGCGGTGCAAATATTGTAACCTGGTTGGGTAAATGCGGAAATGGACATGTGACAGGAATGGATTATTCGAAGGTCAGTGTGGCAGAATCTCAAAAACTGAACGCCACCGCCATTAAACAGGGGAAATGTTGCGTGGTTCAAGGTGATGTATCTGCTATCCCTTTTCCTGATGCGGTTTTTGATTATGTTTCTGCTTTTGAGACAGTTTACTTCTGGCCGGGATTGAAAAAATGTTTTTTTGAGGTAAATCGAGTTCTGAAAAACGGAGGGACATTCCTGATTTGTAACGAATCTGACGGAACGAATGACGCAGATGAAAAATGGACAAAGTTGATTGATGGTATGAAGATTTACACATCTGATCAACTCATTGCTGCTTTGAAAGAAGCAGGTTTTACAGAGATAAAAACGTATTCAAATACAAAAAATCATTGGATAAGTATTGTTGCAACGAAATAGCCAATTTTCAGTTTGTTGAATTAAAAATGAAATAAAGTTCCAGTAATCATAGAGTGTATGGATTCAATTCCATATGCTCTTTTTCTTTACTTAATTTCAGGAAAAATGTAGAAATCTAATGTTACGAGTTTCTTACGAGTGGCATTAAAAAAACTCGCAAGAAAAAAAGTAAAAAAATTTGCTTTTGACCACTGTAAAACATGCTCTGAGCGTTTCGTTATATGAAGGAATAATTTTTCTTTCATATTTCAAAGAAAAGAGGATAAAGAAATGTCAGAGAAAAGATGTTATACAGTTCAAGAGTTACAGGAAATCTTAGGAGTCAGCAGACCTACTATTTATAACCTTTTAAAGAAAAAGGAATTCCGGTGGATCCAGTTGGATGGCGGAAAGTATCGTATCTCAAAGAAGAGTTTCGATGACTGGCTCGATAACTTGGAACAGTAAAAAACAGGGTGTTGATCAGGCAGATTTTGTCTGCAATCGACATCCTAAATTTTTATCTGGATTTGAGATATGATATAAGAAAAAACACTAACACTAAAAAAGACAGGAAGTGAAGAATAAATGGCAACAGCAATTATGAAACAAAAAGAAGTTCCGGAAATGGACGATGTTGAAGAGATCATTTCAAAGATATCAGAAGACAGTCCTTACAAACGGCGTCCGACACAAAAGAGAATCTGGATGACCGTGCCGGAAATGGGAAAGCTGCTGGGATTAAAAAAGACAGATCGATACTGGCTGGTGCACAAAAATGTTTTTGAATCTAAAGAGATTGCCGGAAAGATACGAATCAATATTGCCAGCTTTGAAAAATGGTACGCCAATCAGATTAAATACCATAAAGTTACCGGAGAAGAACCAGGGAAAGAATTGAAATTCTGGTCCTATTCCGTTAAGGAAGTTGCGGATCTGTTGGGTGTTGATGATTATCTTGTTTATGATTTACTCAAGAAAAATCAAATGGAAGCTGTTATTGTCGATTACTGGAAACGAATACCAAAAGAATCTTTTCAGAACTGGTATAAAAGCCAGTCCCGGTATCGAACAAAGGAAGACAGAGAAAAAGACGCTCTTCTGGAAGATGCAACAATTACGATGCCTGAGATGGCACAGCTGCTTGGAACAACCAGAAGCGCAGTATATACAATTCTTGATAATCCAAAGTATAGTCATTTTTTTGAATTCATTGTGATTGCAGAAAAGAAAAGGATCACAAAAGAGAGTTTTCAAAAATTCCTGGAAGGTCAGGATCGGTATAAGTTGGATCCATCGAATGATTATGAAGAACTTGCACAGGAACAAAATATTGCCCTGGCTAATTTCCGGCGGAAGAAATTATCACAGACCGGAATACGAGGAAGCAATGGAAATATAAAGTATCTTACTTTTGATGAAGCTTCCTATCTGGCAAAGGTCAGCAGAAGCATGATCAACAAGTGGGCGGATAAAGGAAAGTTCACAGTAATAAAAGTTGGCAGTCGAGTAAGGCTCCGTCGGGATGAATTTGAGGACTGGATGGAGCAAAGAGATTTGGAAAGGAGTATGCAATAATATGGCATCTATAAGAGAACGAAACGGAAAATTTAATGTAATCTATTCTTATACGAATGAAAAAGGTGAGAGGAAACAGAAGTGGGAAACCTATGAAACGAAAGCCGAAGCAAAGAGAAGAAAAAAAGAAATTGAATATAAAAAAGAGATGGGATCATTTGTCGTCCGTAAATGCAAAACACTGGACGAGCTTATTACAGAATATGTTGCACTTTATGGCAAAGAAAACTGGGCGCTTTCTACATATGAAGGAAATATCTCTCTTATCAATAACTATATTCTTCCGATCATTGGTGATACGAAACTCTCAGAGATCAATACCCGTTTCATCGAAAGATATTATCAGAGTCTTTTGAAGAGACGTGCAGTTATCAATCCATTGAATAAAACCAGTCGAAATGAATTTGTATCTTCCAGTACGGTCAGGGATATTAATAAGCTGCTTAGAAACTGTTTTGAACAGGCAGTGAAATGGGAGTTGATGGAGAAGAATCCTTGCACCCATGCGACTGTACCAAAACATAAATCACAAAAAAGAGACATCTGGACAGCGGATACATTAATGTATGCGCTCAGTGTCTGTGAAGATGAGCGATTAAAGCTTGCAATAAATCTATCCTTTTCATGTTCCTTACGACTTGGTGAGTTGCTTGGTCTTACCTGGGATTGTGTAGATATTTCTCCTGAGGCAATTGAAGAAAACCGTGCATATGTCTTCATCAACAAAGAATCACAGCGTATAAGAAAAGAATCGTTGAATGCATTGGATGGAAAAGATGTGTTGTTGGTATTCCCGACAAATCATAAGAAGAATTCTACGGTCCGTATTCTGAAAACACCAAAGACAGAAAGCAGTGTGCGTAAGATATTCTTACCAAAGAGTGTCGCTAATATGTTGGTAGACTGGAAAGCTGAACAGGATGAAATGAAAGAAATCCTTGGTGATGAATATATGGACTATAATCTGGTTATGGCAAGTACCTTTGGGCTTCCTCTTGGTGATGGAGCAATCCGTGGTCCTTTAAAGAAACTGATTGAGGACTATAATCTCCCACCGGTTGTGTTTCACAGTTTCCGTCATAGCAGCGTTACTTATAAGCTGAAACTGAATGGTGGGGACATCAAAGCGGTACAGGGTGATTCCGGTCATGCTCAGGTCAATATGGTTACGGATGTGTACTCTCATATTCTGGATGATGACAGAAGGAAAAATGCAGAGCTTTTTGAAGA
>JAXEUM010000090.1:0-36535 GCA_034114925.1 Oliverpabstia sp.
TCAGAAACAGGCAAAACAGCTGGAAGATATGGGATTTGGCAACTGCCCGATCTGTGTAGCTAAGACACAGTACAGCCTGACAGATGACCAGACAAAACTGGGAGCGCCTACAGACTTTGAAGTAACTGTACGTAATCTGAAAATTTCTGCAGGAGCAGGATTTATCGTAGCGCTTACAGGTGAGATCATGACTATGCCAGGTCTGCCAAAAGTACCGGCTGCAGAGAAGATCGATGTAGACGAAACAGGTAAGATCACAGGACTGTTCTAATCATTTTATAAAAATATTATCAGGAGCTGCGGCATTTTTCTGCCGCAGCTCCTTTTACTTGAAGTTTTTCCTCCCATTCGCTATAATTTAAAACATAAGGAGGTTTATTCATATGAAAAAATTTTGGAACAAATGGATTCAGCCAAACAAAACCGTACTGTCTGCGGGTTTACTTATTTTGCTGACTGTATTCCGTATTTTTTTATTTCTCAGCACCCCATTAGCAGGCGCTGCCGACACCGGAGGAGATGACTGGAATCTTTTAAATCATGCCTGGCAAATGATGCAGGGAAATTGGCTGGGCAACTTACAGGACAATACGCTGACTTATGGAGTTTCTTTTCCATTCTTCATTATGCTCTGCAATAAACTTTGTATTCCCTATATGATGGCAGTAGCTCTCCTGTATATAGGAAGTATTCTGTTCTTTCTGCATAGCTGGAAGAATCTTATTCCCTCCAGCTTGGTACGCAAATTATTTTATGTGGCATTTTTATATTCACCGGTTATGATGACCACATATACAGCTCAAAGAGCCTGGGATCTCACACTGGTTCCCTCTTTGATTTTTTATCTTCTGGGACTTGGTTATCTGATTTACCGCAAACGCAAGGAACATTTGTTGTACCCCATGATTCCTTTCAGCTTAACCATTGCCTTCTTCTTATATTTACGCAAAACCAACTACTGGTTCCTTCCCCTTGTAGCCGGATTTCTTATCTGGCTGGGAATATGTATGAAAAAAGAAAAGCTCACCCGAAAAATCGGCGCCCTTTTTCTCCCTCCGGCAGTTGTACTCCTGACCGGACTAATAATTTCTCTGTTGAATTTTCAGTATTATGGTAAATTTAAAATTTACGAAACTGCACCGTCAGAAACTGCCATTCAACAGGCCACCCCTGGTGGTGTGCTGAAAGATACCCTGTATACAGGCTTCCATCTTTCTGCCAATCAGATGACTGATGTAGATACCCATCTGGGATCAGGAACAACCGAAAATCTTCGTTTTATCGAAAGTATTACCGGAAGCAGAGTTCTTTATCCCAATAGCTCACCGCTTCATTTAAAAGGTTGGGCCTTTCCTACTAACGACAGTGTAAATCTGGAACTTGCTGTCGTTGGCAGTACCGGACAGCCGATAGGCTATGCAGAATTTGAAAACAGTGAAGATATTTATCTGGAACATATGGAATATGCCGCTTCCCGTGTCAGCCGATTCACTTTAGATGCGCCGGCTACAGATCCGGAACAGGTTGCTCTGGCCATCTATATGAACGGCGAACAAATTGACAGAATTCCTTTGGAAAAGACAGATATGCAGACGAAAGACTATTACCTTTCTCTGGAAAATGTTGAGGTTCGCCTGGATCCTGCTCTTTATACCACACAAAAAGCAGCAAAGGTTTCCAAAGTATTCCTGATGATAAATAAAATTCTCGGAATACCTGCTATCATTCTGGCTTTTATTTCTTACATAGGTATTTCCTTCTCCTTAAAATCCGGAAATAAAATCTTTCAGAGATGGATATTCCTTACCGGCTCCGGATTAACCGCACTGTTTTCCATCATCCTCAACTGCCTCTTCTACCCTTCTCAGGCAGGACTTGATCCCGGCGCTTATTCTTCCGGCGCATGGATTCTGACACAGATCTTCATGGCTCTTTGCATTATATGGTTTTTAAAGCCTTTGAAGTTAGGAAAGAAAACACAAAAAACTAAATCATGATTCCAAAAGGGGATTGTGGGAAAATTATCACTTTTTTCCACAATCCCCTTCTTATTTCTTATCTTTTATGATAAAGCGGTTACAATTTCCATCAGCGCTCCACGGAGAGCGTCATCCAATTTCATAGCCTGAAGTTCTCCTACCAGAATATTCAACCGATTCTGATATTTATTTACCAGAGCAAACAATATCTCTTTTTGTGTAAATTCTATCTCAGCTTTATTCAATAATTGATCCACCTGTTCCATCACCGGATTGGAAGCAATCTGAGTATTCTCCGGTAAAGTAATTTCAACTCCTTTATCGGTTGCCACATCAGAAATCACAACGGTAAGTTCATGATTCTTCTCATCAAATGCCGTCTTCGTTTCCCCTTCACAGGATACTCTGGCTTCCCTTGCCGTACTTCCCATAATTCGAATGGTGTAATCCCGTTTCTCCGGAACCAGTGAAAGATTTCCCTCTGTCGGATGAATCAGGAATTTTTTACTGTCCCAACATAATTCCATAAGAGTTTTTGCACAGTCCCCTGTTTCATATCCACAGGAAACATTATCATCTTCATATAACTCAAATTTTCCATCAGCGCCTGCATATACTCTGATTTCCAGATGTTTCGGATTCTTTTCCACATCTTTTGCACTGATCTGTTCTGTCATTGGGAGGATGGAACCTGCATGAGCCAGAACCGGTATCTGATCCAACGGACGATACATTTCCATAGTACGTCCTCCCTCATATACATTTCCATTAAAGAAATCAAACCAGATTCCTTCCGGAAGCCATACGGCAACTTTTGAGAGACATACGCTGTCAATTCTCTTTGTTGTAATCGGCGCTACCAGCAATTCCGTACCAAACATATACTGATTGGGAACCTGATATGCGGCAAAATCTTCAGCATCCACATAATACATAGGCTGACAAAGTGGTTCATCCTCTTTCCATGCCCGATAATTCATGGTATACAGATAGGGAATCATCTGGTGACGAAGACGCAGATAGTTTCCCATTACGTGTTCTGCTTCCATGCTGAATTTCCACGGTTCTTTACCGCTGAATCTGCTGTTACTGCTGTGGAGACGATTAATCGGTGAAAATACTCCGTATTGGTACCAGCGAACTTCCAGTTCCTCATCTCTATACCCCATCATATGGCCTCCAATATCATGACTCCACCAGCCATATCCAATATTAGATGCCGTATTCGTAAAATAAGGCTGGAAATCCAGAGATTCCCAGGTAATATGGGTATCGCCGGAAAATCCTATGGGATAACGGTGAGAACCCGGTCCTGCATAACGGGAAAACGTCATTGGTCTTTTTCCATCTCTTCCACTGTCAAGATAATGGAAATGATTCAGCATCCACAGAGGATCCAGACCTTCTACCTTTGTATTTGTTCCCTGCTGCCAGTCTAACCACCAAAAATCCACCCCTTCTTCTTCCATCGGATGATGAACTTCTTCAAAATATGCAGATAAAAACTGTGGATCTGCAATATCAAAATTAACTGGCTCCTCCTTGGATGCATCCACCCCCATGGCTTTTGCCATTCTTGGATAGCATTCTTCAAATCCACGGATTCCATCAGCAGGATGCACATTTAACGTGGTTTTCATTCCTCTTTCATGAAGGTTTTCAAGAAAGCGTCCGGGATTCGGGAAGAAATCTTTATTCCATGTATAACCCGTCCATCCACTTCCATATTTTGGATCAATATCTACCAGATGCCAGTCCATATCAATAACTGCAACGGAGAACGGAATATTTTCCCTTTCAAATCGATCCATCAATTCCATATAGGATTTTTCTGTATACTGATAATATCTGCTCCACCAGTTACCCAAAGCAAATCGAGGCAGCATAGGCGTTTTACCACACAGATAATAAAAATCTTTTAATGCATCTTTATAATCATGACCATAGCCAAAGAAATAAATATCCTGCGTATTCTTTTTTCTTGGCTCCACAAATCCATCTTCTTTCAAAAGCAGCGTATTCGAGTCATCCAACACCGCATGTCCCACTCTGGACAAAATTCCATTTTCCAGCCTGCAAGCTCCATCCACATCATCCAATGTACGGGCAGTTCCTTTTAAATTACCAAATAATCCCTCTCCTTCTTTTTCTCCAAAATACCATGTTCTGGAAAAAAAGGTGTTTTTCATTCCCAGACATTTTCCGGAAAGGCCATGACTGGTAAATTCTTTTTTATCATAGTTTAATTGCAGATGCTCTGTCATCAACTGAAGTTCTTCTTCTGTCTCTTTCAGTTGATATTCTGTTTTCGGAAAATCTCTGTTTAGAACCGTCTGTGTTGCCGCATCATTGAACACACCGTCTTCACTATATTCCAATCGAAGCAAACGGGAAGTCAGCACAGTAATCCGATAACAGTCTCCCTGAATGATATTCTCTTTACACGCCACCGGATGAGTTTCCATCTTTAAATAATCTTTCATTGCCAATCCTCCTTTAAAATTTTCGTATGATACAATAAGGCTGCCGCATTCAGAAATTTGCATGAATATCAAAACAATCTCAAACAAACTCCAAAAGCGGCAGCCTTACACTTTAACACATCATAAATATTTTACCAACTGATTCGTTGCCAAGCACTTTATGCTTCTTTTTCTTTCTGCCCCAGAGGATGACAGCAAAGAACCATACGTTCATCACCCAATTTCTTCTCATCCGGACGTTTCTGACGACACTCATCTGTTGCGTACGGACAACGTGGTGCAAATTTACAATACTGAACAGCATATTCTTTGCCTTCCATATCAGGCATGGCAATTTCTTTATCCCATTTATCACCAACACGGGGAACAGAACTCATCAGCAATTCTGTGTACGGATGTGCCGGATTATCCATGATCTGTTTTGCCGGTCCATATTCGATCAGGCAGCCACGATATAAGGTTGCGATATAATCGGATACATAATAAGCGGTAGAAAGGTCATGTGTAATGTAAATAAAGGAAATTTTGTACTTATCTCTTAATTCTTTAAAGAGGTTTACGATATTCATCTTCATAGATGCATCGATTGCCGCAACAGGTTCATCCGCAATGATCAGTTTCGGGCGGGTAATCAAAGCACGGGCAATGGATACCCTCTGTAATTCACCACCGGAAAACTGTGTGGAATATTTACCTTTTACAACCTGTAAAGACATACCAACGCTCTTTAATGCCTCATCAACAACTTTATCAGCCTCTGCTTTATTCTTGGCAATACCAAGACGGAGAGCTGTGTTGTACAGATAGGTGTCTACTGTTTTTCTTGCTGAAAAAGACTCATATGGATTCTGGAAAATAGGCTGAACATCCAGTTTAAACTGTTTCGGATCGTAGCTTTTCTTATCAGCATAAGATTTGCCATCCAGAACAATCTCACCCATATCTGCATTGTGCAGACGGAGAATCATTTTACACAGTGTAGACTTACCACAACCTGACTCACCTACGATAGATAAAATCACAGGTTTATCACTGTCAATGGATAAGGATACATTATCTACAGCCACCAGTTTTTTACCACGCAGCATACCACCTACACGGAATATTTTACTGACGCCTTTTACTTCCAACAATTTTTCACCCATTCGTCTACACCTCCTCTTTTAATAAGTGGCAGGCAGCAAAGCGACCAGGCCTGATCTCGCGGAATTTCGGCACTTCACTGCGGCATCTGTCTGTCGCATGTGGACAACGTGGTGCAAAACGACATCCTGGCGGCGGATTCTTCAATGCCGGCGGACGGCCTGCAATACCAACACGCTGAACATCTTCACCCACACGGGGAAGTGCATCTACAAGCATTTTTGTATATGGATGAATCGGATCATTGAAGATATCTTCTGTTTTACCAAGCTCTGCAACACTTCCGGAATACATAATCGCCATACGATCTGTAATCTGATAATGTACACCCATATCATGACTTACAATGATCAGTGTATTCTTCAACTGTTTCTGCAGACGCATCAGCATCATCAGAATACCTTTCTGCACTACTACGTCCAACGCAGTAGTAGGCTCATCTGCCAATACAACGCCGGGAGACATAAAAGTTGCCAGCGCGATGATAGCACGCTGTCTCATACCACCGGAAAGCTGGAATGGATAAGATTCCAGTACGTCCGGAGACAGATTCAGCTCTTTCAAATATTCAGCAACTCTCTTTAAGATCTCTTCCGGTTTTTCTTTTTTTCTGTCTTCTTTCGGAATAGAATCAATAAACTGTGTTTTCAAACGTACAATCGGGTTCAAAACACTCTGTGCCGCCTGTGGCACATATGCGATATTGTTCCACCAGGTTTTACGGATCTGTCCGGATTCATAAGAATATTTCTGTCCGTTTTTCTCACCTTCCAGAACAACACGGCCCTGGTCGATCACCAGCGGATACTCAATAATATCATAAAGAGTGTTCAGCAGGGTTGTTTTTCCACATCCGGATTCACCTGCAATGCCGAATATCTCATCGTCATGAATCTCAAAGTTAATATCCTTGAGTACATGGACATCTCCGTCTATAGTTTTATAAGACGTTGACAAATTCTCGATTTTCAGCATATTCTATCACCTGCCTCTCTTCATAGCCTGATAATCATTGTAACCCGTAATCAACATAAACAGGCCAACAAATAAAATAACGGTTGCAACAATTGGAGCGCCAATCCAGAGCCATCTTCCAGCAAGAACTGCATTGTAGTTTCTTGCCCACTGAATCATATTTCCCAGGGAAACCAGGTTTCCAGGAGAAAGACCCAATACTGCCAAACTGGATTCTGAACCAATTGCAGAAAGTGTAGCGTTCATAAAGTTAGAAAGTGACCAGGAAAGTGCAAACGGAAGAATCTCCGTCACAACAATCTGCAGTGTACTTTCACCTGAGAAACGTGCTGTATGTATAAAGTCACGTTCTTTAATTGTCAGAGCCATAGAACGGATCTGACGGCTCGGCCATGCCCATGCAAACATAGCAAGAACAAGAGCCATCACGATAACTGTAGAACTTCCCTTCATCAGAGACGTCATCATGATCAGAATAGGCAGAGAAGGAATTACTACGAATGTATCCGTAATAACCATAAGCACTCTGTCCAATGCGCCGCCTGCAAAACCAGCAAGCAGACCAACCAGAACTCCCACAACTGTACCGATGGTAGCAACGATCAAACCGATCAACAATGAATTGTGAATCGCTTCGATCAGCAGCCACACAACATCCTGTCCCATACTGGTAGTACCCAGCCAATGTTCTCCGGATGCTCCCAGATTATTCGGGTATACATTAAATGTAAATGGATCTTGATGCGGGAAAAAATATACAACAAATCCAACGATCATGAAAAGACAAGTGATGATCAAACCTGCTTTCAGACGAAAGTTGGCTGCCTTCCAAAATTTCTTCATATTTGTCCCTCCCTCTTATCAGCCGTACCGGATTCGCGGATCGATGAACGGGTAAATCAGGTCCACAATCAATGTAGCTGTGGAAATCGCCACAATCGAAATCGTAATACATCCTAAGATCATATTATAATCCGACTGCAGGATAGCTCCCTGAATCAGTGTACCTACGCCAGGGTATCCGAAAATAATCTCAGTCATAATGGAACCGCCAAATACACCACCAAGGCTCATGGCCAGCGCCGTGATCTGTGTCAGAATGGAGTTACGAAGCACGTAGTTTTTACCGATGGTAAACTCAGAAAGTCCACGGAAACGAGCATAACGTACATAGTCTTCTTCTGCTGTTGTACCGGCAAGAGACTTCATGGAAATGATCCACCAGCCAGTTCCCAACAAAAGCAAAGATACTCCCGGAAGTATGGAGGCTTTCAAAAGAGAAGCAATCCAGGGGCCAAATCCACCTTTCGTATCAATGATCGCCTGCAACGGGAACCATTTCAATACAAAGGCGAAGATAATCTGTAACACCAAAGCTACCAGGAAGTAAGGAATCGGATAAATGAAGATTGCTATACCTTCCAAAATCTTCGACGACGTTTTATTCTTCCTGAATCCTGCCAGCAAGCCGATAAAGTTACCGATTACCCATGCTAAAAATGTCGACGTCAACGATAGCATCAACGTATAGGGCAGATACCGTCCGATAATATTACCTACAGGTTCGGGATAACTCATCAGAGACGGTCCAAAATCAAAATGAAGCAGTCCATTCCAGAGGAAAGAACCATACTGTTCCAACAGCGAGCCGTCAAGACCAAACTGTACACGCAACTGAGCACGCAAAGCTTCCATTTCCGCCGGATCCATGTTACCGGAACGTGTCTGCATCTGTGCGATCATGTTTTCAACAGGATCAGATGGGAACATACGCGGAATAAAGAAAATAAAGGTAACGCCGATCCAGATCGTCAATGCCCAGGCGAGTACTCGCTGCAGAAAGAATTTTCTAAATTTCATACACAGCACTCCTTTACTATTATGCGTTAAAAGGGACGGGCCGTAAGCATGCCCTTACGGCTCCGTCCCTCTCTGATACTTCAACAAAAAACTTATCTGTTTTTCGCTGGATAAATCATGTTACTAAATGTTCCAAAGCCTTTATGTTATTAAGCCTGTGTAGGAGTGATGTTTGGAAGCATATATTTGAAGCAGCTCCACCACCACCATGGACCATTATATGGGTTCTCTGCGTTTGGATAGCCTTCCCAGTAAGTAGAGTTTGTAGGAACAAACTTAGTACCACTCTGGAAGTTGATGAAAGGCATATCTTTTACACATTCCTTCAGGAATTCTACATGCAGCTCATAAGATTTTTCACTTTCCGGATCTGTATTTGCCAGTTCACGGATAATCTCAGAAGCATGTTCGTTGTTCCAACGCAGTCCCTGTCCGGAACCAGTCTCACCAAGAGGTTCGATCAATGCATTATCAAATCCGCTGATTGCAGAATAGAAATCTTTCAGGATACCACCGGATGGCCAGTAACCTGCGATATCGTAGTTACCCTGTCCACCGTCTACATCCCATGTTGCAGAAGATTTGGATGTGATTGTACACTGGAATCCAAATGCCTGTAACTGGTTGTAAGCAGCCTGTACGCCACGAGCAGCCTGGAATTCTGAATCTGCCAGATAGCTCATTTCAAATGTGAAAGGCTTACCTTCAAAGTTCCATACACCGTCAACTTTTTCAAGACCAGCTTTTTCGAGAAGTTTGGTAGCTGCTTCTTCGTCATGTTTCCACCAGCCTGCACCAAACATGGTAACCAGTTCTTCGTCAGTACCTTCAATCTGCAGTTTCTCAGCCATACGTTTTGCATAACCTGTATCGTATGGTTTGAATGTTGTTCCATCGCCCAGATCAAGTTCGAAGTTTTCCAGCCATTCCTGCATCGGGATTGTATATGTTTCCTGCAGGAACTGGGTATTATTCATTACCGGGATAGGAGCTACACGACCAGCGCCGCTGAATGTATTCATAACGATCTGATCGATATCTAATGCCAACGCAATACCCCAACGGAAGTCCGGATTGTCATACGGTGCGCCTTTACCGTGTGAGAATACGATACTCTTGGAACCTGGGTCATCCGGGTTCGCATATGGGAATTCATCATACCAGCAGTTGATCTTGTCATTAGAAGCTTTCATAGTTTCAAACTCTTCCAGTGTAACTTCACACAGAAGGTCGATCTCGTTATTGATCATAGCCATCTGTTTTGTGGTAGAGTCTGCAAATGTACGGAACCATACATATTTCGGAGGTGCCGCATTTTCTGCATATTCGTACTGTGTCGGTCCTGCTACGCCAAGAGTACTCTGCTGCCAGTCTTCACGCAGTTCATACAGAACCCACATTCCTGTAGCATCATAATCTTTCACAGTGTAAGGACCTGCTACAACAGGAGCTTCATCCTTAAATGTGGTAACGTCTGCCTGTTTGGAATAAATATGTTCCGGAACGATACGATAATCTGTTCCCCAAACAGTAACGCCATAACGCTGTACAAAACGTGGGAATGATTCTGTCATTGTAAATTTCACTGTGTAATCATCAACTTTTTCAACTTTGTCGATGTACAGGTTTGTAGCTGCACTGGCGTTGATTGTATCATTTTCTTTGATCATGTTAAAAGTAAATACAACGTCGTCTGCAGTTAAGTCTTCTCCGTCAGACCATTTGATACCCTGACGAATTTTCACTGTCCACTCTGTAAAGTCTTCATTAGACTCCGGCATACCGTCGGAGATTTCACCGTACTGTTCACCTTTTGCTGTGTCCATCTCCCACAGATGAGCGCTCAGCATCTGATGAATACCAAATCCCATGGCTGTACCAGACATATAAGAGTTAAACTGACCTGGAGTATCTGTTTTGTTCTGACACTCAACGATCAATGTTTCGGAACGTGGTGTTCCTACTTCTGTAGTAATACCTTCTGATGCTGCTGTTCCACTTCCGGAACCTTCTCCTTTTTCTGCAGAATCAGATGTTGCTGGTTCTTTTGCGTCCTTAGAACCGGAATCACCGCCGCCACAACCGGCGAGCATACCAACAACGAGTGTGGCTGCTGTTAACATTGCAACTAATTTCCTTCGCATTTCTTTCCCTCCTTCTAGGTGTTGAAATAATAAAGACAACTTTTCGACTCTTGTATTCAAAAATCTCGTTGTCTTTTTGTACAAATCTCCTCCCTGTCTGCACTTCATTTTCAGAATACTCTGTTGGCGCTTACCGTACAGACTGCGAAAGAAAATCTATACTTTGCTCACACCGGATTCTCCTTTCTGCAATATTCGTGTTTTTGTGCAATACTACTCACTTTTCTCTTTTTCCATGCCTGTAATCTTTTCTTTATCCAAAAGACTATGGCAATATGTACAAAGAAATTCAGTTTTCATGCTGCACTACACTTTATTTATCACATTATGGAGATTTCGGTTTGTGCATTTTTTATTTTTTGACCTGCAAGTATTTTACCTCATAACGGAGCAGAAATCAATAGCAAATATAAAAATTATACAAAAGATTATCAAGAATTCCCTATAATGCAGTAACTATTTCCCATACTCTTCTTATATTTTTTATTTTTTCATCAAAATGTCAAAAAAACTACCATAAATCATTCTCATGGTAGTTTTTTTGACATTATTTCTTATTATTTATCTTTTCTCTCATATTCTCTTGTCAGTTTCAAAACAACTCCCAGACAAGCCAGAAGTCCGATCAGGTTGGGAAGTACCATCAATCCGTTAAACATATCAGACAACTCCCATACCAGTTCCACTTTCATAACCGATCCCAATACTACAAAGCCCAGTACAAGCACACCATATATTTTTACCGCTTTCTCTCCGATCAAGGAACGAACATTCACTTCTCCAAAATAATACCAGCCTACAATCGTGGTAAATGCAAAAAACAGCATACAAATAGCTATGAAAATTTTTCCAAAAGAACCGAATCCCGCATCAAAAGCGCTCTGTGCCAGTTCGGAGCCGGTCAGTCCGGTTCCTACCACATCAGTAGAAAGGATGACCAGAGCTGTCAGTGTAAGAATAACAAATGTATCAATAAACACTCCCATCATAGCAATCACGCCCTGATCGCAGGGATGTTTCACATCTGCCGTTGCATGAGCATGAGGTGTGGAACCCATACCGGCTTCATTGGAAAAAAGTCCTCTGGCAACTCCGTAACGCATTGCTTTCTGAACAGTAACACCAAGAACGCCGCCTGCAACCGCCTGAGGCGCAAATGCTCCTACAAAAATATCTTTTATTGCTTTAGCCACTCCCTGAGGAAACATACAAAGAATTACAACACACCCTACAATATAAAGCAGAGCCATCAAAGGAACTACCTTTTCTGTCACTCTTGCAATTCTTTTAATTCCTCCCAGGAAAATAATTCCCGTAATCACAGCCACACAGATACCCACGATCAGAGGATCCACATGAAAAGCATTTGCAAAGGAAAGACCTATGGAATTGGACTGAACCATATTCCCCATAAATCCCAGTGCAAGGATGATGGCAACAGAAAAGAATCCCGAAAGAAACTTACCAAATTTTCCTTTAAATATATAACGGATATAGTATACCGGACCGCCTACAATTGTTCCGTTCTCATGTTTTCTGGTGTGCTGTGCCATAACTGCCTCACCATAAATAGTTGCCATTCCAAAAAAAGCGCTCACCCACATCCAGAAAATAGCTCCAGCTCCACCGGAAGCAATAGCTGTCGCAGCGCCGGCTATATTGCCGGTTCCCACTTGTGCGGCAATGGCGGTAGTCAGAGCCTGAAAGGAACTGAGACCATTTTCTCCATTTTTTCCATGAAGAGAAAAATTACCAAACAACGCTTTCATTCCCGCCTTAAACTTTCGTATCTGAACAAACCGCAAACTCACCGTAAAGATTATCCCTGCACCCACCAACAGGAAAAGCAGCGCATAATCCCACAAAAACGTATTGACACAATCCACTACACCAGTAATAAACTTCATTTTCTGTCCCTCATTTTCCTTTGTATTTTCCAAGTTTCTACATATATGCACAAAAAAAGATCCAGGAACCCCTGAACCTTATATCCACGCAAAACAAAAAAGTGTAGTTTTCTGTCTCACACTGCTTCAACACTGTCCTTTTGCCTGAGAGATTCGCAGCTTTCGCCACTTTCACCTTCGGCACCCATCATAGGGATTCTCCAGAGAGCCATCCGATTACAGTCCCATCTCTTTTTCCAAAGAGATACCTGAGAGCATTATTCCTTCGGCGGGTAAACAATTACTGTTCCCATGGACAGCAACATAAAAACCTACTTTCCTGCAATCTTCCATTGGCCTATATGCAATTTTCTCGAACAAATAGTATTATAAACACAAACTCCTCCACTTGTCAACAAGAAATGTCTTTTTCACAAAAACATTTGTCTTTTATCGAAACATATCTTATTCAAAAGGGATTGTTTTTTATCTTGCAGGACATATTTTTCCTGCAAAACAGGAACTGCCGTGATTCCTACAGGAACCACAGCAGTCCTCTTATTTCTTATACACTTTCTATAAATTTGAGGAAGGCAGTTCTTCCTTCTTCTGTGCATTTATATACGCCTGCATGTTCCAGAACTTTCATAAATACGATTCCGATTTCTTTTTTCAGAATATCTTCCACATTTTCCGCTGTGAAAGTGTATTTTTCTTTCAGTTCATCCACCCAGTCTGCATGTTTTTCCAGAGTTTCATCTGCTCTCAGATCATCTCCATTTACAATAGCCTTGCACAGTCCTTCAATTTCCCCTTTCAGACGGGCAGGAAGTACTGCCAGTCCCATAACTTCAATCAAACCGATGTTCTCTTTTTTGATATGATGAAGTTCTGCATGAGGATGATATACTCCCAGAGGATGTTCTTCTGTGGTAATGTTATTTCTCAGTACCAGATCCATTTCAAACAGATCCCCTCTCTTACGGGCTATTGGAGTGATCGTATTATGCGGCTCACCCTCTGTCTCAGCAAAAATAAAGGCACCTGCGTCCGTATAACCTCTCCATTTCAGAAGAATTTTATCAGCCAGTTCGATCAGTCGCTCTGTATCCGGTCCACTGATACGAATAACAGACATCGGCCATTTTACAATTCCCGCTTTCACATCCTCAAATCCCTCAAAAGACACTTCTTTCTCAATCGGCGCTTTTGCCATGGCAAATTCATAATGACCGCCCTGGAAATGATCGTGACTCAAAATGGAGCCGCCTACGATAGGAAGATCCGCATTGGAACCTACAAAATAATGAGGAAATTGTTTTACAAAATCAAATAATTTTGCAAATGTTGCCCTCTCAATCTTCATAGGCACATGCTGAGAATTAAACACGATACAATGCTCATTATAATATACATAAGGAGAGTACTGGAATCCCCAGTCACTGTTATTGATCGTTACCGGGATAATCCGGTGATTTTGTCTCGCCGGATGATTCAGACGACCTGCATATCCCTCATTTTCCACACATAAGAGACACTTCGGATAGGAAGTCTGTTTCGCCAGTTTAGCTGCTGCGATTGCTTTGGGGTCCTTTTCCGGTTTAGACAAATTGATTGTGATATCCAGATCTCCATACTCTGTAGGCGCTACCCATTTCATATCCTTTGCAATCCGATAGCGGCGGATATAATCTGTATCCTGGCTGAATTTGTAATGAGCATCTGTAGCTTTTTCCGGATCCTCTTTATATAATTCCCAGAAACGACGAATCACATTACTGGGGCGGTCTACCAGAAGACTCATTACTTTGGTATCGAACAGATCACGATATCCCACACTGTTTTCTTCCAAAATTCCCTGCTCATATGCATAATCGCAAATATCCGAAAGAATACTCTCCAGTTCTCCCACTACTGTCTGATCTTTTCCATCAAACTCCAACACCTGCTCCAGCGCCTCATCATCTATGGCGTCCATTTTCAGCAGTTCCAGTATTTTATTCACGGTATAGCGCTTATCTTCCGCCTCAATCAACCCTGTTGCCAATCCATACTGCACCAGTTTTACAATACTCGTCTGAATCATTTTCCTCTCCTGCCTTTCATTTTTTTACAAAACTGTCTTCTTTTTCAGGACAACTGTTCCCAAACTCTCCACAGTTCCGTCATACTCTCCCAGCCACACCGGATACTCTTCCACCGGAAGTTTGATTTCTGCCGGCTGGCGGTTAAAGTTTTGTATAAATACATAAATCGCATCCTGGCTTTCTCTTGTGGTCACTTCCACACCATTGGGAATATGGTTTATCAGCCGTTTTACACCTGCTTCTGCCACAACTTTCCGGTAAACTTCATCATAAAATCCCTGTTCAAAATCAGCACATACATAATACGCTGTGCCTTTTCCAAAAGAATTTCCGGTAAGCGCCGGCATTCCTGCGTAGAAATCAGATCCATATGTCATCAAAACCTCTGCCGTGGAAGGTTTTACCAGATCACAGAGATTTGTACAGGTATATTCTTTTGCCAGGTGAAGGGAATTGCCTTTAACCGGATGACCGGTATTGCTTTCTCCGTCATACAATCCGTCAATCTCTGTACTTCTCAGTCCCATCACATCCATGATTCCATAGGGAGTTCCTCCAAGGAAACAAAGATCTGTGTCATCCACGATACCGGACCAGTAGGTGAGAATAAATTTTCCGCCATTTTCCACGTAACGGCGAACCTTCTCTTCAAAACCTCCACGGAACATATACAACATGGGAGCTGCCACTACCTGATAGCCATCCAAATCCTGTTCCATATCGATCATATCCACATCTAATCCCAACTTACGGAATGCATAATAGGATTTTTCCACCGCTTCTTTATAGAATAAGCCTGCATTTCTTGGCCCCTGTGCATCTTCCATAGCCCAACGGCTCTCCCAGTCAAATACCACAGCCACTTTCGCATTTACATTCGCCCCTGAAATCTCAGAAAGTTTTTCCAGAGAATCGCCCACCTGACTGACTTCTTTAAAGACTCTGGTATCATCACCGCCATAGTGATCGATCACTGCTCCATGGAACTTTTCAGAAGAACCCTGACTTTGACGAAGCTGGAAATACTGAACACTGTCAGAACCATGAGCTATTGCCTGCATGGACGCTGCGTGAAGCATTCCCGGTTTTTTCAATTTACTTACCGGCTGCCAGTTTGTAGCTGACGGGCAGCTTTCCATCAGAAGGAATGGCTTCTTCTGAATACTACGCATAATATCATGCTGCATACCGTCATCCATAGCTGTAAGATATTCCTGTTTTTTGTGCCACTGAGGATAATTATCCCAGGAAACTATATCTATAATATCAGCAAATTTGTGATAGTTCAATCCCTGGAAATCATACATCATATTGATTGTAGTAGGTTTTTGTGAACCGCCGTCGCGGATCGCCTGAATTTCATGCTTTACAAAATCAACTGTCCGATCTGTGACAAATCGTTTCCAGTCCAGATTCAGTCCATGAAGAGCGCCTTCTCCCCGGGAGGACGGACTTTCCACCTGTTCAAAACTATTATAGGTATGACTCCAGAAAGTAGTAGCCCACGCTCTGTTCAGATTCTCTATGGTCTGGTATTTTTCCTTCAGCCATTTACGAAACTCTGCCTGGCACAACGGACAATGGCAGTCTCCGCCATACTCGTTGGAAATATGCCATGCGATCACTCCCGGATGGTTTCCGAATCTTTTTGCCAGTTCCATATTCATAATCCTTGTTTTCTCCCGATATACCGGAGATGTGTAACAATGATTATGCCGTCCCCCAAACAGATTTCTGTGACGGGATTCATCCACCCTCAAAACTTCTGGATATTTATCCGTCATCCATTTTGGTCTTGCTCCACTGGGGGTAGCCAACATAACGGAAATACCATTTTCATACAATCGGTTAATGATCTCTTCCATCCATTCAAAATGAAATACTCCTTCTTCCGGCTCCAGCGTAGACCAGGAAAAAATACCCATGGATACTTCATTAATTTTTGCTTTCTTAAAATATTCAATATCTTTTTCCAGAATTTCAGGCATATGAAGCCACTGTTCCGGATTATAATCTCCTCCATGAATCAGTTTACCAAAATTCACTTCTTTGCTCATAGATACCTCCCTTTTTCTGTCGGGAAATCTGCATCCACTCTTTTGTCTGCAGATTTCCGGCAGAACTTTCTTTTAGATTCCTTTAAAATCAAAGGTAAATGTCATTTTTTCATCTGTATTCAGCAGGTATTCCGGATGAGTTTTAGCTCCCCAACTGTCATCTCCGGCAATTCCCATCTGCTGTTTGGATACCCGCACTACCGTGTAATGCACCTGAGGCAATTCATATGGATGCATTGCATTTTCCATCTCATGAGGTGTGTACGGAAGAGCAGAAAATTCTATCTGATCTCCGGCAAACAGCATTCCTCTGCCCTTTCTGTCTGTAACAGTTGCCCAGCGAACACCTACTTTGTTTCCACATTCCTGAGGAACCAGATATTTCGCCATATTATCTTCTACTTTGTTTTTATAAATACCTAATTTTGCTCCCTGGCAACGATCCACATAAGTCTCTTCTGGTCCCATACCATACCAGGTTACCTGATTATAATCCGCATCAAACTTAAACATCACACCAAACTCCGGCATATCGCCCAGTTCTTTTACCGGATCATAAGATAATGTGGTACGAATGGTTCCGTCCCCATATACTTTGTAAGTCAATTCACACTGACTGGCAGGAGTTGTGGGCATTGCATAAGTAAATGTAATTTCTGCACAATCTTCATGAACTTGAATCTTTGGTTCATATCCTGCAGGATAATGGCCTCCGGTAGGATATTTGTGAGACAGATACATAGATGCTATTTTCCACTGTGCATACCGCATCTGCATAAGATTTCCACAATCATTATCATTAGGAGCCCGCCAGAAGTTTGGCTTCGGAATCATCTGAATCATCTCCACGCCGCCATAGCGATAGGAAACCAGACCTCCGTTCAGGTAAGAGAACATTACATCAAAATTCTCACCCTTCACACCAAAATCATGACCGGAATGAATCACCTGGAATTTTGTAGGTTTATCAGTTTTTTCCGGCGCTTCCACCTGATAAACTCCCTGTCCGAATGCAACTTCATGACCTCTCTCGGCCCATACGGTATCTTCTTTCAAACGGAAGGATACGGTCACCGCATATTCTCCCGGCAATGTCTGCACACCAAAAGGAAGGTTGTATGTTTCCTGAGACAACGGAGCCACAGATGTTTCCATAGCTGCTTTCTTTACCAGTTTTCCGTCTTTTTCCAGCAAAACAACACATTCAAATTCATCCGTATTTACAAACAGATTTTTATTAATTACAGTTACCTGATCCTTTTCCACATTTGCCGTAATATTCTGGTAATTGAATTTTACTTCCTGCATTTTCGGAGATGCGTCTCTTTCTCCTCCATACGCAATACCATTTCCACTAAAATTATAATCGCAGGGGCGGTCATTAAAATCTCCGCCATATGCCTGGAATTCATTTCCATAACGATCCTTTTTGTAAATCGACTGATCGATATAATCCCAGATAAATCCTCCCTGATACAGAGGTTCCGTATCTGTCAGATCGGTATATTTATGCATAGCGCCGCAGGAATTACCCATGGCATGGGTATATTCACAGCAGATAAACGGTTTACTTCTGTCTTTTTCCAGAAATGCTTTGATTTCTTCTACAGACGGATACATCTGACTTTCCATATCGCTGGTATCATTGTAACGTCTGTCATGAACAACACCTTCATAATGCACCAGACGGGTAGGATCTTCCCGACGGTAAAACTGAGACATTTCATAAATATCTTTTCCACCGAAGGATTCATTTCCACAGGACCAGATTAAAATAGCCGGATGGTTTTTATCTCTCTGATACATGGAATTTGCCCGATCAAGCATCATGTCCAGCCATTCCGGACGGTCACATGGCACAACACCTGAAAAATCTCCTGTCTGCTCTGCAAACAAATCCCAACTTCCATGACTTTCCAGATTACATTCTGCAATCATGTAGATACCATACTCGTCACAAAGCTCATAAATTCCTACTGCATCCGGATAATGACAGGTACGAATGGCATTGATATTATTTCGTTTCATAGTAACCAGGTCTTTAATCAGTTCTTCTCTGGATACATGACGTCCACTGACAGAACTAAATTCATGACGGTTTACTCCCTTAAATACAATACGTTTTCCATTCAGAGTCATCACATGATCTTTCATTTCAAAACGACGGAATCCCACTCTCTGAGGGATCACTTCCATAACATCGCCATTCTCATCCATCACTTCCAAAAGGAGATCATATAATACAGGAGTCTCTGCACTCCATAATGCAGGATTTTCTACTTTCATTACATAATGGCTCTCTTCTCCAAGCACATCTTCCATACTCTGAAGTTCTTTACCGTCTTTTGACAAAGTCACACGTACTTTTCCCGGTTTTGTAGCCTTCACTGTAACATCCAGATCTGCACTTGAAAATGTATCATCCAACAAAGTCTGCACTTTCAAATCCAACACATGAACTTCAGGGATCGCATACAGATACACATCACGATAAATACCGGAAAAACGGAAAAAGTCCTGATCTTCACACCAACTGCTGCTGGTCCACTTAAATACCTGCGCTGCCAGTTTATTTTCTCCTTCACAAAGATAAGGAGTCAGTTCAAATTCTGATGGAGTAAATGTATCCTCGCTATATCCTACGAAGGTACCATTCAACCACAGAGCAATACCGCTTTCTGCTCCCTGAAAAGAAACAAAAACTCTTTTTCCTTTCATCGTTTCCGGTACTTCAAAATATTTCACATAGCTTGCCACCGGATTAAACTGGGTAGGAATTTCGCCCGGCTGTATTTCTTCCCGTCCTTCCCACGGATACTGTACATTCGCATACTGGGGAACATCATATCCTTCCATCTGAATATGTGCCGGAACACGGATGTCATCCCATGATTTACAGCAATATTCTTCTTTCTCAAAACCTGCTATTGTACAATTATAATTCTTTGCATAGTGAAATTTCCACAAACCATTCAGACTGAACCGATAGTCTTCCACATCCTGCTCCATTTTTTCTCTGTCAGCATAATATCTGTGATCAGAATGAGCTGCCACACGATTGTCGTTAAAATAAGTAGGGTCTTTTACCAACTCATAATTAAATGCCTTCATTTTTAGTCCTCCTTAAAAAACAGGCGGATATTCAAAATAAATATCCGCCTTAAATTTACTGCTTAAAAACTTATTTAACTGCTCCTGTAATACCTTCTGCAAAACTCTTCTGAAGTAAGAAGAAGATAATAACAGTAGGAAGTGTACAAATTAAAATACCGATCATCAACATACCATAATCAACTGCATAAGCCCCCTGCAGGTTCGCTACCAGCATCGGCATTGTGATGGATTCGTTGGATTTTAAAATTACCTTTGGCCACAGATAGTTATTCCATGCATTCATAAATGTAATCGTCATAGCTGCCGCATAAGTAGAACGCATTGTAGGAATAAACATCCGGAAGAAAATACCAATTTCACTCAAGCCATCAATACGTGCCGCCTCAATAATATCATGTGGAAATGCTCTGGCGCTTTGTCGGAACATCATGATCAAAAATGGAGTGGAAATAGTAGGAAGCATATATGCAACCATAGTATTTACCAGCTTCAGATCTGAAAACATTCTGAACAATGGAATCATGATAGCTGCAAAAGGAATCATCATTGCCATAAGAAGAATGGTAAAAACAACGTCTTTTCCTTTATCATGATAAATTTCAAAACCATATCCGGCAATAGAACAAACAACTAAGGCAATCAATGTAAGAATAACTGCATTTCTGAAAGAATTCCACATAGCAGTTGCCAAAGGCTGATTCGCGATCAATGTCTTAAAGTTTTCTACCAAATGAGTACCTGGATACAATCTTCCTGTGATTACATCTGTACTCTTATTGGTTGCGCCACATGCCATATAATAAAGCGGGAATACGGACAGTAAAGAAACAATAGTTAAAAATGCATACATGAAAAATTTCTTTCCCTTACTCATCATCGTTCATCACCTACTTTCATCTGAATCACTGCCAGAATCGCAACCATGATCAAAATCAGAATTGACATAGCAGCGGCATATCCAAACTTCGGACTATTTTCAAAAGAAGTCGAATAAATATAATGTGACATCGTCATGGACAACCTCGCCGGTCCTCCTTTAGTCAAGTTCACCGATTCATCAAACAACTGAAGCGTACCATTCGTAGACATGATCGCTGTCATAAGAATCGTAGGTTTCAACAGAGGAATCGTAATCTTGAAGAAAGACTGGACTGCATTTGCTCCGTCAATCTTAGCAGCTTCATATACAGAATATTCAATATTCTGCATACCGGACAGATAAAATACCATGTTGTATCCCGTCCACCGCCAAACCAGAGCAACGATAATTACAAATCTCGCCGTCCATGCATTACCAAACCACTGGATCGGTTCCATTCCAACACCACGAAGTACAACGTTGATAAATCCGTCGTTTGCAAAAAGAGAACGGAAAATCAAAGAGTAAGCTACCAGTGATGTTGCACACGGAAGGAATATACAAGTACGGAACAATCCTTTAAATTTCAAATCTTTATTATTCAGCATAGATGCCAAAGCAAGTCCCAGCACCAGCATGATCGGAACCTGAATAATCAGATAGAAAAACGTATTAAACAACGTCTGTGTAAAAATCTTATCTTTAAAAATACGAACATAGTTATCCAAACCACAAAACTGTAGATTAAGTCCCACACCTTTTTGCAGGGATAAAATAAACGCCTGAATCATAGGATAAAAACTCATCCAGCAAATCAGCAGTGTTGCAGGAAGCAAAAACATCCAACCTGTCAGATTATGTTTCTTTTCCAATGTCAGTCCCTTTTTATTCTGACTGCTCATATAAACATATCCTCCTCATTTCATGTAACAAAAAAGGTCTGCTGCCGCCATTCGCAGCAGCAGACCTTTTGTCTGTTTATACTATCTCATGTTGCAAACCGATATTATCAGCCACCCATTGTAAATTCTACTTCTTCCTGAGCTGCCTGCAGTGCAGTGTCGATATCTTCACCCTGCTGGATGATCTGTCCCAGAGCTGCTCCTACAGCATTACGTGCATCATAGTAGTAAGGTCCAGTGATATTGGATGGTGTGTTTCCAGCAAATTCAACCAGTTTGGAGTAAACAGCATCTCCGCCCCAGAAATCTACAGTCTGTCCATAAGCATCTGTATCACGAGCTGGCTGCCATGTGGAAATAGCACCTTTTTCAAGCAGTGTATCATAAAATTCTGTGCTGCCTGCAAAACTGGAGTTCAGGAAATCAACTGCCAGATCTACGTTTTTACAATTAGAAGTGATCATCCAAGAAGAACCACCATTGTTGGAGTAGTTTGTTGCGCCATCTACTGTTTCAAGTCTTGGCATATTGGTAATTGCCCATTTTCCAGACTGATCTTCTGCCGGTGTGATAGAAGCCATTCTCCAGCATCCGTCGATAACGCCAGCTACTGTGCTACCATTCAGTGCAGCTACACCCTGGTCACCATTGGTTACTTCTGCCAGGATTCCTTTTTCTACCATTTTCTGATAAACTTCCATACATTCTTTCAGTGCTTCGTTTCCAACGATGTTCAGACTTCCATCTTCATTAAACAGAGAAGCACCTGCAGACTGCAGCATCATCATGATCAAATCCGGCTCACCGGATGTACCTGTCAGCATCGGATTTCCGGTAGCTTCTTTTACTTTTTCACCATTTTCAATGAACTGAGTCCATGTGATATCTGTAAAGTCTTCTACAGTAAGTCCTGCCTGTTCCAGCATATCAGTTCTCAGACCACAGATTACAGCACCGTTATCAAAAGGAACTGCATAATTTTTTCCATCTACTTTAGAGTAAGCAACTTTTGCTTCTGCAAACTGGCTAAAGTCAATTCCGCTGTCAGTCAGATCTGTAAATATATCTGGATACAGAGACATATATTTCTGAATGGAGTTATCCTGCATCAGAACGATATCTGGTAATGTACTAACATCTCCTGCTGCTGCTGCGTTTGTAATGTTTACCTCGATATCCGGAGACTGGATTTCCTGCTGTTCCACTGTAAATCCCGGATGATCTTTCTGGTACAGTTCTGCCGCTTTATCAATAGCATACATATTGAAGTTCTTGTCCCAGCACCATACTGTCAGTTTCTCTTCTCCGCCATCTTCTTTAGCACCATCATCTGTTGCTGTATCTTCTTTAGCTGCTCCCTGATCTTTGCTTCCGTCATCACCGCTTCCGCCGCAAGCTGCCAGAGAAAATACCATTGTTGATGCCAGTAAAACTGAAATTACTTTTCTCTTCATATTACATACCCTCCTGAAAATAATAATTTTCGTATTCACAGGTAAAATTCATTACATTTCTCTTTGTTGATTATGTACATTTTTTATTTTCCTGTGAATCAATATGTGGATATTATAACAATTCATTGCCCTGTATTGTATACATTTTCGACTTTATTTTATGCATTTTCAACCATTTTAACATAATTGATGGCATTTTTACCATCCTTCCTGTGTTTTTATATCATAATTCAACAATTTTCGCTCATAGTGTTCCGGGTTCTTTCTCCACTCATGCGGCGAAATGCCCATAACTTTCTGGAAATTCCTGTTAAAAGTAGACAATGTGGTGAATCCCGTTCTCACTGCAATATCTCCTATGGAATCATTGGTTTTTTTCAATTCGTCACATGCCGTCTTTATCCTTACCCAATTTATGTATTCCACCGGCGTCATATTCATGCATTCTGAAAAACTTCTTCTGAAGTGTGTTTCGCTGATATGACACATCTGAGCCAATTCTTCAATCCGAATCTGTTGATCCGGAAACTCACTGATATAATCAAGAGCCGGAGAAATCAGAGAACTGTTTCCTACTGGTTTTCCCTCTGCCTCTCCTTCCACTTTGTTCCACCGTGCAATTTCAACCAACAGGGCGAGTACAATTCCTTTTGCCTCTTCCAGATATAACTCCCGCCGGTTTCTCATGATCTCCATGATCTGGTGAATCAATTCTACCATTTCCGGCATTTCTGTCACTTTACAAAAATGGACTTTCCGATTTACCCGGCGTATCATCCGATCCGCCATGATGGGATTGTCATGGTAAAACTCTGCCAGAAACGTATCAGCGTCAATAAAAAGATATTCCCAGGAACTAAGGGTTTCTCCATCTGAATTTGTTGTATGAGGAAAATTCTTAGGTATTACAGAAAACATCCCTCCTGTAAAAATGCGGTCTTCATCTTCCAGAGTAAGAGTTCCCTTACCTGAATAGCAAAATCCAATTTCCAAATGATTATGAAAATGAAGATAATCAATATTTCTCCCGTAATTTTGTGTCCATTTTTCTCCCAAAAGCGCAAGCACCGGACTGTCCGTAGGCATTTCATAATATCGATATTCCATTTTGGGCTTTTTCTTTTTACTCATGATCTTCCTCCCAATATATTCTGATATTTCTCTGTTTCCATAACGCAAGTATAACATGAAGCACTGCTTTTGAAAAATGTATTTTGAAACGACAAAAATATAAATAGTCTATAAACGCCTCAAATACAGGTGACAAATGCAAACTATAAGTGTATAATCAAAGCAAAGCATTATATTTCAGATAACCATCACATCTTAACAATTATCATTTCTGGTATTCCCGTCTGAGAAATCCCAATGCTTTTATTTCACCTTGTAAGAGCAGAGAGAATGTATCCGAGAAGGAATCCTGTCGGAATTTTTAAAGAAAAATCGAACGGAGGCGAAGAGCGTGAGTATATATGAATATGATATGGAAAAACATATGCGGATGGAGAGAGCAGAGGCCCGTGAAGAGGGACGGAACCTCCTTTTAGTGGAAATGATTCAGAAAAAACTTCAAAAAGGCAAGCCACTTCCCCAGATAGCGGAAGAACTGGAAGTCACGGAAGAGGCAGTGAAAGAATTACTGACCAAACATCGTCTATGTTAGCAAACACGCAAAAAGACCAGAAAAACAGTTCATTTTCTGGTCTTTTTACTTATAAATACTTCTTTTTACATAGATTTTCTGTCTGCTATTTCTGCCATCTTCGCATCATTTAAACGGGTATCTCCATGAACACGGCTATAAGAAAGATATCCATTCATACGATCGATCTTCGTCAGATTGCGGGAACCGCACACCGGACACACATCCATCTCCAGTTCCTGATGCCCACAATCATCACAATACGCAAGTGATAAGTTCACCCCTTCATAATATCCCAGTTCCATAGCTCTTCTGATCAAAGCCTTAATTGCATGAATATTATAATCAATAGGGTATCTCACATACTGAATTTTTCCTCCATTGCACAATTCCCAAAACCGTCCTTCCAGATCCTGTTTTTGTATAGGACTGATCTCTTCTGCCACATGACAATGAAAACTGTTGCTTACATAAGGACGATCTGATACTCCACGTACGATTCCGTACATTTTTCTGAACTGCTCTACTTGCAAACCGCAAAGGCTCTCTGCCGGCGTACCGTAAATTGCATAAAGAATCTGATCCTCCTGTTTATATTCAGCAATCTTATCGTTAATATACTTCAACACTTCCAGGGCAAATTCTCCATCTTCTGTGATGGATTTTCCATTATACAATTCCTGCAATTCATTTAATGCAGTGATTCCAAAAGATGCCGTCATCGGTTTCAGCAATGGACGAATCTTATCTCCCGGTTTCAGATGTCCTCCATAGAAACCGCCTTCACAGTATGCCAATGGATTGGTAGACGCACGCATTTCACCTAAATAATCGTACGTTCTTTTATGAAGACCACGAATCATCTCCAGATAAAAATCAAGAACTTCATAAAAATCTCTGTTTTCTGCTCTTGACTTTGCAAGAATCATCGGAAGATGAAGGCTCACTGCTCCGATATTAAAACGTCCCACAAATACCGGTACATCATTTTCATCCGCCGGTTCCATACCGCCTCTTTCATACCATGGACTTAAAAATGCACGACATCCCATAGGACTGATTACTTTCTTGTATTTTTTATACATACTGGAAATATATCCTTCGCCACTCATAGACAGCCAGTCCGGATACATGGTTTTTGCAGAACAAGCCACTCCCGCTTCAAAAACGTCTTCACACTCACATCCCGGATCATGGATATTTTTATCATACAAAAATACAATTTTGGGGAAAAGCACCGGTTTTTTATGGCCTTTTTTCCCCTGCCCTTCTTTATGAACATTCAACAAAGAAACAGAAATCATTTTCTCAAAACGGCTGGTTCCCAGACCAAGCGTTACGGTTACAAACGGATAATCTCCTCTGGAAGATCCTACCGTATTCAATTTATATTCAATTCCCTGCCATCCCTGATCGCAATCCCGGCAGACCTTTTTCCATGCATAATCTCTTCCTTTTTCTTCTCTTCCTTCCCAGGATGCATCGGTATATTCTAAAAATTCTTCATAATATTTATCGTAACTCTTTTTCGCATAAGGAGCCAGAATCTTATCTACTTCTGGAACAGTAAATCCACCATACTGCTGAGCTGCTGTACTGAGAATAATATCTCCCATAACGTCAAATGCTGTATCCAGCGTCTTGGGTTCATTATACCATACGTTTCCCATCTCAAATCCATCTTTCAGAACGGATGCCACATCAAACAGACAGCAATTCATAGTGTCCAGACGAGCAGACTGGTCATGAATATAAATATAGCCATCTTTACATGCCTGAAGTTCATTTCTGTTCATAAAGAACTTTCTGTAAAGCTCCTTGTTTAATTCATTAAAAATAAGGCTTCTCTTGGTAGCTACCAGCGCACTGTCTGTATTGGCATTACTTTTATCTCCGATATAACGGATTGACTGGCTTTTTGTGTAGACCTCATCCATCATATGAATAAAATCCACTTTATAATTTCGATAGTCCCGATAACTTTTTGCCACTGCAGGGTTTACCTGTTCCAAAGCTCCCTCCACAATATTATGCATATCCTGGATGAAAATCCCATCTTTTCTCTTTTTTCCCAGTTCCTCTGCCTGTTCTGTGGCATATTTACACAAAAATTCTATCTCTTCCGGAGAAAAAGAATACATCACTCTGCCTGCTGATTTGTTCACCGCCCGGATGATTTTGTCCGCATTAAAAGGTTCTTTCGTTCCGTCTTTTTTGATAATGTATACCATGTGTATGTCTCCTTACCACTATATATAGTTTTTCTTCTCATCTTTTTAACAACATTTTGTATGCACCAGTATATCACTCTTCAACTCAAAAGGGAAGAGGAAGAAATATAAAATTTCCTCCCCTTCCTTCTCAAAATATTGTGCTATTGTAACGATTCTTTCTTTTCATAAAAAATCCTGGAATTTCTTCTATCTTTTCACATATCCGGTAGAAAAATCAATGACATTTTCCATCGGCTGCTCCGTTAGATATTTTTCCAGATTTCTTACAGAGATTTTCAGGATTTTCTCTAAAGTAGGCGCCAGTGCATATCCCCCGGATACGTGGGGAGTAATAAGAACATGGGGCGCATTCCAAATGGGATGACAGGGACTTAATGGTTCCGGATCTGTCACATCTAACCCTGCTCCATAGATTTTTCTCTGATATAAGGCATCCGTCAACGCATCGGTATCTATCGCCGAACCTCTTCCCACATTTAGCACCACCGCATTTTCTTTCATCATTTCAAACTCATTTCTTCCCAAAATCCCCCTGGTCTCATCATATGCCGGAAGGCTTAATGCCACCACATCTGCTCGGGGAAGCACCTGATGCAAAGCCTCCATCGTATATTGCTCATCCACATATTCCGGTTTTGGCTGATTACTTTTGCGAATACCGATAATATAACTTCCCATCGCTTTCATTTTTCTGGCGAAAGTTCCTCCGATATCACCCAGACCCAAAATCAACACGGTACTTCCTTCCGCCACATACATTGGCTCCTGTTTTTCCCAGATATGTCCCTGTTGCTGAACATAATATGTATCCAGATGTTTCTGCAGCATAAAAAGCATACCTATCATATGTTCAGAAATTGCCATTCCGTATGCGCCTGTTGCATTGGTCAGAATCGTTTTTTCCGGAAGAACCCCCGGCTCACAATACCCTTCTGTCCCCGCATTATTCAATTGCATCCACTGCAGATTGGGCGATTCTCTGATATATTCCACGGGAAGATTTCCAATGATAATATTAGCTTTTTGAGCTTCTTCTTTCGTAACATCTTTCGCCAGACAATAGGTAATCTCATGTTCTCCGGCTATCTGTTGAAATTGCTTTTTATGTCTTTCTTCTACTGGAAGTACCACTAATATTTTATATGACATTTCCTGTCTCCTCTCTGTTGTCTGCTTTCCATCCGTTTACAATCAGCTCACTGAAATTCATATATCACTTCACTAGGAATCAATAAAAGTTCACATTCCGTTCCCTCTGACGGTTTCATAAAAATCTCCATTCCATCTTCCAGGTAAATATTTCTGTAAATATCCGGTGTTCCTGTTATCTGTGTATCCATGCCCAGAGTTCCCCGATCACCGTACCAGAATTCAGCTTTCCCTTTTGTTAATTGCACATCATACCACCCCGCCGGAAAATCTTCTCCTGCTGTTTGGACTCCTTCCTCTACCAACACGGTCTCTGTGAGGGGATTTTCCATACCTTCCTGCACACTGGAGGAAGCATTTTCTGAATAGAATATCATCATCTGATTGCCACTGACATATAATATTTCTCCATCATGAAGTTCTATATTGTCAATTCTGTAAATTCCATTTTCCGGAATGGTATCTGCGAGGTACCAGTTCGTCCTGTCTCCACTCTCCGGATCTTCTACAATCAAATCCACTTTTCGATTTTCTATCTGTTCCGCTGATATTCTGTAAGTTCCCGCAGGCACCTGGCAACCTACAACATATTCACCGGTATCCAATACCATTTCTGTTACATTTCCCTGTTCCATAGTATCCAGATAATCTTCCAAATAATCGAAATCCACCTGACTTTCTTCTGTATAAAAATCCCCGTCTGTAACCGCTTCCTGGGATTCTGCCACTTCCACAGGATTCTCCTGGTTTTTTCTTATTACCTGAAATGCTGCCAGCGTCAGACCTACAACCACCAGCAGCATGGGAATCATCCCATTTTTCCTTGACTTTTTGTCTTCGGATAATTTTCTGTACGTTTCTTCTCGTTTTTTATTGGCTGTAACCGTCTGTTTCTTCGGCTCACGAAATTGCTTATACTGGCTCGACGAATTCACCTTTTCCTTGGACTGATTTATCCTTTCCGGTGAAGCGTTGCTTACCGGTTTTTCATTTTCTCTCATTTCATTCAGGTAATACCGTCCTTCTTCTTTTGGATAGTACATTCCGCACTCCTGACACCGTCCGTTTACTACCTGCCCATCACAAATATGACATTTCATCCTTCTTCCTCCTTCCTGTAAAAGATATTTTCTTTTTACAAGCGTACCATATTTTTATTTCTCCTGCAATGTTCGTTTTCACGTTGCTGTTCACTCCGTTCACAGCACAGTAACATTTTAATACTTTACTTTGATACCTCCCGAAAAAACCATTGTATTTCAGCGATTATCTGGTATAATAAGACCATTAAAAAAATTTGAGGAGGCCCATTATGGAACGTTTTATTATTCCTGAGAATTACCAACCAGCACTGAATCTCCATGATACACAGATTGCCATTAAAACAGTAAAAGATTTTTTTCAGAAATCTCTTTCTGAACGGCTCAATCTTCTTCGTGTATCTGCACCTTTATTTGTAGATCCTCTTTCCGGCCTGAATGATAACCTGAACGGCATTGAGCGTCCGGTACAATTTGATATCAAGGAAGCCTCCGGCAAAGATGCAGAAATCGTCCATTCCCTGGCCAAATGGAAACGATATGCCCTGAAAAAATATGGCTTTTCCCACGGAGAAGGATTATATACCGATATGGTTGCCATCCGTCGGGATGAAGATACAGATAATATCCATTCCATCTATGTAGACCAGTGGGATTGGGAAAAAATAATTTCCAGAGAAGAACGAACTGCGGAAACTCTCAAAAATGTAGTTCGAACGGTATACACTGCTTTAAAAAAGACGGAAAAATATATGGCCATCCAATATGATTACATAGAAGAAATTCTTCCCCGGGAAATATATTTTATCACTTCTCAGGAACTGGAGGACCGTTATCCAAATCTTACTCCCAAGGAACGAGAATATCAAATCGCCAAAGAAAAAGGGGCTGTCTTTATCATGCAGATTGGAAAATATCTGACTTCCGGACAGCGCCATGACGGCAGAGCGCCAGACTATGACGACTGGGATCTGAACGGTGATATTATTGTATACTATCCGGTTCTTGATATTGCACTGGAACTTTCTTCCATGGGAATCCGTGTAGATGCTCATGCGTTGAAAAAGCAGTTGCAAATCAGCGGATGTGAAGACAGAGCCGAACTCGACTTTCAAAAATCTATTCTCCAGGATGAACTTCCCTTTACCATTGGCGGCGGCATCGGCCAGTCCCGTATCTGTATGTTTTATCTGAGAAAAGCTCACATTGGTGAAGTTCACTGCTCTCTGTGGCCTGAAGAAACCATACGCACTGCAAAGGAACACGGGATTCCATTGTTATAATTTTTCAGATACGAATGCTTTACAGACGAAATTGAAATTTTGTAACGATTCAGCAGTCTACTGTTTTGCGAGGGATTAGCTTGCGCATGCAAGCCAATCCCGAATTTTTTAATATTCCGTCTGTATCTCGCCTTCAAATACCACCTGCGCCGGACCAGTCATATAAACCTGATTTTCTTTTCTATCCCAGAAGATCTCCAAATCTCCTCCTAACAGCTTCACTGTCACATGTTCATCGGTATACCCGTTTAATATAGAAGAAACTGCCACAGCACACGCTCCCGTTCCGCAGGCAAGAGTTTCTCCGGAACCTCTCTCCCACACACGCATTTCCACCGTATGACGATCCAGAACTTTCACAAACTCTGTGTTTACCCGATCTGGAAAAGCAGGATGATTTTCAAAATATGGCCCTATCTTTTCAATATCCAGATTTTTTATATCATCCATATACACGATTCCATGTGGATTTCCCATAGATACTGCTGTAATGTGATATTCTTTTCCGTCCACCCAAATAGGCTCATGGACAATCTGACTTTTATCGTTCTCCCCGCCCTTTTTCAATTTTTCAGGAATTACCGGTATTTTTTCCGGTTTCAGTTCCGGCGCACCCATATTCACTTTGATTTTACTTACTTTTCCCTCTTTTACATCAAGCTCCAGATATTTGATGCCGCTGGGAGTGCTGACTGTAATAGCAGTCTTATCTGTCAGTCCGTAATCATAAACATATTTCGCCACACAACGGATTCCATTTCCGCACATAGAACCCCGGGAACCATCCGCATTATACATATCCATCTCAAAATCTGCCATCTGTGACGGTTTGATCAGAATCAATCCATCGGAACCTATCCCGAAATGCCGGTCACTCACTTTTCTTGCCACTTCTTCCGGATGTTCCACCTTTTCCTGAAAACAGTTTACATACACGTAATCATTACCAATTCCCTGCATTTTTGTGAATTTCATATAACGCCCTTCTTTCCTCAGATTCTTTTTCACCCATTTTATCATATTTTCTAAAATGTGAAAATATTTTCTTCCACATATCATTGACAAAGCACTATACTATCCGCTACAATGCCTGTTATAAGGTAACCATTTCCTGATGGAAAATATACTCACCAGCGGAATGGTTACTTTATATTTTCCAAAATATTTTATCACTATTAGAGGAGGGAAATCTCATGGAAAAACTCTTTAAACTGAAAGAGCATAATACCACAGTCAAAACAGAGATTATGGCTGGTATCACCACTTTTTTGACTATGGCTTATATTCTTGCAGTTAACCCCAATCTGCTGAGTGCATCCGGTATGGATTCCGGTGCTGTCTTCACAGCAACTGCTTTGGCTTCTGCCCTGGCTACGTTCATCATGGCTTTCTGGGCTAACTACCCTATCGCCTTGTCTGCCGGTATGGGACTGAATGCTTATTTTGCTTTCACTGTATGTCTTGGTGATCTGAAAGGTATTGAAGATCCTTGGAAGGTTGCTCTGGCAGCTGTTCTTGTAGAAGGTATCATTTTTATCGTGTTATCTTTCTTCAAGTTGAGAGAATCTATCGTAAATGCTATTCCTGCAAATTTAAAGTATGGAATCACAGCAGGTATCGGTCTTTTCATCGCTTTCATTGGTCTGCAGGGTTCCGGCATTGTTGTTGCTGACGGTTCCACATTGCTGGCTCTTGGTGATTTCAGTTCACCGGAAGTAGCTCTTTGCTTGATTGGTATCATTGTTATTGCCGTTATGAACCACTACAATGTAAAAGGTTCTATCCTGTGGGGAATCCTGATTACATGGGGACTGGGAATCATCGCTGAACTGACAGGATGGTATGTAGTTGATCCGGAAGCTGGCGCTTTCTCCCTGATTCCTTCTTTCAGCGCTTCATCTTTTATTCCTCCATCTATCGCTCCTACTTTCTTTAAGTTTGACTTTGCATGGATCGGTTCCCATATTTCTCAGTTCATCGTTATCGTATTCTCTTTCCTTTTCGTGGATATGTTCGATACTATCGGAACTGTTATTGGTGTGGCTGATAAAGCAAACCTTCTGGACAAAGATGGAAAACTTCCACGAGTAGGTCGTGTACTGATGGCCGATGCTGTAGGTACAGTTGCCGGTTCTATGCTGGGAACTTCTACCATCACCAGTTTCGTAGAATCCAGTTCAGGTGTTGCTGAAGGCGGAAAAACAGGTCTTACCGCAATGACTACAGGTCTTCTGTTCATCGTTGCTTTGTTCCTGTCTCCCATCTTCCTGGCAATCCCAGGCTTTGCCACAGCTCCTGCTCTGATCATCGTAGGATTCTTCATGGCGTCTTCTATCAAGAAAATGCACTTCGACGGTGATGTGGCTGATGCTGTAGGAGGATATCTGGCATTCCTTATGATGCCTCTGACCTACTCCATCGCTAACGGTATCATGTTCGGTATGCTGGCATGGTTCCTGATCAAAATCTGTACAGGACAGATCAAAAAAATCCATCCGGTAATGTACATTGTATGTGCCTTGTTCATCTTCCGAGTGGTTACACTGATCATCTAACAGAAAAACTATACACCTGTTAAAAAGGCTGCCCTATTTCGTATAAAAACTTTCAACTATACGAAATGGAGCAGTCTTTTTCTTTGTCTATTTTCCTATTGGAAATAGTGTTTCAAAATCTTAAGCATTCGTATTCAAATTCTTAAACATTTTTTCAGCTCTTTTTATATTTTTTCTGATATTCTGATTGTAGACGGAAAAATCTCTATGGTTTTCCTCCCTACTATATGCAGAAAGCAGGTAACACAATGGCTACAATAAAACGAAAAAAGAAAAATAAACACAAAATATTTCTTTCACTTGCAGTAATATTTGTTTGTCTTGGCATGATTTCTCTTCCTCATCAGACAGTATCCGCCGATATTCCAGAAGAACTGATCGAATTCGGAGAAAAATACCCGGAAGCCGAAGATTTTGTAAATGCGTATCCCCAAAAGAAAGATATACATCATATTATTAATATTGAAAATGAACTGAAAGCCGGAACCATTCCCCTCTTCATCCAGTGGGATGAACGTTGGGGATATGAAAGCTACGGCAGCAACCTTGTGGGAATTGCAGGCTGCGGTCCCACCTGCCTTTCCATGGTCTACAGCGGTCTGACCGGAGATGCCAGTCTGAACCCTCTGGAAATGGCGAATTTTTCCAACGCTAACGGATACTACATAAGCGGGCAGGGAACCTCCTGGGATCTGATGACCGAAGGAGCGCAGGCGCTGGGACTTACTGTTGAAAACGGAACCGTTGATGCGGAATATATTCTGGCAAACCTCACGGAAAACACCCCCATGATCTGTTCCATGTATCCGGGAGATTTTACTTATACCGGACATTTCATCGTATTGACAGGCATAGATCCGGAAGGAAAGATTATGGTAAATGACCCTAACAGCAACATCAACAGTGAAAAACACTGGCCGATGGAAGAAATATTACCCCAAATCAGGAATATCTGGAAATATACAAAAGTTTCACTCTAACCTCAGGTGAAACTTTTGTATAGGGAAAAGAATATCTTATTTTTTTACAAATTGCCTTCCGCTACTATCCATATAAAAATTTTCCCGATAAATCAGCTGGGAAATAGGAACCATTTCATAGCCTTTTTCCCGCAACATTTCCAATACCTTTTCCAGTGCCTGAACCGTATACTTTCCATTGGTATTCCATCGAATAATCGCCCCATTTTTCAGATTTTCATTTTCCATGATCCGAGAAATAATATCCTGTTCTCCATAATTTTTCCAATCCATCGTATCAATACTCCAACAAACAGGATAATATCCACAGGCATAGATACTTTGAATCACACTGTTATCATAAGTTCCATAGGGTAGAAAAGACAGATGCATTTCATAACCAAACTCTTTTCGGATACGATCATGAAGCCTTCGAATCTGGTTCCTACATGCCCTCTGGGATAATTCTGTCATTTCTCTGTACTTTTCCCCGCTGTTTCCCAGATCATGACCTGTTTCTATCATTTTTCTCACATTCTCCGGATAATCTTCCACCCAGGCGCCATTCACGAAAAACGTAGCTTTCACCTGATTTTTTTCCAACACCTGCTCTATTTTCTGTAAATTTTCATTGTCTCCTTTTACCTGAAAAGCCAGGGCAATCCAGGGTTCTTCTCTTTCTACGGAACAAATGGGAAATTCTGTTCCGTTTACACTGGTGTTGACAGTCAGAATACGTTTTCCCACATCTCTCCAGTACAAAACTGACAATCCGGTAATCAGCGCCAGAGCCAGAAAAAGCACACACCCCGTTCCTGATTTTTTCATAGTTCCCCTCAAAAATGTTGTTATTTCAGTATATGCTCACAAAACGAAAAAAGAGACTGTCCCCGACAGTCTCTTACGTAATCAGCTTACAATATTTCCCAGTAACACATAGGATATAAAATACATGATCACAGTGGCGATCACTATTCCGCACAAAATAGCCACTGAAGATTTCTTTATATCAATCCCCAGCAAAGATGCAATCAAAGCTCCTGTCCAGGCTCCTGTTCCCGGAAGGGGGATACCTACAAAAAGCATCAGACCAACAAATTCATATTTCTGAATCTGATCACTTTTGCTCATGGCGCGGTTTTCCAGTTTTTCAATCAAACCACGAAACAGTTTCACCTTTTTCATCCATTTAAAAATCTGTTTGATAAAAAGCAAAATAAAGGGAATGGGAAGAATATTCCCGATAATGCTAATGGGAATAGCTTCTATCTCCGGGATTTTCAGCAAACTTGCTGCCAGAAGACCTCCCCTCAATTCCAGGATCGGCATCAGGGAAATGATAAATACAACAGCTTTCGGGGATATATACGGTCCCAGATGAGCAGTAAACCAGGTAACAAGTGATTCCATGTTATCTCTCCTATTTCTTTAAATAATCTTTTAAAAATTCTACAAAAGTTTCCATTTCCAACTGTGTTCCAATGGTAATTCTCAGATAATTATCAATTCTTGGTTTTTCAAAATACCGCACAAAAATGTTTTCCTTCCGGAGCGCTTCAAACAACTCCTTTGCCGGACAACTTTCATGGGAAGCAAAAATAAAATTCGCTTTGGAATCCCCAAAAGAGAATCCCAGTTTTCTCAGTTCTCCCTTGGTCCATTCTCTCGTTTCCACCACTTTATTCACAGTTTTCTCAAAATATTCTCTGTCTTTCATGGCTGCTGTTCCCATAACAAGACTTGTCTGGTCCATAGTATAGGAATTAAAAGAATACTTCACATCATTTAAATACTGAATCAGCAAAGGATTTCCCATAGCATATCCGATTCTCATTCCTGCCATTCCCCGGGATTTGGAAAATGTCTGTACCACCAAAAGATTATCATATTTCTCAATCAAAGGCAGAGCCGATGCAGCGCCAAAATCCACATATGCTTCATCCACCACTACAACAACATCCTGATTTTCTCTTACAATTTCTTCCACATCCGAAAGAGAAATCTCCAATCCGGTAGGTGCATTGGGGTTGGGAAAGATCACGCCCCCATTCTCCCGGAAATAGTCCTCTTTTTTAATCTGAAAATTTTCATCTAAGGAAACTGTCTCATAGGGAATCCGAAGCATCTTTGCCCATACATCATAAAAAGAATATGTAATATCTGGAAATAATATCGGTTTGGTGGAGTTAAAAAATGTCAGAAAAATCATAGCGAGAACATCATCCGAACCCACTCCCACAAAAATCTGGTCTTCTCTCAAATGATAAAACTCTGCTATCGCCTCTACCAACATATGTGCCGTTGGATCCGGATATAATCGCATACAATCCGGCTCCATATTTTTCAGGGCAGCCTTTACCATGGGCGATGGCGGATAAGGATTCTCATTCGTGTTCAGCTTAATCATTTTTTCTGCTTTCGGCTGTTCACCCGGTGTATAAGGAACAACTTTGCGGACATTTTTTTCCCAGTTTTTCATTGGTTCTCCTTTCAATTACACATTTCCACAGCATTAAAAAACATTATACGGGGAGAAGCTTCTAAAGTCAAGATTCCCCTTAAAACTGCATTTCATAAAGTCCCGCATAAATTCCTCCTAGTATAATAATGGTGTAGTCAGTAAGACTACTTGGTTAATAAGTTTCTATATACCAGATAACAGAAGAAGGAGTTCTTCCTTCATCAGATGTTATCCTAAATAATTATCATGTCTGACGGTTCCTGATAGAC
>JAXEUM010000091.1:0-41902 GCA_034114925.1 Oliverpabstia sp.
CTGGCAGAAGGATTAAGGCAAATAGCATAATAAGAAATAATGTATAGGGCAGGGACTGCCCAAATTAACGCCTGTGGAGATAGTAGGTTACGAGGTCGATGAAGCAGGAAGCCCATTGGCTTTAGACAATGGGTAGTTCACTTTTCCTTTTTTACCTCCTATAATAGACTGTAAGATAAATAGGAAGACGGAAAAAACTCGTCCTCATTAGCGTGTCCCAGGAAATTGGTTGTAAAAATAATAAATCTTTAATTTACTCACCAGTTTTCATCGCAAAATCTTGTCCTAACTGACAGAAAAACAAGGATTTAGTTGCAAAAACAAGAAAATCTATTTTTACTCACCATATTTTTCAAAAAAAGTGGTGAGTAAATCTTAAACCCATTAAAAATAGAACAAGACGCAAGACAAAAGACTGATTTTCTCCAAAATCAACTCTTCTTTTTGATGAAAAATGGTGAGTAAATTACAAAAACAAGGAAATCGCAACAAATCCACAAAATCTAACCCGGAGTTTGACAGGCGGGTATGACCGCCGGAATTAACAAATAACAGAACAGGAGGTCAGAATTCTCATGAAACTACCCGGTTATTATTCTTCCGGAGAATTCGCCCGTATGGCCAAGGTATCCATCCGCACCATACGATTTTACGACAAACAAAATATTTTAAAGCCTTCCTACGTCACTCCTTCAGGAGCCAGGTTTTATACAGATTCCGATTTTGCCCGCCTTCAGCAGATCCTTCTGCTGAAATATCTGGGATTTTCTCTGGATGATATTCGGGAAATGACCATCAATGATACAGATTATCATTTCCTTTTAAATGCGCTCACATTACAAAAGAAATTAATTCAGGATCGCATCGAACAAATGCAGTTAGTGGAAAATGCCATCGAAAAGACAGTCTCCGCCATCCGTCAGGATCACCAGGTGGACTGGAGCCAGATGTTAGATCTGATTCATCTTACTGGAATGGAAAAGACATTGAAATCTCAGTATCTAAATGCCACAAACATTACTGCCCGCATTCAGCTCCACCGGGATTTTTCTCAAAACCGCCAGGGATGGTTCCCCTGGATTTACCAGAATTGTCAAATCAAACCTTCTATGAATGTTCTGGAATTGGGATGTGGAAATGGCGCTCTCTGGGCGGAAAACCTGCAAAAGCTCCCCTCTTCTATCACCATCACCCTTTCTGATATATCAGAAGGAATGCTCCGGGATGCAAGAAGAAATATTGGGCAGGAGGACTCCCGTTTCCTTTTTCAGTGCTTTGACTGTCACCAGATCCCTTTCTCACCACAGACTTTTGATCTGGTCATTGCCAATCATCTGCTTTTCTACTGCCAGGATATTTCTAAAGTATGCCAGGAGATTACCCGGGTATTAAAACCGAAAGGACGTTTTCTTTGCAGTACATATGGCACGAAACACATGAATGAGATCAGCAATCTGGTACAGGAATTTGACAGCAGAATTGTTTTAGCGGCAGATAATTTATATGAGCATTTTGGTCTGGAAAATGGGCAGACTATTCTGGAAAACCATTTTTCTTCCGTGGAATGTATCCATTTTAAAGATGAAATCTTTCTCGACCAGCCGGAACCCCTCATTCAATATATCCTCTCCTGCCATGGAAACCAAAACCAGATTCTACTGGATCGCTACAAGGATTTTCGTATATTTGTGGAAAAAAAGACAAAAAAAGGTTTTCATATTACAAAGGACGCTGGAATTTTTCTATGTTATATGTAAAAATTTCATAAAAATGAAAAAAAGACTTGAAGGTAACCTTACGTCACCTTTTATACTGTAGGAAACAGCTATAAGGATCGACAAAACAAAAATAACAAAGGAGAACAAAACATGAAAGGAATTATTTTAGCAGGCGGTTCCGGCACACGCCTTTATCCCCTGACAATGGTAACTTCCAAACAGTTACTTCCCATCTATGATAAACCTATGATTTATTATCCCATGTCTGTTCTGATGAACGCCGGGATTCGTGATATCCTGATCATCTCTACTCCTCAGGATACTCCTCGCTTCCAGGAACTTCTGGGCGATGGTCACCAGTTTGGCGTAAATCTCACCTACGCCGTTCAGCCAAGCCCGGACGGACTGGCTCAGGCTTTTATTATCGGTGAAGAGTTTATTGGAAACGACACCGTAGCCATGGTACTGGGAGATAATATTTTCGCCGGACATGGACTAAAAAAACGTCTGAAAGCCGCTGTAGAAAATGCAGAAAGCGGCAAAGGCGCTACTGTTTTCGGATACTATGTAGATGATCCGGAACGTTTTGGGATTGTAGAATTCAACAAAGAAGGAAAAGCTATTTCCATCGAAGAAAAACCGGAACATCCAAAGAGCAATTATTGTGTGACAGGTCTGTATTTCTACGATAACAAAGTGGTAGAGTATGCTAAAAACCTGAAACCCAGCGCCAGAGGCGAGCTGGAGATCACTGACCTGAACCGGATTTATCTGGAAAATGAATGTCTGAATGTGGAACTTCTGGGACAGGGATTTACCTGGCTGGATACCGGAACCCATGAAAGCCTTGTGGAAGCTACCAACTTTGTAAAGACAATGGAATCTCACCAGCACAGAAAAATTGCCTGCCTGGAAGAGATTGCTTATCTGAACGGATGGATTTCCAAAGAAGATGTGCTGAAAGTATACGAAGTATTGAAAAAGAATCAATATGGTCAGTATCTGAAAGATGTACTGGATGGAAAGTATCTGGATGTACTGCACAACTAAAAGAAACGAAGGAGATTATCATTATGAATATTATTGTAACCGGCGGTGCCGGATTTATCGGAAGTAACTTTATTTTCCATATGCTGAAAAAATATCCGGATTATCGGATCATCTGTCTGGACTGTCTGACTTATGCAGGAAATCTGTCCACACTGGCTCCTGTCATGGACAACCCGAATTTCCGCTTTGTAAAAGAAAGCATTACTGACAGAGAAGCTGTCTACAGATTGTTCGAAGAGGAACACCCGGACATGGTGGTAAACTTTGCTGCTGAAAGCCATGTAGACCGTTCCATCGAAAACCCGGAAGTATTTCTGGATACCAACATCAAAGGAACCGCTGTCTTGATGGATGCCTGCAGAAAATACGGAATCAAACGTTACCATCAGGTTTCCACTGATGAAGTATACGGTGATCTGCCTTTGGACAGACCAGACCTGTTCTTCACCGAAGAAACACCAATCCACACCAGCAGTCCTTACAGCTCCTCCAAAGCCGGCGCTGACCTTCTGGTACTGGCTTACCACAGAACATACGGACTGCCTGTAACCATCAGCCGCTGCTCCAATAACTACGGACCATATCACTTCCCTGAGAAACTGATTCCGCTGATGATTGCCAACGCATTAAACGACAAACCACTTCCCGTATACGGAAAAGGGGAAAATGTCCGCGACTGGCTCTATGTGGAAGACCACTGCAAAGCTATCGATCTGATCATTCACAATGGTCGTGTTGGTGAAGTTTATAATATCGGCGGTCACAACGAAATGACGAATATTGATATTGTAAAGATTATCTGTAAAGAACTGGGAAAACCAGAAAGCCTGATTACTTATGTGGCTGACCGTAAAGGACATGATATGCGTTATGCTATCGATCCTACCAAGATCCACAACGAACTGGGCTGGCTGCCGGAAACAAAATTTGCAGACGGTATCAAAAAGACTATTCAGTGGTATCTGGATAATAAAGAATGGTGGGAAACCATTATCTCCGGCGAGTATCAGAATTACTACGAGAAAATGTACGGAAACCGCTAAGAAAGCGATCAACACAAGGGACTAATCCAACAGGGGTTAGTCTCTTTGCATTGATCGCTCTTTTCTTACAGTTCCAACGCCCGGAAGTAACGAATGGTATAATCCAATCCTTTTTCTCCCAACTCAGATTAACTGAACTTTTTATCCTAATAAAGTCTTCCAACATTCTTCCAAATAAGGTTCTAGCATCCCAAGCACCTTTTGTGCCTTTTCCATCTGTTCCATAGCCTGATCCTTTGATATGATAATAAAATCCTGATAATCTGCTTTTTCTCTCAGACGATATGCAGTATCGACCAGTTTTGAAATACTTTTATCAAAAACTCCCTCTTTTACATAGTTTCTATTAAAAAAGGCAATCACGCCAGAATGTTTACTAGAATCAAATTCTGCCAAGGCTGTGACGGAACGAAGTCCATGAAAAATAGCATAATAAGAGCGATTAACAGAAGCCTTAAATCTACCGTCTTTCATAAGCAACTGTGCTGTTTCCAAATCATCTTTTGCTGACTCAAAACGATATTTTGATAAATCAATCATGCTGCCTTCCATAAAACAATGCCCTCCTTATTCATATTCTTATAAAATGGAGTGACTTTTTCCCATTTCTGGAAAACTTCATAATTAATATCAATAACAGAAAATACTTTATCGTATTTTAAGTTTAAATCTACAATCAGATCTGACAGCTTATCTTCTGTACTTTTATCCAGATTTCCATCTAATAGCAAAGCAACGTCTACATCTGATTCAGGAGTATTCGTCCCTCTTGCATAGGAACCATATAACACAATCCGAATAACCTGAGTATGGAAAATAGAAAGGATTCCTTCTACTAATTCATTTAATGCATTTGTATCCATAAGCTGTACCTCCTTTTAGTTTTATTATACCGTCCATGTTTTTCAACGTCAACGGATTTCCCAAAGGAGAACTGCTTTCTTTAACGCACCGTTACTGTTCACTCCGTTCACACCAACGAACCAAAATTCATTTTATAATAATGACTAATTCCCTGTCCCCGTATATCTTTTCAAGCCCTTTGTCCAGACAGCTGCCGCTATTCCCAGCATGATAATCGCAACGAAAGGCGCAAAATATTGCCACATCTTAACCCCTCCTGCCGCCTTACCTAACAGCACAACACTGGGATAATAATTAATAAAAGCCACTGGCAAAAAACAGGTAACAAATATCTGAAAATATTTACCAAAAATATTTACCGGATACTGCTGCATCAACACTGTAAATCTTTCCGCAATATTCATAGCGGCATTAGAGCGTGTTGTCCAAAAACAAAGGCTGGCGCCAATCAGGTTGATAGCCACCTGTATCAAAGTTCCTGACAGCACACAGATCACAAAATATATCCATTGTCCCATATTCCAGTGTATGCCTATTTGTACAGTGGCAAGGGTGAACCCTAATACCCCCACCAGGAAATCTCCTACACCTGTATAACTGATATCTTTACCGATAAATTGCAGAAATGGGCTGACAGGACGGATCAAATAGGCATCAAACGTACCGCCTACGATCATTTCCTCCAGATCAGATAAATGCCAGAAAAACACGCCGTATATCCCACGGCTCAACATCCAGAAACTATACAGGAACAGTAAGTCCCATATGTTCCAATTTCCCAGAGTGTTGAAATTATATACCAAAATACCTATAAGAGAGAGATTTACGGCATTCAGAACCAAAACACTTATTATCCCCACAAAAAAATCAGCCTTATATTGTGCTTTCCCCAGAATAGCCACGCGCAAAAACTGGCCATATAATCGGATGTTCCGCATATTCTCAACCTCCCTGTATCATCACTCTGACAAATACCCGCTTCATCAACAGACGGGATGTCAGCCAGAGTACAAATATCCACGTAAACTGCACAGCCAGAGCCACTAGCATATCCATACCCGCATAATTTCCAATATAGATGGACATGGGAATGGCATAAATACAACGAAATGGCAGGAAATCACTTATGATGCCAAGCACACTGGGAAAAATCCACAACGGTACCATCTGTCCGGAAAAGAAACGAAGCAACGCGTTATACCCCCAGTTGATGTTACGGATATTCATAGTTACTATACTCAAAAGTCCAAGGATAAAGTTCAGAAAAAAGCTCACGATAACTGAACAAATCAGACTACAAATGAAGCCAAAAAATGCAGGCCATTCCGGCAATTCTAACGAAAACAAGAAAAACGCAGCGATCAATGAGGGTAACACTAAAAACAGGAACCGTACTGCAATACTTCCCATATTCTTTGCAAACATGTAGAACTGAAAATCAATAGGTTTCATAATATCCATTTCAATGGTACCTTTGCGAACTTGCTCCATAATATAAATCTGTGGACCATTTCGTGGATGCAGGATTGCCTCCAATGCAACACCCAGTACAGCATAGGAAATCATCTGTGGAAGCGGTACACCGGTAACACTGGGATTTGCGGCATACAACGCACGCCACACATAACCAACACTGTACATCATAAGGAATGTATATATGAAGTTAAGCCAGAAAGAAAACCTGTATATGCTCATATTATAAAACTCATTACGCAAAAACGCCATGCCCGTCCGCATACTAACCCCATTACTTGCTCTCATAAAGCTTCCTCACAATCTCCTCAATATCAGGCTCGATGATTTCAATATCGTGAACAGGGTATTTATCACCGATAGAACGTATCAGTCCCATTGGGGTGGCTTCTGATCGATGAAATGAGAACCACTTACGATTTCCCTCGCTTTTGGTCAGCTTCGCGTTCTTTACCTGAAAGTCCGCAACAGGCTCCTCAAACTCTATCATCAGTGAACGGATAACGCCAAACTTTTGCACCATACTCTCTAAATCCCCATCATACATCAGGTGACCGGAATCAATCACCACTACGCGAGAACAAAGCTTTTCTATGTCTCCCATGTCATGAGTAGTAAGTAAAACTGTAGTCCCTTTCTCACGATTGATTTCCGAAATAAAGTCATGGAGATATTTCTTTGAAACAACATCAACACCAATCGTTGGCTCATCCAAAAAAAGAATTTTAGGATCATGAAGCAGCGCCGCACAGATATCCGACTTCACTCGCTGCCCCAGGCTCATCTGCCGCACCGGCTTGTTGATAACCTCCTCAAGCCCCAACATGGGAATGTAACGATCAAGATTCTTATGGTATGTACCATTGTCAATTTTGTAAATTTCCCTCAACAGGCGATAACTTTCAATCAGAGGAACATCCCACCAAAGTTGTGTTTTTTGACCAAATACGACACCAATCTGCTTAGCATTCTCCATTCGCTGTTCAAAAGGTTTGATACCGTCAACTGTGACGTTTCCTGAGGTAGGCTGCAAAATTCCGGAAAGCATTTTAATCGTGGTGGATTTTCCAGCGCCATTTTTCCCGATAAAACCCACTATTTCTCCATCGTCAACTGAAAATGTAATATCGTCAACCGCACGTTTAATAGTATGTTCATCAGAGAACAGATTTCTCACAGCGGCAAACCTACCCTTTTTCTGCATAGGTATCTTGAACTCTTTTACTAAATGATTTACTTCAATCATAATTATTTTTCCTTTAAAATCAGGCTGTTACATCAGAAAATCTTCTCGAGTAACAGCCCGTCTTTACTTTTCCAGTTTATTCTATTTTTTATAACTTCTCTTTTCTTACAGTTCCAACGCCCGGAAGTAACGAATGGTATAATCCAGTCCTTTTTCTCCCAGTTCACCCTGCCAGTTTGCAGAATGTGGTTCAATACTCAAACGTCCGTTATATCCCTGTGCGTGCAAAACTGCCAGGAACGCTCCCCAGTTTGTCTGATCCAGACCTGCCGGCGGATCGTCATATCTCTCGCCGCCGATTACAAGAGCGCCTTTTAAATGTACATGAGCAAATCGTTTACCCCAGTCTCTTGCTTCCTGCATATAATCGCCGCCTGCATAAATGCAGTGAGACGTATCATATTTGATATACAGATCTTTCAGATAGCCATGGATAATTTTAAATTCTGTTGGTGTGCATACAAAGTTATTCCAACGACAGTTGTAAGTAGCGATTTTCACACCTTTTTCTTTTCCATGGGCAATCAGTTTTTCAAAATAAGCGATTGCATGGGTACAGTTTTCATAATAGGAAAGACTGTCCACATAATTACATCCTGTAATATAAACATCACAACCCAGATATGCAGTTGCATCAATCAGACGATATTCCAGTTCCAGTTCCTCCTGACGGATACCGTTTTCATCAATTCTGTCACTGCCCCAGCGTCCTACTGCGCCTACCGGCACCTGATAACGACGGCTGTATTCTGCTGTCTGTTCCAGGTTATCAAGAAATTCCTGCGCCCGGTCATTGACATCCAGTTCCACAAAAGAAAGACCTTTCTCATGAACCTTCACAAAATCCTCTTCCCGGATCCAGTTAATCATTCCAAGTTCCATCTTATCCTCCATTTCTGGAATTGTCGTTCTAAACACTGTTCAGAACGACAATTCCAAAAACACTTTTTAATCAAAATAGATTGTTTTTCCTGTTTTTGCAGATTCGTAAATTGCTTCCAGAATCTGTGTTACTACGATAGCCTGCTCAGGAAGAACTGTCAGAGGTTCTCCATTTGCAACTGCGTTGTAGAATACGCGCTGTTCTACATCAGCATCTTTTTCCTCAACACCGTCATAGAAAGCTACACCGCCAGCATTCAGGTCTGGTTTTTCTACACACTGTCTGCCATAGGAAACACGGTTGATACGAAGTCCGTCTTTCATATCAGCGCCGGCTTTTGTACCGCAAAGGCTTGTTTTTGCTTCATCAACTTCCAGAGTATTCAATGCCCAGGAAGCTTCCAGTTCGATAACTGCTCCATTTTTCATTTTGATGAAACCAAATGCAGAATCTTCAACTGTAAACTGTTCCGGATCCCAGTCTCCCCATGCGTTTCCTGTATCTTTCTGCTCTGCCAGTTTACGGAATACAGAACCAGTTACGCTTTCCGGCTCATAGTTATCCATCATCCACAGTGTCAGGTCAAGAGCGTGTGTTCCGATATCGATCAGAGGACCGCCGCCCTGTTTTTCAGCATCAAGAAATACGCCCCAGGTCGGAACTGCACGTCTGCGCAGCGCATGTGCTTTTGCAAAATAAATCTCGCCCAAATCTCCGTTTGCACAGGCTTTCTTCAGATACTGAGAATCTCCGCGGTAACGGTTCTGGTAACCAATGGTCAGGAGTTTTCCTGTTTTCTTAGCGGTCTCCAGCATCTGTTTTGCTTCTGCATAAGTTTTAGCCATTGGTTTCTCACACATTACGTGTTTTCCTGCTTCCATAGCTGCAATACTTACCGGTGCATGAGCATTGTTTGGAGTCAGTACATAAACCACATCCAGATCTTCTTTCACAAGTTCTGTATAATCTGTATAAACCCGTGCGTCTTCTGTACCATACTCTTCTTTTGCTTTTTCTGCACGCTCTACGATCAGATCGCAAAATGCTACCAGTTCAAAATTTCCGTTCTGTTTGATTGCAGGCAAATGTTTTCCATTTGCGATACCGCCACATCCTACAACTCCAGCTCTTAATTTCTTAGCCATAATTATTCCTCCAACTTTTTCTATATATTTTTATAGCTTTCCTTTTCAATCTTCCAGGCATTTTTCAAGAAAATGCAATCCTTTTTCCATATCATCCATAGGTTTCCCATAGTGATGATCGTCCTGCTCAATCACGAACCACTGAGCTCCACCCTCAATACCTGTCTTAGCAACGGTTTTTATATCCACCACACCGTCACCGAGAGGAAGAAGTATCACCTTCTCATCTTCCCGACGAAAATCTTTCATATGAACAAGCGGACAACGTCCTGCATATTTTTTCAGATATCCACAGGGTTCTGCTCCTCCTACAGTCACCCAGCACATATCCAGCTCTGCATCCAACACACCTGCAGGAGCATCCACATATAACTGATCCAGATGATATACACCCTCCGGTGTCTTTTTAAATTCAAAATCATGATTGTGATACAAAAGCTGTATTCCACGCTTCTTACAGCTTTCTGAAATCTTACCGATCAGCTGCAAAGTCTCCTCATACTTTTCAGCGCCATACCGGCGATCTTCTCCAAGCCAGGGAATCGCTATCCACTTACATCCCAGGGAAGCATAGGTATCCAGTGTGCCTTCCATATCTTTTTCCAGTTCTTCCACCGGCACATGAGCGCTCACTGCTGTCAGATTATTTTCATCTAAAACATTCTTGATTTCTTCTGCTGTTTTACCGTAAAGACCCGCCAGTTCAACACCGTCATATCCCATCTGTGCAAGTTTTTTCATAGTACCTGCAAAATCCGCTTCCGCCTCCTCGCGAACAGAATATACCTGTATCGCTATCGGTATCCGTTTCATCTTCATCCCTCCTGCTCTTTTGCTGTCTTACGCTTCGAATTTCACAACCTGCTTTGTCTTCGCTGATTCAAAAATAGCTTCCATCAGACGCATAACTCTTGCCACTTCATCCAGTTTGATCTTCGGCTCTTCTCTGCCTTCGATCACTGCCATAACATTCTTGTAGAAATCACGAATATCACTGTCTGCCCATGGCATTTCCTCTGTACGAATGGTATCTTCTCTTCGAGGAGCCATTGTTTTTGTCAATCCTGCTGCCGTAATAACGGGAACCACATCTCCCTCATTGATACCTGTTGCGCATACAATCTTGCCGTCTCGTCCAAAATCATTGATCACAGCGCTTCCGTCTGCTCCCAGCACATACCAGCGAGGCAGAGAAATGAAGTTACTTGTTCCTACTTCAACCAGTACATGGATACCATTTGCAAATCCCAGATCTGCGGTAAATCCATCATCACAGAGTTGATTTGTCACATTTGTCAGCGTTGCATAAACAGTTTCCAGTTTTTCTTCCGGGAAAAGAAGCAATGCCTGATCCAGAAGATGTACTCCCCAGTCCAGTACCATACCGCCGCCATGCTCCGGTTCCTGTCTCCAGTCTCCGGGGATACCACGGGAACCGTGTACTCTGGATTCAATTCGGAATACCTCTCCCAGTTTTCCCTGTGCCAGTACATTTTTCACTGTGAGAAAATCTTCATCCCACCGTCTGTTCTGATGTACTGTAAAGAATTTTCCTGTAAGCTCTGACGCCTCTCTCATAACAGCAAGATCTGCGGAACAAAGGGTAACCGGTTTTTCAGAAACCACATTTTTTCCTGCTTCCATAGCACGGACTGCGATCTCCTTATGAACATCATTTGGTGTTGCTGCCAGAACCAGATCAACGCTCTCATCCGCAAGAAGATCTTCCATATTTTCATAAACATGAATTCCTTTTCCTCGTGCATACTCCCGACGTTCTTCTTTAATATCCCAGATTCCTGCCACTTCCAAATCATCAATTTTCTGAATCAGGTCATAATGCCAATTCGCCATTCCACCGAAACCAACCATAGCAAGCCTATGCTTCATGTCAATATTCCTCCTCACTCAATTATGCCCAGTACATATTTCCTCTGTCTTCAAAAATCAGAGAGTTTTTCAGGCAATCAATTGCTTTTAACAAACCTTCTCTTCCGGACATCAAACTATCTTCATGCTCAATACTGATCGCATAATCATAACCTGCCAGACGCAGTTCAGATGCAATTGCTCTCCAGTATTCTTCTCCGTGACCATATCCTACAGAACGGAAGATCCAGGAACGCTCAATCTCATTTCCATAATGTGTAGTATCCAGAACACCGTTTAATGCTGCGTTTGCCGGATCGATCTTTGTATCTTTTGCATGGAAATGGAACAATGCTCCTGCTTTTCCCAACTCACGGATACAGGTTACAGGATCCATACCCTGCCAGATCAGGTGGCTCGGATCAAAGTTTGCACCGATTTCCGGTCCCACCGCTTCACGCAGACGAAGTAATGTTTTTGTATTGTATACGCAGAATCCAGGATGCAGTTCCAGCGCAATTTTATGTACGTTGTGAGCTTTTGCAAATGCAACTTTTTCTTTCCAGTATGGAATCAGCACTTCATTCCACTGATATTCCAAAACCTCAGAAAAATCTTCCGGCCATGGACAAGTTACCCAGTTTGGCATTTTGTCTTCCGGACTTCCTCCCGGACAACCGGAGAATGTATTCACAACAGGAACACCTAATTTTTCAGCCAGCAAAATGGCATTTGTCAGATCATCATCAAATTTTTTGGCAATCTCTTTATTAGGATGTACCATATTTCCATGGCTGCTCAGCGCGCTGATTTCCAGACCATGGCTCTTGATTGTCTCTACAAACTTTTTGCATTTTTCATCATCTGCCAAAAGTTCTGCTGCGTCGCAGTGTGCTTTTCCCGGAAATCCACCGCATCCGATTTCTACCATCTGTACTCCGTTCTCAGCCAGAAAACCGCAAGCCTCGTCCAGCGGCAAATCTCCTAAAACGACTGTAAATACTCCAAGTTTCATGTTAATTTCCTCCTTTTATTTCTTTGTTCTTCTTTTTTTGATTGTCAATATGCTGTTTTTTTCTTTTGATTATTTATTTTTTCATTTATTTTACACAATTTTCTCCCAACATCTTTACTATAACTAAAATAGCAGAAGAAAGATAGTCTTCCTCTGCTATAAATTCATACGATTCTGCTATTTCGTTTTCCCTTTCTCGCCTCCAGCGGTGTACACCCATAATATCGTTTGAACATTCTTCCGAAATTATTGTAGTCCGAAAATCCCACTGCATCCGCTACCTGAGCTGCCGTATATTCTCCATTTTTCAACAGATTCATCGCCTTCTTCAAGCGCACCTCGTTGATATATTGAAGGGGCGCCATTCCCATGCTCTCCCGAAATAAATGATTAAAACGATCATCGCTTAAATGTACCAGTTCTGCCAGGTCACTGTTACTGATATTATCAGGATAATTTGCTTCGATATAACTAAGCACGGTATTTAATCGATCCAGATTTTTTCGTTTTCGTATACTTTCCCTGTCCGTCAGCTTTTCCTGGGCATAATGGCGCGTCAGATAACACACAAGTGAAAGTAATGCTCCTTTACATGCCAGTTTCCATCCCGGCTTCTGATTTTCCTGCTCTTCACAGATCTGCTGCATCAGTTCATCAATCCTCTGATCATTCTGGATCACCGGCTGAACAATAATATTCTGCTCTGCCAGTTCCTTTGAAAGAGCTTCCATCTCAAAAATCACCACCAGCATAACGCTGCCTGTTTTCTCAGAAAATCCTGCATGTAAAACATTGCTGTTTGCGATCACCAGACTTCCTTTTTTTGCAGATACAATTTCCTGATTGAGCTGTATTTTTGTCTCTCCCTCCAATACGTAATGAAGTTCTATATACTCATGCCAGTGCATATTAAAATAGCAGCAATTTCCCTGTGGACGATTCATAAATAATTGTACCGGAAATTCCCGGTCACTTATAATTTTCTGCTCATACAGATTCATTTCATGAGCAATCATGGCTTCATTCTCCTCCTGTTCTTCCGTTATCTGTCTCATATTTTCTTGCTTTTTGGAAAAGAAAAATAAAAACAGGTTCCCTCATTCTTTTTACTGCTGACATGGATAGTTCCGCCATGCTCCCTTACAATCCACTGTACCATAGGAAGTCCCAGACCGGAACTGCTGCTCTCTGTCCTGGATGCATCTTCCTGATAAAATCGTTCCCAGATATGAGGAAGCGCTTCCTGCGATATTCCAATCCCATCATCCCGTATCTCGCCGGCGATCTCTTCTCCCCAGGATTTCAGATTCACCTGTATCTTGCCTCCATATTTCCCATAAGCAATGGCATTATTCAAAAGGTTCATCCAAAATCGTATCAAAAGAATCTCATCCCCCATCAGAGTTAACCCTTTACTGATATCTGCCTGAATGCTTATATTTTTTTCCTGCGCTCTTTCTTCCGCCTCTTCCACTGCCATTTGTGTCAGTTCGCTAAAATCCACCTGCTCTCTTATGATTTTTGCCCTTCCCTGATCCGCACGGGATAACATAAGAAGCTGAGATATAATCTGATTCAAATAACGGATTTTCCCATATAACACTTCCAATCCTTCTCTTACATTCTCACCCAAAGATGGTTCCATAAGCAAATCCTCGCACTGCAGCATCATAGCAGAAAGAGGAGTCCGCAATTCATGAGCCACATCCGAAGTAAACTGCTGCTCTCTTTTCATACTTTCTTCTATCTTCTCTAAAAGCTGGTCAAAGGTAGCTGCAAGATGGTAAATCTCATCTTTCCCTTCTCCCAGATGAATTCTTCTGGATAAATTTCCATCTTTCTGGATGGAACGTACCGTATCTGTCATTTTTTTCACCGGTTTCAGTGTCTTTCCTGCCATAAAATAACCAAGAATTGCTGTAACCGCCACTAACAGAGGCAATAAAATCACAGCCAGGCGAAGCGTCATGGAAAAACTGGATTCCGCCTCTGTAATAGATGTGATTCCTCTCACATCCACCACCCCATAACCGGTGATTTCAAATACCATGTCCATCAGGAAAAATTCACTGTCCTTTCCCTGGATCCGGCGGATTTCGCCATCCACAAAGGGAAATGAATTATCAAAATTATAGGGGATTTTCCCGTAAAGAAGGGTTCCGTCACTGCTATAAACAGAAAGATAAACCCCATGATCAAGATCCAGCAAATCTGAATCAAATTTTAATTTTTCATTTTGAAAAACAATATCATCCCTGGCTCCCGCTACTTCCTGTTCCAGTCTGCTCTGCACACCGGAAAGCAGTTCCTGACTGCTGAGAGAAAACAAAAGAGCCAGCACTCCGCAAATTACTCCCGTCATCAGCAGAGTAAATATCATAGTCAGTTTTATTTTCAAAGATAAACGTTTCATCTGTTCATTCCCTCAGTACGTAACCTGCTCCTCTGACCGTATGAATCAGCTTTCTTTCCTGCCCGTCATCAATCTTTTTTCTCAAATACCGGATATACACATCAATCACATTGGAACCTCCTGTAAAATCATAGTTCCATATATGTTGCTCCATTTTCTCCCGGGACAGCACGATTCCCTGATTTTGTATCATATAACGCAATAGAGAGAATTCTTTTCCGGAAAGAGAAATTTCTTTCCCTCCCCGGAAAACCTGACAGGTATCCAGATGAACCTCCAGATCTGCCACACGATAAATATTTGATTTTACTGCCGCCGGTTTGCGAAGCATTACCCGTATTCTCGCCAGAAGCTCTTCAAATGCAAACGGTTTCACGAGATAATCATCTGCCCCCGCATCCAAACCGTGAACTCTGTCTTCAATACTGTCTCGGGCAGTAAGAAGAAGAACGGGTATCTGACAATTTTGACTTCTTAGCTTTTTCAATACCTGGATTCCATCCATCCGGGGCATCATAATATCGAGAATTATCCCATCATATTCTGCACATTCCAAATATTCCAAAACCTGAATCCCGTCATAGCAGGAATCCACGCTGTAATTTTCCGCCGTCAGCCGTTTGCTTATCAGTCGGTTCATATCCCGTTCATCTTCCGCCACAAGAATTCTCATTTTTCCTCACCTTTCAGTCATCCATTCCCTCTTCACTCCACTCCAGCACTTCTCCTGTTTCTCCATTCAGTTCGAATTCGTATTCTCTCTGATTATAAAGAATCTCTCCTTCATATTTCCAATATCCATCATCTTTTTCCAGTTCCATGCGTACATTCTCTTCTCCGGCTCCCTCTACTCTGGCAAGTACGATTTCCAGCGCTTTTTCCCTGCTGAGTACGTTCCCGTCTGTCTGCTGTGTTTCCGAAGCACCCCGATTTTCAAAATCATCTTCAATCTCAGAATCTTTGCTGAGGATTTCACCGGTGTTACTGTCGATGTCATAATCATATTCCCGGTTGTCAACATAGAAATCAATCTCATATTTTTCCCGTCCATCATCATATTCCTGATGAATACGGATTCCTGTCACGTTTGCCTCTTCCACTCCCGCATCCTGGAAAGCAATGGATTTTGCCTCTTCTTCCGTAAGTTTGGAAGTACTGTTCTCTTCTTTTACCGTTGTTGTGTTTTCTTTTGCTACAGCATTTTCCGATGCATCATCGTTTGACGTATTCTCCTTTTGTGTTTTCGGCGCTTTCGCCTCCATCACCTGCCCTGTGGACTCCTGCTGCGTTTTTGCTCCCTCGTTTTGTCCACATCCACCCATCAAAATAGCTGCTGCCAAAATTGTACTTGCTGCTAACATTCTTTTCTTCATAATCTTCTGTCTCCTTTATATTTTCTATAATTATATTGTCTCTGTGTTTCTATAGTCCATACTATACAGAAGAAAAATTAAAGAAAGATTAAAATGGAACATTTATTTTTTGAATATGGAATTTAATTTTTCCAGCCCTGTTCTGTACTCTCTTTGATATATGGCAATGTGTTCCCAATCGCAGCTTCTGTCTTTAAACGATGGATACAAAAATCCCCACACAGGTTTTCCCGGTTCATACTCTTCATCTACAGGGCAAACCAGACCTATCAGATATTCATATACCTCTTCCGATTCCCACTGGCGTTCTTTATCTTTTCCTTTTACCGGTATATCATATCGGTCATGAAACACGAAAATACCATAAGAGGATGTTCCACGATACCTGCAACTGATCTGTTCATAAAAAATATCCAGCAAGGCGTCATTTTTTAATCCACACTGCCGGATTGCCTCTAGCAATTGTCCCACAGACTCTTTCTCCTGGCGCCTGACAGAAAAATCATACTCCTTTATTTCTTCATTGGTTTTGGAAAACAGTACTGTTTTTGCCAGTTCCATATTTTTCTTCCGATCCGCGGCAGATAACTGCAGAAAATTTCTGTTGAAAGTTCCATCAATTTCTCCATTTTTATCGCAATAGCATCCGGCAATCCGTGTAAATGAAGTCCGATTCAGATTCATTCTTCTTGTAAGTTCCATCATATCTTCACGATTCAGCATATCTTTGTGTCTCCTGATTTTTTACGTTTTTATGCTCTTACAGAATCCGCTTTTTTTCTTGCCTCCGCTGAAAGCTCCCGGATCGTATCAAAATCTCCTTTTTGGATCAGATCACTTTTTACCATCCAGCTTCCACCGCAGCAAAGTATTTTGTCACAACTTAAATATTTCTCCATATTTTGAAGATTGATCCCTCCTGTGGGCATAAACTTCAACATGGGATAAGGCGCCGCCATTGCTTTTATCATATCCAGTCCTCCGGCCTGTTGGGCAGGAAAAAATTTGACAACCTTCAATCCCCTTTTTACTGCTTGCGCCACCTCGGAAGGCGTAATACATCCGGGAAATACGGGAATCTCTTTTTCCAGACAATAATCAACAATTTCCGGATCAAATCCCGGACTGACAATAAATTTTGCACCGGCTTTCATTGCCTGATCCACTTGCTTAGTTGTAAGGACAGTTCCTGCTCCCACCAGCATATCGGGATACTCTTTCACCATCCAACCTATGGATTCCGCCGCTGCCTCGGTACGAAAAGTTACCTCTGCACAGGGAAGTCCCCCTTCCATCAAAGCCCTGGCAAGCAAAACTGCATCTTCTGCCTGTTCCAATACTACAACAGGAACAACTCCCATCTCATAAAATCTCTGCTCTATCGTTTTCATTTTCTACCTCTTTCTATTATCGTTTAATATCCATATCCTGTTTCATCACCTGGCGTACCTGTTGTGCATTTTCAATGATATTTCCATCTCCATGTATGGTATGTTTCAAAACGCTGCAGGCCACACCAAAATCAACAATCTCTTTCGGAGGATATTCCTGCATCAGCGCATAAATAATCCCTGCCACGAAAGCATCTCCTCCCCCTACCCGATCCAGTATATCAAATGTGATCGTATTACTCTCCCATGTTTTTCCATCCAGCCACAAAAATGCGGCAAGACTGTTTCTGCTGCTGCTTTGTGCCAGACGCACATGACGGGCAATACAACGAATATTCGGATATTGTTTTACAAATTCACGAAATACCTTATCCTGCTGCTCCAGATCCGGCCATAATAAAAGACCATCTTTTACATCTCCCGATTCCGGATTTCCCGGTTCTTTCCAGAGATGATACGGTTCTATGCCAAACAGTACATCCACATAAGGAAGACACTGGGTACAAAAATCTCTTGCCTCTTCCCAACTCCACAGTGTGCTTCTGAAATTCCCGTCAAAACTTACTACCATATTTTTCTTTTTGGCAGCCATCAGACAAGACATTGTCAATTCTCTGGCATTTTCTCCTAAAGCCGGAGTAATTCCCCCCAGATGCAGCCAGGTATAGCCTTCCAGCAACGCATCTACATCAATTCCTGTAAAATCATACTCTGAAAAAGCGCTGTGTTTTCTATCATAAATCACCTGACTGGGACGGATTCCATATCCTGCTTCCAGATAATACACCCCCAGACGATGAGAAGGCGTCTCTTCCGGCGTACTGTAAATCACCCGGGAACAGTCTACATCGCTTCCCTTTAATCCGGAAACTGCACTTCTCCCCAGACTGTTATCGGGAACCACAGTAAAATACGAACTGTCAATCCCCAAATTTGCGAGACAAAGGGCTATATTCGCCTCGCTGCCCCCATAATTCATTTCGAGAGAAGAAGCAGCTCGTATTTTCCCGTGATCCGGTGTACTAAGACGAAGTAACAGCTCTCCCAAAGTAATAAATCTATGTTTCCATTTATTTTCCATATGTATAACCTCTCTGTCTCAATATTCCAGATAAGCCCCTTTCATCGGACTGGCGGCATGTTCACTGAACAGTCTCAATACTCCTTTTTTATATTTCGGTGTACCAGGTTTCCAGCGCTTTCTTCTTTCTTTTAAAACAGCATCGATCTCTTCCGGAGTCTTCTTTTCCCCGGCAATTCCTATAATATTCAATGTTCTCTCCATCACATTGATTTCAATCAGATCTCCCTCTTCCACCAGAGCAATCGGTCCTCCCTCCACTGCTTCCGGACTGCAATGCCCAATCACCGGACCTGTAGAAGCTCCTGAAAATCTTCCATCTGTAATAAGGGCAATACTTTTTCCCAGTTCCTTATCGCTGCTGATCGCTTCTGAAGTATAGAACATTTCCGGCATACCGCTTCCCTTAGGTCCCTCATAACGGATAAAAACAGCCTCACCTTTCTGAACCCTATGTTTTAAAATGGCGTCCAGACATTCCTCTTCACTGTCAAAAGGTCTTGCCCGCAGCACAGAATGAAACATTTCTTTTGGGCAGGCGGTGTGTTTGATCACAGCGCCCTCCGGAGCCAGATTACCTCTGAGAATGGCAATACTTCCGTCTGTCCCCAGCGCTTTCTCATAAGGACGAATAATATCTTCCCTTTTCAGATTCACCTGATACCGTTTATTAAATTCCTGCAGCCACTTTTCACATTTTTCATAAAATCCATTTTTTTTCAATTCTTCCAGATTCTCGCCCAGAGTTTTTCCGGTAACGGTCATCACCTCCAGATGGAGATGGGATTTGATTTCTTCCATAATTGCCGGAACACCTCCTGCATAATAGAAGCATTCAGCCGGCCACCTTCCTGCCGGACGCACATCCAGAAGATATCTGGCATTTCTGTGAAGCCTGTCAAAAGTATCTCCTGTAATTTCCAGACCAAATTCATGAGCGATAGCCGGAATATGAAGCAGACAATTCGTACTTCCTGAAATTGCAGCGTGTACTAGTATCGCATTTTCAAAACTTTTCACATTCACAATATCCGAGGGACGCATATGTTCCATTTTTGCCAGTCTTACCGCCTGCCGTCCTGCTTCTTTCGCAAACTCCAGAAGATCTGGACTTGTAGCCGGCATCAGAGCGCTTCCCGGAAGAGCCAGACCTAAAGCCTCCGCCATAATCTGCATGGTAGAAGCCGTTCCGATAAATGAGCAGGCGCCACAGCTTGGACAGGCATTACACTTTGCCCAATCCAGCTTTTCCTCGTCAATTTCTCCCCTCTCATATTTCGCACTGTACATTCCCAGTTGTTCCAGTGTCAGCATATCCGGACCTGCATTCATAGTTCCTCCCAAAACCACAACAGAAGGAATGTTCACACGGGCAAGTCCCATGAGATTTCCCGGCAATCCCTTATCGCAGCTGGACAGATATACCCCGCCGTCAAAGGGCGTTGCATTGGCATGAATTTCTATCATGTTGGCAATCATTTCTCTGCTGACTAGGCTGTAATTGATTCCGTCCGTTCCCTGGCTTTCTCCGTCGCAGATATCCGTACAGTAATATCTGGCGCCAAATCCCCCTTCTTCTTCGATCCCTTTTCTAACCTCTTCCACAAGTACGTTCAGGTGACCGCTTCCCGGATGGCTGTCTCCATAAGTACTTTCCACCATAATCTGTACCTTATCCAAATCCTCTTTTTTCCACCCTGTTCCAATCCGCAAAGGATCCAGCTCGGGAGCTATCTTTCTCATTTCCTGACTCTGTAATTTCATAATTCGTCCTCCTCCTTTTCCCTGTAAAACAATCTCTTTTCTTCCTAATCATCTGATGTATTTATTCTAATGAATCTCAAGCTATAAATCAATATCGTATTTCAGCTGAATCCATGGAGATTGAGCATATTGAATTCACTTTGAAGATTCTGTGACCAAACTATATGGGATAGACATCATACAGTATACGAAATTTTAAAGATTTTTTATTGCTTTTATTGGCATTTTATGTATAATATGATATGTAGGTCATACAATATAGACCTTCAAAAATGGAAGAAAAGAGGTTAATGTAAGATGGCAAAAATCGATTTGACAAAATACGGTATTACCGGAACTACAGAAGTTGTTTATAACCCTTCTTATGAAGTACTGTTCCAGGAAGAAACCAAACCTGAACTGGAAGGTTTCGAAAAAGGACAGGTAAGTGAACTGGGCGCTGTTAATGTAATGACTGGTGTTTATACCGGACGTTCTCCTAAAGATAAATTCATTGTTATGGACGAGAACTCCAAAGACACTGTATGGTGGACATCTGACGAATATAAGAATGATAACAAACCTGCATCCCAGGAAGCATGGGATACCTGTAAGGAAATCGCTCTGAAAGAGCTGTCCAATAAGAGACTTTTCGTTGTTGACGCATTCTGCGGTGCCAACGCTGATACTCGTATGGCTATCCGTTTCATCGTAGAAGTGGCTTGGCAGGCTCATTTCGTTAAGAATATGTTCATCCAGCCTACAGAAGAAGAACTGGAAAACTTTGAACCGGATTTCATCGTTTACAATGCATCCAAAGCAAAAGTTGAAAACTACAAAGAGCTGGGACTAAACTCCGAAACAGCTGCAATCTTCAACATCACAAGCCGTGAACAGGTTATTCTCAACACATGGTACGGCGGAGAGATGAAAAAAGGTATGTTCTCCATGATGAACTACTACCTGCCGCTGAAAGGCATCGCATCCATGCACTGCTCCGCTAACACTGACCTGAACGGTGAAAATACAGCTATCTTCTTCGGTCTGTCCGGAACAGGTAAAACTACTCTGTCCACAGATCCAAAACGTCTTCTGATCGGTGATGACGAGCACGGTTGGGATGACAACGGAGTATTCAACTTCGAAGGCGGATGCTACGCAAAAGTTATCAACCTGGACAAAGAATCTGAGCCAGACATCTACAATGCAATCAAACGTAATGCACTTCTGGAGAACGTTACTCTGGATGCAGAAGGAAAGATTGACTTTGATGATAAGAGCGTAACAGAAAATACTCGTGTTTCTTATCCTATCGAACATATCGAAAAAATCGTTCGTCCAGTATCTGCTGCACCGGCTGCAAAGAATGTTATCTTCCTGTCTGCTGATGCATTTGGAGTTCTGCCTCCAGTATCCGTTCTGACACCAGAACAGACAGAATACTACTTCCTGTCTGGATTTACTGCAAAACTTGCAGGTACAGAGCGTGGTATCACAGAGCCTACTCCTACTTTCTCTGCTTGCTTTGGTCAGGCATTCCTGGAACTGCATCCTACAAAATATGCAGAAGAACTGGTTAAGAAAATGGAAGCTAACGGAGCAAAAGCTTACCTGGTTAATACAGGATGGAACGGAACAGGAAAACGTATCTCCATTAAAGATACTCGTGGAATCATCGATGCAATCCTGAATGGCGACATCAAGAATGCACCTACAAAGACAATTCCATACTTCAACTTTGAAGTTCCTACAGAACTGCCAGGTGTTGATACAAATATTCTGGATCCTCGCAATACTTATGCTGACGCTTCCGAATGGGATGAGAAAGCAAAAGATCTTGCACAGAGATTCATCAAGAACTTCGCTAAATACGAAGGAAACGAAGCTGGAAAAGCTCTGGTTTCTGCTGGTCCTCAGTTATAATTCTAAAAAACAGGGACATATAGTCCTTAAAGCTTAAACAAAAAAACTCCCATAGAATTCAGGTTTTGACACCTGATATTCTATGGGAGTTTCTTGATAATGGTTCATTCCCCACAAAATTACGATAGTAGACTAATAATTACCATTTCCGATTATCTTTTAGAATCAATCTGCTTTTTCTACTTCTTTCGCCTTTTCTTCTTCCTTGATCTCCCAGTGAATCAAAAAGGTCAACGCAGCTCGCAGAGCAATAATTCCTGCGACGATACCAATTTCTTTCCATTCCCGCACAATAACTGTACGAAGAATCTCGCTTCCCATCTTAAATTCCAGTCCCATGGCAAGTCCCTTGGCAAGATAAATCCTCGTATCTCCGGAATGACGAAGCCATTTGGTAATCCCCTTCAAACCACTCCAGATAATAATTCCCACTCCGATAAATTCAAACAATAATATGGCTATACTGGCGATGTTTTCCAACACCCATTCCAGCGTAGCTTCTACAGATTCTAACATTTTCTACCTCCTCTTATATAACATACAAACTGAAAAATGCCACTTTATTTTCCCCACACCAGTAAGTAAGTCCACAACTGTCTGCCATTTTATCTGCCTGTATACAGTAAGCAGATAAGCAGGATGCCTTTTCTTCAGGAAAACGACAAGGTTTCCCTTCTGCTCTGGCACAAACTGCACATACAGTACAGGGACCTGCCATAACAGGCAGTCCCTTTTGTCCTGCTTTTTTCATCTTTCTCAGAAAAGCTCCTGACATATCATTATGTCTTTTTCTTACCCTTCTGATCTCCCCGTTATCCATCACATTCTCCACGGTCTGAATTGTCTGCATTACCAGCGCCCGGGAATATTTTCTCACTTTCTCTTCCATCTCCTGGGGAGTACCGCAATCCGGAGGACAGGCATGATTCTTTCCATAATTACCACAAAGATTCTCCTCACAGTACTTTCTGAGACTGCCTTCAAACCGCAGATCCTCCACGTTCATAAAAACAGCATGGTCAAACCCTGCTTCCCTTGCAGTATCTATGATTTCTTTTTCTGTCATCATGATCTCCCTTTCCATCAAAGTCCCAGCTTTTCCAGCCATTCTTTCTCTTTGAATCCGGGTATAACAAAATCATCCCCTATCAGCAATGGTCGTTTTACAATCATACCATCGGAAGCCAGAAGTTCCAGTTGCTCTTCTTCCGACATGGTTGGCAGCTTATCTTTCAACTGTAACTCTCTGTACTTCATTCCGCTGGTATTGAAAAACTTTTTCAAAGGCAGACCACTCCTTTTCGTCCATTCTCTCAATTCTTCCAGCGTAGGATTTTCTTCCACAATATGACGGTCTGTAAATGAAATATTATTTTCTGTCAGCCATTTTTTTGCTTTCTGACAAGTGCTGCATTTTGGATATTCTATAAATAACACCATATGTTTTCTCCTTTCTTAAGTCTACAGTCAGATTGTATCATAAATCTCTTTTTACGTAAATCAAAGATATCTGTTTTCCTCTGCCAAAAAAGAAACGGTATGCTTTCGGTTGTAACAGTTCCGTTACAACGCTAAAACATACCGTCCTTTTTATGCTAATGCGCCAGAATTTCCCGTATATAACTGATAATATTTTCCTTTTTCTTCAATGAGCTGGTCATGAGTTCCTCTCTCAATGATCCGTCCATTTTCCAAAACCATGATACAATCACTGTTTCTGACTGTGGAAAGGCGATGAGCAATTACAAAGGTGGTTCTTCCCTTCATCAGTTTATCCATCCCATCCTGCACTAATTTTTCTGTTCTTGTATCAATAGAAGAGGTTGCCTCATCCAATATCAACACCGGAGGATCTGCCACTGCTGCTCTTGCGATAGCAAGCAACTGTCTTTGTCCCTGACTGAGATTTGCTCCATTATTTCGAAGCATGGTCTGGTATCCTTCCGGAAGACGCCGGATAAATCCGTCTGCATTGGCAAGCCGGGCGGCTGCCATCACTTCTTCATCTGTGGCATCCAATTTTCCATAACGAATATTCTCCATCACCGTTCCGGTAAATAACTGGGTTTCCTGAAGAACGATTCCAAGAGAGCGACGAAGATCTGCTTTTTTAATCTTATTGATATTGATACCATCATAGCGAATTTTTCCATCCTGAATATCGTAAAATCGATTAATCAGATTGGTGATTGTGGTTTTTCCTGCTCCCGTGGAACCAACAAAAGCAATTTTCTGTCCCGGCTGTGCATATAATTTTACATCATGAAGCACAATTTTCTTATCATTATAGCCAAAATCCACACCGTTAAATACCACATCTCCTTTTAATTCCGTATAGGTAGTGGAATTTTCCGCCTTATGATAATGTTTCCATGCCCAAAGTCCTGTGTGTTCTGCTGTTTCCACCAATTCTCCATTTTCCTTTTTGGCATTTACCAGTGTTACATATCCTTCATCCAATTCCGGAGATTCATCTACCAACTTGAAGATTCGTTCCGCACCCGCCAGAGCCATGACAATACTGTTAATCTGTTGACTCACCTGATTGATGGGCATATTGATACTTTTATTAAAGGTCAGAAAACTTGCCAGGCCGCCCAAAGTAAGACTTGCCACATGATATATGGCAAAAATTCCTCCTACAATAGCGCAGACCACGTAACTTACATTGCCCAACTGTGCATTGACCGGTCCCAACATATTTCCATAGCGGTTTGCATAATTGGAACTGTTATAAAGTTCTTCATTCAATTCTCTGAATTTTTCCAAACTCTCTTCTTCATGGCAAAAAACCTTCACCACTTTCTGACCTTCCATCATTTCTTCCACATAACCATTGACTTTTCCCAATGCTCTTTGCTGCGCCAGAAAATATTTACCGCTGGCGCCCGCCAGTTTCTGCGTAGCCACAAGCATAATTCCCACCATGACTAAAGTTACCAGTGTCAAAGGGATACTGAGGATAATCATACTGATCATCACACTGACAATGGTAATAATACTGGATAAAAGCTGCGGCATACTCTGACTTATCATCTGACGGAGCGTATCGATATCGTTCGTATATACCGACATAATATCTCCGTGTGCATGGGTGTCAAAGTATTTCACAGGAAGCTTTTCCATATGGGTGAAAAGATCCACACGAAGCTTGTGCAGTGTTCCCTGCGTCACATAAACCATAATTCTGCTATATGCAAATGTAGAAAAAATACCGATTGCATAAAAAATTCCTACTTTCAAAATTGCGTGAAGCAGCGGCGTAAAATCCGGAGACTCCTTTCCCAACATTGGCACAATATAATCATCGATCAGATTTTTCATAAACATGGTTCCCTGCACATTGGCAAGAACACTGGCAAAAATACATACCGCTACTACCACCAGATGGACTCCATAGGATTTCATAAGGTATTTCATAAGACGCATTAAAAGTTTTCCTGGATTTTTCACCTTCTGCATAGGTTTTCCCTGCCTTTTTCCCATTCCCGGCATTATTTCTCACCTCCATTTTCATCAAAATCTCCTCCGCCCTGGGTCTGAGATTCATATACTTCCCGATAAATTTTATTGGATGCGAGAAGTTCTTCGTGAGTTCCAAAGCCATTCACTTTTCCGTTATCCATAACAATAATTCTGTCTGCATTCTGTACACTGGAAATTCTCTGGGCAATAATAAGTTTTGTTGTTCCCGGGATTTCCTGTGCAAAAGCCTGACGGATTTTTGCATCTGTTGCCGTATCTACAGCGCTGGTTGAATCATCCAGAATCAAGATCTTCGGCTTTTTCAGCAATGCCCTTGCTATACAAAGTCTCTGTTTTTGTCCTCCGGATACATTGGTTCCTCCCTGTTCAATATACGTTTCATATCCATCGGGAAGTTTCTCTATAAACTCATCGGCACAGGCCAGTTTACAGGCCCGAATACACTCTTCTTTGCTGGCTTTTTTATCTCCCCAGCGAAGATTTTCCAGAATAGTTCCGGAAAACAGTACGTTCTTTTGCAATACCACAGCTACCTGCTCCCGCAAAACCTCCATATCATACTTCCGCACATCCAGTCCGCCTACCTGCACGCTGCCCGCTGAAACATCATACAAACGGCTGATCAGGTTTACCAGACTGGATTTTGCACTTCCCGTTCCACCGATAATACCTATCGTTTCACCGGCATGAATATTTAAATTAATATCTTTCAATACCGGTTCTGTACTTTCCGCTTTGTAGCTGAAATCTACATTTTCAAAAACAATGCTTCCATCCTTAACTTCTCTGACCGGCTGTTCCGGGTTCACCAAATCAGCTTTCTCATTCAGTACCTGCGTAATTCTCTGCGCGCTTGCCATACTCATGGTAACCATAACGAAAATCATGGACAGCATCATCAAACTCATAAGAATGTTCATACAATATGTAAGAAGACTCATCAATTCCCCTGTAGTCAGACTGTCCACCACAATCATCTTAGCTCCCAGCCAACTGATTCCCAGGATACAACCATATACCGTAAACTGCATCAGAGGAGAATTCAAAGTAAGAATCTTCTCCGCTTTCACAAACATCTGATAAACATTTTTACTGGCTTTGGAAAACTTTTTATTTTCATAATCTTCTCTTACGTATGCCTTTACCACACGGATTCCCGCAACATTTTCCTGAATACTGGCATTTAATTCATCATACTTTTTAAACACCTGCTGGAAATACTTTGTAGTATGGCTCATAATCAAAAAAAGACATCCGCCCAGCAAAACGACTGCCGCCAGATAAATCAGAGATAATCTGGCATTAATGCTGAATGCCATAACCATAGCACAAATCAGAGTAGATGGCGCTCTCGTAAACATACGCAGCAACATCTGATACGCATTTTGCATATTCGATACATCTGTAGTCAGCCTGGTTATCAATCCTGCTGTGCTGAACTTATCAATGTTGGAAAATGAAAATGTCTGTATGTTTTCATACATGGCATTTCTTAGATTTCTGGCAAATCCTGCCGATGCATTGGCTGCACATTTTCCGCCCATAATGCCTGCGAACAGCCCGCCTAATGCTGCCAGAATCATACATCCGCCCACAATCCATATATGGCGGATATTTCCCTTTTCTACGCCTTCATCAATGATAGAAGCCATAAGAAGAGGAATGATCATTTCCATAATAACTTCCAGAATCATAAAAATAGGCGTTAATATGGAGTCTTTTTTGAATTCTTTTACCTGAGCTCCCAATGTTTTAATCATCTGTCTCTCCTCCTGTCTGTTTCACTTTGTTCCATTTCCACATTTGATCTCATTTTCCGTATCACCCGGAAAAAGATTTCTATATCTTCCTGGGAAATCCCCTCACGAAGCTTGTTTTCCATTCGTTGAATATTTTCGAGTGTTATCTCCTGCATCTGTATCCCCTTTGGCGTCAACTCCAGTTTTTTCATTCGGGCATCTCTGGGCAGACTGATTCTCCTGATATATCCGTTTTTTTCCATCAACTGCAAAATTCCTGTCGCTGTGGAACGGGCAATCGAGAATTTTGCCTCAATATCCTTCTGAAATATTTCTCTTTGAGAATTTCTGTAGATAAATCCCAAAATCCAGCTCTGCATCATCGTCAGTTCTCCCTGACCTTTTTCTGAGCGATATACTGCCATTCGGCTATGTATCTCATTGTCCAGACGCTTTACCTCAATTCCGATATGATCTTTCTTCTCCATAAAAATACCCCCTATAATAGTTCGTTAACGAATGTTCGCTTCGTAACTATTATAGGGGGTATTTTTTTTAAAGTCAAGATTTTTTATAACCTGGAATTAAAAGTCCTGCTTTTATCAATGCGGGACGAAGTACATTATAAATAACCGTTACCAAAATAACAGAAACAACAGCATTTACCAATGTTGTCACTGCGCTTAATTTCATCAACACATCTGCCATCTGCTGCGGTTGTCCTAAAATATACATTTTATAAAAGTATCCCACCACAGGGTCGGCAACCACATTAAATCCCAAACCGCACACACTGGCAAGAATACTCCATTTCAAAATATATTTCTTATCATGACTCTCATTAATTCTTGCTATTTTATGAGCCACAAGACCTGTGATAAGACCAATACAAAACTTCAGCACAAATGTTTTCGGCGCTCCCACAATATAAATCGGATCCAACAAATCTGCAATTGTCATGCCTACAGCTCCTGCCAGACCGCCATATCCGCCTCCCAAAAGCAGGGCAGCCAGTACGCAAAATGCATTTCCAATATGCAGTGAGGTGGCATCTCCCCCCGGTGTAGGAATTTTAATCTGAAGAAATGTAAAACTCACATAACATAAGGCTGCCAAAAGTGCTGTCTGTGCCCATTTCATTAAAGTATCTTTTGATTTCAAACTTAACTCCTCCTTACTTTTTATATCTGCTATAATATCACTCATCTGGATATATATAAATATCCAGTTTGTATATTTTTTACCAGTCCAGTTTTTCCTCAAAATAAAAATCTCTCATAAATATCAGATTTTAAAAAATACTGATTTTTATGAGAGATTTTTATTTTAAACTTCAAAAAATTTATTTTTCTTTAGAAATCAGATGATAAGGTAACGCCACAAATACGGCTCCTCCGATCATATTTCCCACAGTAGCCACCAGTACGCTGTAACAATACTGACCTATAGTGATTCCTCCATTTGCCACACCTACGCCCAGGATGCTCATATTGGCAATACTATGCTCGAATCCGCAAACCATAAATACCAAAATGCACCAGAAGATCATAATCAGTTTACCTGACTCACTTTTCAGTTTTGTTCCGCACCATACTGCCAGACATACCAGAATATTACACAAAATCGCCCGGGCTATTAATTCCACCGGGCCCAGTGTTACCTTACCTGTAGAAATTTTGATAAAGTAATCTGCCACTGCTCCTTCACCGGCTGTAGGAATACCTGTCAACTGAAATGCTCCAACACAAAGAACAGATCCTACCAGGTTACCAATCCAGCATACTACCCAAAGTTTAACGGTATCTGCCCAACTGACAGATTTTCGAATAGATGCTGCTGTCATCACAAGGTTGTTTCCCGTAAACAACTCTGCTCCTGCCATTACCACCAAACTTAAAGCCGCTGCAAAAGCAAATCCCTGAGCCAGCTTCGTCCATGACGCCGATTCTCCTGCGGAAATCAACTGCCCCAAAGTAAAAGCAATAAAACTTCCGAAAGAAATAAACATACCTGCCACCATAGCTGATACAAAGTATCCCAGCGGATTCTTTTTCAATAAGTTACTCTTTGCCGCACCTGCATTGCAGACTGCCTGAAACTCGTCTTTAAACATCCTTATCTTCCTCCTTAGATAAAAAATATTCTGTTTGAACTTCCATTCTGAAGTCATCTCATACAAAGTTCTCTCTGTTTTGTACTTTTCCAGTTACGAACTTTTGTACAAAAAAGGGCAGCATTTGCATCAACAAATGTTGCCCAGACGGTCGGCTTCTTATACGAATCTGATTCCCCTGTGGTCCTCCACATTATATTCCGTCAGTACTCAGATTCCTTTCAGTTCTAAATGTAATTTAGCACAATATCACAATTTTGTCAATTGAATTTCGTATTTTTTCGTTATTTCTTCTTATTCGAACAATTCAACTGTCACTTCATTTGTGATAAACTGATAAGTGAACCGCACTGTCATGTTATCTTTTGAAGTGGTAAAGTGAGCCTTGTTGGAGGAGCCACTTCTCGGATATTTATCCAATTGATACGTAGCTGACAGTGTTCCATAGGTAGCCACTGAAAAATCATAAGTACCTGCGAATGGCATTACTACAGATAACGCATATGTGTTATTTCCCACATAGTACATTCTTGTGGTTTCACTGTTGGAATCATTTTTAATCGCACCCACATGGGACTGGAAACTTCCGTATACTACTACTTTTTCCGGCAGCTTCAGTCCTGTTTCTTCATCATAAACCTCTTCGGCGCCATAGCGAATCAACATTTCCGGATTGGCTGCTTTTTTACGAAGTTCATGACCGCTTTCCCACAATTTCTTTGCCAGTTCTTCCTGACCAAATCCCATCGGACAGGAAGCGCTTTTTGTATTTATCTGATAGAACGCCTGACGGTCTTTTTCACCGTTATCTGCTCTTTCCATCATCACAGCGCCGTCACCTAACATTCTGCGGAATGGAATTTCAAAATATGCATTGGGATTATTGATTTCTGTCCATTTATAGGTGTATTCCAGAAAATGATTTCTGCTCTCTTCCGGCTGGTTGGCAAACCAGGCAATCTGGTCAAATCCCCACCAGTCTCTCCATGCCAGTTCTTCCCTTGGACAGCTTTCTCTGTTTTCTACCACAAGGCCGCCCCAGTTATCGTACTCCATCAGATACGGCATAGTTGGTGCAGACCATCCATTGGGATTTTCTCCACCTTCACTGTATCCCTCTCTTACCAGAACCAGCTCTTCTCCCGGTACTTCTGCCAGAGGCATTCTGGTAAATGGCATTGCATGGTAATCAAACAGCAGTTTTCCTCTGATATTGACTCCATGAGTATGAGCATCCATCAAAACTTTATGTCTTCTGGCATGAGTGCGGGCATATTCCCGGATCATACCGAACAATTCTGCCGTTTTCGCCATACCTGTATCGTTGGCAGTATAAATGTGTACCTGTCCCATATGAAGCGCTTCATATCCGCAGTCAATGTAACGGGTAGCACGGTAATAAAACCACATTCTTGCTTCCAGGCGGGACAAATCCGGAATTCCTCCGTTCTTTCTCGGATCATCTCTGTGATCGATATAACCGGAAGATTCATCGGTAAATAATGCGTCTGCCAGACGGAACGTTCTATCTTCCGGCTCCAGACCAAAAGCTTCAAAAACGTATGCGGGAATTTTTACTTCTTCCATTCTTTCTACAATCCATTCAAACACACAGGACTGAAGAATGATTTCCGGATCCATAGCGTGAACCTTGTCTGCCAGTTCTTTGGAAAGGCGAAAATGTTCTTCGTCATCCATCACCATATACCAGATTCCTGATGCTCTTCCCAAAAATTTCGCTCCCATTTCTTTGATTGCACGAAGATCATCCTCCAGTGTTTCACTTTCAAATAATCCTGCCGCTGTCACAGAACGGGAAAGATAATTTTCCAATACTTCTCTTGATATCTTCTCATCAAATGTAAAATTCATACATTACCTCCTGTCACTGATTCTTTTCCACAAACTGAATAATTGTAGAGATACCTGCGCCGGTGGCTCCCTGTGCCATCTCTTCATTTTCAGAACGATTCACAGAAGGACCTACCATATCCAGATGTACCCAGCCTGTACCCTCTTCTATAAAGTTTTCCAAAAAGCACGCCGCCGTACTGGCTGCCGCACCTTTTCCCGGAGCATAATTGGCAAAATCAGCACACTGAGACCAGGTAAGCATCCGGTGGTAATATTCGTCCAGAGGAAGTCTCCAGAATCGTTCTCCTGTCTCTTTTGCCCTGTCTGTCCACTGGTGAAATAAATCTTCCTGATTGACAAACAAGCCTGTCACTCCATCTCCCAGGGCTGCCTGCGCTCCGTAGGTCAATGTGGCAAGATCCACTACCAGATCGGCTCCCCACTTTTGTACATAGGTAAGACCGTCAGCCAACACCAGACGTCCTTCTGCATCCGTATTGTAAACTTCTACGGTATTGCCGGAAAGCATCGTGATCACATCTCCCATTTTTACTGCATCGGCGCTGATCACATTTTCTGCCAGCATCAAAACAGCCATAAGATTTTTTTTCACTTTCTGCTCCACCAGAAATTCAAAAACTTCAAGAATTCCTGCTGCTCCGCACATATCGTATTTCATTCCGTTCATTCCATCAATAGATTTCAGATGATACCCTCCGGCGTCAAACATCAATCCTTTTCCCACCAGACCGATTTTCTTTTCCCCCGGCGCTCCTTCATATTCCAGTACCACCATGGCCGCTTCCCGTCTGCTTCCCTGATTCACTGCCAGGATTCCCCCGGCATTCATTTCCTGTAACTCTCCATCTCCCAAAACACGGCAGGAAACGCCCAGATGATCTGCCACTTTTTTTGCATACAGAGCCAGATCTTCTGTATGAAGATAATTGTTGGGAAGATTTCCCAAAGTTCTTGCATACCCTTTTTTCGTAGCCAGAGAAATGCCTCTCTGCACCCATTGGCTGCCTTCTTCTTCCGTAAGCTGACTGGCAACCAGGGTATATTCTGTCTCGCCAAAATCAGCCAGTCTGTCACGCATTTCAAATATATTTTCTTTGTCCAGTTGTTTCAGCGCTTCTTTATTCATTTTATAAGCGCCATCATGGAGAGCACAAACTGCACTCTCCATGACATCTTTCCACTCTCCGCCAGCGAAATCATCCAAAATGATCTGGCAGGAATTTCCTCTTTGTTTTCCCAGTTTTCGGAAAAACTCTCCCGGATTTTCTTTCGCATCGATTTTCACTGTCGGAAGATTGGATACAGGACTTTTACTGAAATTAATTTTCATTTTCTTCGCCCCACTTATTTAAAAATACCACCATATACTTCATCATATTTTTCCACCAGCTCTTTTGCCAGAGAATAAGAATTGATCAGCGGATGAAGCATCAGAGCTTTCACTGCTGTCTCTTTGGAGTGGTTCTTGATTGCTTCTACTGTCAGTTTTTCGTACATTTTGATCATACGCATTAACAGATAGCAATGCTCCGGAACTTCCTCTACTTTTACCGCATGGATACCGTCTTTGGAAACATGGCAGGTAGTCTCGATAACATCTTCGTCATTCAATCCCGGGATACTTCCGTGGTTTTCCACAGACAGAACAAGATATTTTCCTTCTTCACTCTGCATACCTTCGATACAATCCAGCATAACTCCTGCATATCCCATTCCATCCGGAACTTCCAGTTGTCCTTTTTCCAGTAGTGGACGTTTTGCCAGACCAGATTCGATACTCATATAGGAATTTTCACGGATCTGCATATAATACAGGAAAATCTGCAGTGCTCCTTCTGGATCTGCATCAATATCTATCTCTTTCAATTCTTCCATCATTTTCAGATTTACAGATTCAATTGTCTTTCCTCTGGTAGCGCCAGATTTTTTAATATTCTCCAGAGCTTTTTCTCTATGATAGTAGTAATACAGATATTCGTTAGGAAGGAATCCAATAGAGCGCAGAAGATCCGGATCAAACATAGAGAACTCTTGTACTCCTTTTAAGAATTCGTCATCTGCCAGAAGCTGAGGAAGAATTTCTTCTCCTTTCTTTTTCACACTGCGAATCCAGGAAAGATGGTTCAATCCAAAGAATTCCACATAAAGTTCATCCTCTGTCACGCCAAGATCTCTTGCCATACGGAATTTTGTACTGCTGGGAGCGTCACAGATACCGATGATTCTGTCATATCCTGCGCTTCGAAGTGCCTGTGTCACCAGACCAGATGGATTGGTGAAGTTGAAAATCCATGCGTTAGGAGCATGTTTTTTGATCAATTCACAGTATTCCATCAATACAGGAATGGTACGAACTGCCATAGAAAATCCGCCTACACCTGTTGTTTCCTGGCCGATCACCCCAAGATCCAGAGCGATTGTCTCATCTACTACACGAGAATGATCTCCACCTACACGCAGAGTTGTAACGATATAGTCAGCGCCTGTAATCGCTTCTACCGGATCAGAAACAGCCCATACTTTCAGTTCTTCATTTTTTCTGTTTACTACATGTTTACACAGTTTTTCAATAATTCTCTGTTTTTCTTCCTGAATATCATAGAGAACAACCTCATCAATATTCAGTTTTTTGTAACGTTCCAATAAGCCATTGATAAAAATAACGGTACGTACACCAGCTCCACCAATTACTGCAATTTTCATAGTATATTTCCTCCTGTAATTAATTTTTTCCATCCCTTTTCAGGATAAAGTTAGTCAGTTCCTCTTCCACCGGAAATCCTGTGTTTCCTCCCAGTGCGGTTACAGACAATGCTCCGCAGCCGTTTCCGCATTTCAGACAATCTGTCACAGATTTTCCTCTTAAAAATCCATAAATAAAACCTGCATTAAAAGAATCTCCGGCTCCTGTTGTATCTATCGCATCCACCTTGTAGGAAGCTGCTTCGTAAAGTTCTTCGCCTTTTACAGCCATAGAACCCTGTTTTCCAAGTTTAATTACCACCAGACCACAGTGTTTTGCAAAATCTCTAGCTGCTTCCAAAGCTGTCTCCTTCCGGCTGTAATGAACAGATTCTGTTTCATTCATAAAGAGAACATCGATATAGGGGAATAACTGGTAAATATCCGGATTCCATTCTCCCGTAGAATCCCAACCCACATCAAAAGAAACGGTAGCATTTGTTTCTTCTTTTACTCTCTTTAAAAATCTCGCATAAGAATCATGATTTACTGATCCTGCATATCCGGTCACATGAATATGAGAAGCATTTTTTACCTGTTCTACATCCACAGCTTCAATACAGATTTTATCATTAGTTCCCCGATAGGTCAAAAAAGATCTGTCTCTCTCATTGGTAAAACTGAGAGAAATTCCTGTTTTCTGTGTGTCACTGGTTTTCAGCAGGGAATCGTCCACATTGCTCTCCCTGAATTTTTTCCGGATCAGTTCACCATAGCAATCGTCTCCCACTTCACCCTGAAATACCGGATGTAGTCCCAGTTTTCCCACACCCAGAGTGAACAATGCAGCACCGCCGCCCACGAAGGTTTCCATCACATCGACTTCATCCTCCTGTCCCGGTTCCGGAAATTTCTCAACGCCGGGAATTACAATATCGATATTTACATCCCCGTAAACGTATACATCCCATTTTTTTCCGTTCATTTCCCTACCTCACTTTTCCTTATTTTTCTTCTTACTATTTTTACTTCATCATGATAAATGAAAGATTCCCCGACCCGTTCATAAATAGCCATATGTTGTTGAACGAGGCGAGGAATCTCTCCTGCAAAATACTATTTAATTTATCCTTTAACTGCCCCAATCATAGCGCCTTTTGCAAAATATTTCTGTACAAAAGGATATACACACAGAATCGGTACTGTTGTAACAACTACAGCAGCCATTTTCAGAGAATCTGATGTAACAGATGCTGTGTTATGCGCCAGAGCCTGAGCAACAGAAGTTACTTCCTGCTGAGCGCTCATAGCTTTTGTCAGCATATTCTGAAGAACAGTCTGAACAGGCCACATCTTTGTATCGTTCATATAGAAAGCTCCTGCAAACCAGTCGTTCCAGTGGTTAACTGCTGTATACAGACCAACAACGGCAATTACCGGTTTACTCAGTGGGAGCATGATTCTTGTATAGATTCCAAAGAAACCGCAGCCATCCAGCTTCGCAGATTCTTCCAAACTGTCCGGTATACCCTCAAAGAAGGTACGGATCATTAACAGATACGTTACGCTTACCAAACTAGGAACTACGTATACCCAGAAAGAGTTCAGAAGGTGGAGATTGTTATACTGAATATATGTAGGAATCAGACCACCACCAAACAGCATGGTAAATGTAATCAACACAGTAATGAGTGTTCTTCCCGGAAGATCTTTCTGCTTTAATGAGTAACCAGCAAGAGTAGTTACCATCAAGCTTAAAAATGTACCGATCACAGTTCTGGCAATAGTAATGATGTAAGCTGTTTTAATACTTCCATCTTTGAATACTTCTTTAAAGTTTTCCATTGTAAACTCTCTTGGCCAGAACCAGATTCCGCCTTTTGCTGCGTCAGCACCATCATTAAACGCCAACGCTACAACGTTGATACACGGAAGCAAAATTACAAGACATAATGCAATAACTATGATATAAATCAATACCTGTATGGCCCGATCCATTGGGTTCGTTTTAATTTTGCTCTTATTCATTTTATACCCAATCCTTTCTTATTTCCTGCCCGCCCGAAAAGCGGGCAGAAACAGGTATCTTATTTGTAGAATGTTACAGATTCCGGATTTTCATCGTAAACTTTCTTTACGTAATCCTCGAAGCGCTCGATTCCTGCCGCTTTCAACTGCGCACGGAAGGACTCTATAATACTTTTCACTTCATCATCTGTTTTTGCAAAACAAGCCTGAACAAATGTCTCATCCCAGTTCAACAGATCCATCTGCATCTTAACATCGCTCAGCTCTTCTACAGACAGGAATGCTGTTGCATCAAGACCAGGAACCAGTTTCTTCTCTACAGGATACTCTTTTGCAATTTCAACACTTCGAGCGAATGTGGATCCACCTGCAGCTGCTCCAGGACGGCTCTCGCCAAAGTTATCAATATTATTCTTATTTGTCAGAACGAATTCAAAGAAGTAGTTACCTGTTCCGCCGAAACCAGCGCCCACTTCATTGATGAGATAATCTGTATCTCCATCGTTCAGTTTCTGAAGAACTTCTTCTTTCAGAACCGGTTTTCCGTCAACCATATCATAAGATACGCCTTCAGCACCGTACTGAGCAATGATCTGTCCTTCTGGTGTGGACAACCAATCAAAGAATGCAAAGATTTCATCTGGGTTTTCTGCTTCTGCAGAGATTGCCATACATCCACGTTTAGATTTTCCATGAACAACTTCTTTGTTGTCTCCCTGGATATCATTCAACGGTCCAAGCGGTACCCAATCTTCACTTCCATAAACGGTTTCTTCATAGTTATGTACGTCAGCAATGATACCGGAGTTCAGGTTTTTGGAAACTTCTTCTGCACGAGTGGAATCCATTGTGAAGAATTCCGGGTTCATCAGATTTTCGTTCAACAGTTTTCTTACAAAGTTGATCTGATCATATACATAATCTGTTTCTGCCACATGTTTTACTTTTCCATCATCATCCAGGTTGTAATCATCACTTACACCCCAACGATATCCTGGTGTAACATACTGCAAAGCATCTACAGAACCACCCCAGAATTTCGGTCCTAACGGATAAATATCATTTCCGTTATTATCTTTGAATCCAGCCTCTTTCATCTGTACCAGCAAATCGTAGAACTGATCCTGTGTTTTGATCTCTTTTGGATCAATACCCAGTTCGTCAACGATTCTCTTCTGGATATACATACCACCTACGTATTCTTCTTCCGGAACATATTCCAGAGAACGGTCAATCTCATCGATATTCATCTGCCACAGATAAACACCATCAAGATCATCACGGAATACGATGTTGTCATGAGTATCCTGAGGAAGATATCCATCTTCATAGTATTTGGAATAAACTTTTCCGTTTTTCATATATTCGGAAACATCAGCAAACATTCCGTCCTTAGCTGCTTTAAACAGCAGAGGGAACTCTGGTCTTGTGGAGTTGTCCAGATAAGAAATAATAACATCCGGAATTGTTCCAGAAGCCAGCTGAGAAGCCAGAACTTTTGCATCACTATCACCAGGTGTATAACGTACATCCAGTTTAATACCTGTCAGCTCTGTAATTTTTTTCATAGTTGCTGTATTATTGAAATCTTTTGGAAGTGAATTTCCAATATCATCCACATACGCCTGTACTGTAATTGTACGGTCTGCAATCCATGTTTCCGGTTTGTCGGAATTATCAACTTCTTCCTGCTTTGCAGAATCATCTTTTTTCTTATCATCTGAACCACCGCAGCCTGCCAGCATAGAAACTGCCATTGTTCCGGCTAAAGTAGCTGCAAATAAACGTTTTACAGTTTTCTTCTTCATACTAACCTCCTAAATAATTATGTGTTTTTACCACAAGCTTACCTCTGTCATCTTCTCACAAATCTTGTTACATACAACAACCAGTACTAATCCAACAAGACCCTGTACCAGACCAATTGCCGTAGCGTAACCAAACTGTCCACCTTGCAGACCCATACGAACCACATATACGTCCAAAGTATCTGCCAAAACCATGTTACCCGGTGTTCTCAACAGCCAAACCTGATCAACACCTGATGACAGGATACCACCGATACCCATAATAAACAAAAGACCGATAGTTCCTCGAATACTTGGCAAAGTAATATGCCACATCTTTTTCAATTTTCCACATCCATCCATCTCTGCCGCTTCATACAGTGCCAAATCCACACTACTGATTGCTGCCAGATACATGATGGAATCCCATCCGATGTTTCTCCACAAATCCATAGAGAACAATATCTGATAGAAATAATCCGCCTCCATCATAAAGAACTTACTTCCATCTCCACCCAGAGCTGCAATTGTCTGGTTTAATACACCGGTATTCGGAGCCAGGATTCTCTGAATCATGGTTACGATGATAACGGATGAAAGGAAATGAGGCAGATAAGTAATTGTCTGAGACACCTTCTTGAACTTCATGTTACGGATTTCATTCAGCAAAAGGGCAAGTATAATCGCGAATGGAAATTCCAAAATACATTTGATTACACCAATGGTTAATGTGTTTTTAATCAGCCTTGGGGCATCATAACTGTTAAAAAAGGTTTTGAAATATTCAAATCCTACCCAGGGACTTCCCCAGATACCCTTCTTAAAAGAATAGTCCTTAAAAGCCAGTACTGAACCTGCCATAGGAACATAGCAGATTAATATGTAATAAATGATACATGGGATCAACATTACATACAGCGGCCAATAACGGAGCAGTCTCTTCCCCAGCGGCTGTTTGGGCGGCTTATACTTCTTCTGCTTCCCAACACTTGCTGTTTGCATAAGGTTTCCTCCTTCTCTTTGATGAGTATATTATAAAATTTTTCTTAACTTATTAACAATGGATAAAACTTCTATATTCTATGGATAATTCTACACTCCGAAAGTAGTTTAAAGTTTTTTTTACTTTAGTCCACAAATCAGGGATTTTTCTTAACTATTTCTTTACAGAGGTTTAACTCAAAACAACCAAAGCCAGATAGGCTGTGTCCAGGCTTTTCTGCCTTTTTCGTCACAGATGGTCACTCTCACGTACTCTTCATCTCCGTTCAGAGCAAACTCGCCTTCTGTGAGATCTCCTGTCTCGCTGAAAAACTGTCCTCCCCTGTGAGGCGTCTGGAAATAAATACGTTCACAGGGAGCGCAGGTCACCTTCGCCACTCCGTCCTTCACATAGAAGTCATGGATCAGAGGACCGGAAGAAGCATAAAAACTTCCGTCTATAATCGCCTGAAGAATTCCTTTATGGGTAAACTCCTTTGTTTTTACCATAATAAATCCGCCCAGGCTATGCTCGGTAAGATCGTGAGCGTCATCTGTAGCAAAACAATAGGTGCGATTTCTCACAAAGAGGAAATGATCAAAGTAAGTTTCTGAATTTCCGTTATTTCCCCAGAATTCTGAACCGTGATTATAAATTTCCATACCGATCAGTCCCTGAAGATATTTGATTTCCGAAGAATCCACTTTTGACCAGTAGGGATGTCCATACAAAGTAACATTTCCATGCTGTCCAAAATACTCGATAATTCTCTCCGCTGTACTTAAGGTAATATCCTTTCTCTCTTCCTCAAAGGTATAATTATCCGGAATGGTATTCGTCTCAGGAAGTCCAAATCCCACTAGGTGATGATCTTTTCTGCCCGGAAGTTCAATATCCAGCTCTGTACCGGGAAACATAAGAAAATCCTCTCTGTTCAGCTCCTGATGCGTTCCATACACCCAGTGATCCGTGATTGCCAGAAAATCATACCCCTTGCTTCTGTAATGCTCTGCTATTTCTGCCGGTGTATGCTCTCCGTCTGACCGGGTAGAATGGGTATGAAGATTTCCTTTTTTAAACTCGCCTTCTGCATACAATGTTCTTTTTTCCATATTCCTGCTTCCTCCTGTTCTGTTTTTTTCAGTATAACAAAATACACCTGATGGAAAAATGTAAATTACTTTCAAAAACACTGGAAATTTCTACGATTCCCCATCTTATATTGACATCTCAATAAGAAATGTCTATCATACGAATCGACAGGATTCTTCTTTGATTTAAAGAAGTACCGTAATTATTATCAACGGGAGGTTTTACAATGAATGATATGAAAACTGTCTATCATGTAGAAGGAAAATTGTGCAAAGATTTTGTAGGACAAATTTCCTACACCGTTTGTCTGGATCAGCCTTACGAAGAACTGGACATCGAATTTTCTTTTAAACCCCAGCATTTTTCACCTGAGGACGTCACCGGGGAAATGAAAGACTATCTGAAAGAATACTGTGCCAGAGAGTATGGTCTTGTGCCGGCTTCTGAAGAAGAACTGGAACACGCCATCTATCATGACATGAAAACAGAAATCCACACACTGGCAACTCTGAACGATGAATTTATAGGATGTATTCACCGCCAACTTACCACACGCCATATGCATTTTACATCTGCCGAGGCTACAGAAGGATGTATTCCTCAACCGTCTATTGAAGGCGTATTAAAAGTAACGATTCTTGCTTTTTCTGTTCTTCTGGATAACACAGAATACTCCCTCACTGTGCGCGTACGATAAGAAAGGAGTTGTATCAATATGTATAAACGTTTGGAATTACATAATCACACCACCGAATCCGATGCGGTATTCACCTGCCGGGAACTGGCAGAATTTATGGCCGAAGATCAGGTAGACGCTTTTGCCCTCACAGATCACAATACCATTTCCGGCCATCGGAAAATAAAAGAACTTCTGGAGAAGGAAAATCTTCCACTCTCCTGTATCTACGGAATGGAATATACCACTTATTATGGACATATTCTCTGTCTGAACCTGACAGAGTACGTACCCTGGGAAAATATTAACCTTCACAAACCAGAACTTCTCTTTCAAGCAGTAAAAGAAAAAGGCGCTCTGGCAGGTATTGCCCATCCTTATTCTTTTGGATGGCCTTTTGCTCAGGGATGTCGGTTCGTTATGAACATGACCGATTACTCCTGCTGTGATTTTATTGAGATTTTCAACAATCCAGAACCTCTTCATGAAGTAAATGAGAAAGGTCTTCTGCTATGGGAAAACCTTGTTTTACAGGGCGAACATCTGGCAGCTACCTGCGGCATGGATCTTCATGGAAACAGTACTCTTCACGGTCATTATTCCACCTATATCGAAGGAGAGCAAACAGAAGATATTACAAAAGAACTCTCCATCGCTATTCACCAAGGACGTACCTGGATCTGCAAAGGACCTCTGTTAGAAACCCGCTTGGCAGATGGAACGCTCTCTTTCACTGTGAAACAGATGAACAAACCGGGATATCAGCCTTTGCCTCTGGAAAATTACCGGATCACCCTGAAAACCCCCCAAAGAACTATCACCTGCATGGCAGATGAAAAGATTCCGCTTTCCATGTTCCAGGAAAATGAAACCATCATAATCCCAAAATTATTCGAAAATGAAACCATTTTAGAAAATCTGGTCTGTGTAAGTCCGGTAATACATCTTTAAACAAAAATACAGGAAGTTATCTATTTCATCCATAACTTCCTGTATTTTTTATACTATATATAATTTAAAACTCTTTCTTTCTAAAGACCACACAGCAAATCAGCGCCGCCGCTGTAAAAACTATCCAGCTTCCAATCGTGATATTCCATCCCAATTTTTCCACCATCAGACCAATAGTATACGTTGATACTGCCGTTCCCAGATATGCCATGGAATTCAAAAAACCAGAAACTGTAGATACACGACCCTGTTTTTCAAATC
>JAXEUM010000092.1:0-7726 GCA_034114925.1 Oliverpabstia sp.
TAAAGATATCAGGGCGAAGATTCAGTTGGCAGAACAAGAGAAAGACAGCTTTGGAGAGGCAGAAGAATCTTATGAAAACTGGATAGAGAAATTTATCAAGTATGGAACATTATCCGAAGTGACAAGAGAAATTGTGACAGAATTGATTGAAAAAATTGTTGTGAATGGAGATAAGAGCATTGATATTGTATTTAAGTATCAGTCGCCTTATCCGGTAGAAAAACAGGCAGTGTAAAGACTGCAAATTTTTTTACAGTAACTTTCCCTTAGTTATAATGAACACACAATGGGAGAAGTCTTGTGGAAACTTATTTAGATGAAGTGGCTGCCGTGGGAAGAACTTCGATTTGTGTGGGTACAGGAAATGAGGGGAACCGGGGAGGGCATACAGGAGGAAGATTAAGGACAGGAGAAGTACACAAGGTAGAAATGGGAATAGGTCTGTATGAACCGTCGGTAAATGTGCAAATATGGAAAAATTATCAGGATAAGATAAAAATTTATCTGGAACATCCTTCTGGCACAAGAATAGGTCCCTTGGAACAGATTTTGGGAGCGCAGAGATTCAGGATACGGAATACGGAATTATTAATTTATTATGGAGAACCGAATCCTTATAGTATAGCGCAGGAAGTTTATATTGATTTTCTTCCGGGGGAAACCTATGTGGACAGCGGAGTATGGAAGTTTTATTTTGAGCCTGTGCGAATTATAGAAGGAGATTTTGATATGTGGCTTCCTGGCGGAGACAGCGTGGGAACAGCCACAAGATTTTACACACCTGTGCCAGATACCACACTTACGATACCGTCTACGGCGCTTCAGGCGATTTCGGTAGGCGCATATAATCAACAATTACAGTCCTATGCAGATTTTTCTGGCAGAGGATATACCAGAGGAACGGATTATATTAAACCGGATATTGTGGCGCCTGGAGTAAATATTCGAACGGCGCGGGCAGGGGGCGGATATGCTTTAGTGACAGGGACTTCTTTTGCTACTCCATTTGTATCAGGAGCAGCGGCGTTATTAATGGAGTGGGGGATAATAAAACAGAATGATATCTATTTATATGGGGAAAAATTGAAAAGTTATCTGATCAGCGGCGCAAGGCAGTTGCCGGGATTTACAGAGTATCCCAATCCGCAGGTGGGGTATGGGGCGCTGTGTTTGGGGGATAGTATACCGGTATAAGAATATTTTATGAAGTTATTGACATATGACAAAAACAATCCTATACTATAAGAAACAACTGACAGCGCAATCTGTAATGTAAGGAGATGAAAAATGTGCCAAGACCCAGAAAATGCAGAAAAGTATGTCATTTGCCGAAAACCCAGGAATTTCAGCCTGTTAATGGAGGAGTTCCTAAGGAATTTGTGGTTTTGACGGTGGATGAGTATGAGGCAATCCGCCTGATTGATAAGGAAGGATTTTCCCAGGAAGAATGCAGTATTTATATGCAGGTGGCGAGAACCACTGTGCAGTTGATTTATAATTCAGGCAGAAAAAAACTGGCAGATGCATTGGTAGATGGTCTTCCTCTTCGAATTGAAGGCGGTGATTATCGGATCTGTGAGGGAGAAGAAGAATATTGGGCCTGTGGCGGATGCAGAAAACGTCATCGAAGTTGTGTTCATATGGTAAAGGAGGCTGGAACGATGAGAATTGCTGTCCCATTAGATGAAAATAAACAGGATGTGTGCATTGTCCTGGCACGTGCTCCCTATTTTTTGTTTCGGGATAACGGAGAAGACAGGGTAGTGGAAAACCCTGCAGCCAATGCCCAGGGGGGAGCAGGTATTCAAGCGGCACAGTTTCTTGTGGATAATAGCGTAGATGTGTTGGTGACAGTACGATGCGGTCAGAATGCAGCAGATGTATTTAAAGCCGCTGGTATGAAGATTTACAAGTCTGCAAATAAAGCCGCAGCGGACGATTTGAATGCTCTGGAAGAAGGTAGGTTGGAAGAACTGACTCATTTCCATGGCGGATATCATGGTGTGCAGTGAAAATTGCCTGTCTTAGTGGAAAAGGTGGAGCCGGAAAAACACTGGTGGCGGTAAATCTTGCAGCGGCAGCGGGAAAGGCTACCTATATAGATTGTGATGTGGAAGAACCGAATGGACGTCTTTTTTGGAAACCGCAAGAAGTGGAAGAAAGAGTCGTTTCTACATTACTTCCGGAGTTTGATTCAAAAAAGTGTACCGGCTGTAAGAAATGTGTGGAGTTTTGCCGATTCCATGCGCTTATGTATGTAAAAGAAAAGCCAATGGTATTTTCGGAGGTCTGTCATAGTTGTGGGGGATGCAAAATGGTGTGTCCCGAAGGAGCTGTTACGGAGAAGCCGAAAGAGATTGGTCATCTGGAAATTGGCGCATCCGGTGATATCCAAGTGGTTACAGGAGTGTTAAATCCAGGAGAAGCTTCCGGAGTACCGGTAATCAGAGAAGCTTTGCAGCATAAGACGGAGAATCTGACGATTATAGACTGTCCGCCAGGAAGTGCCTGTAGTGTGATGGAAAGTGTAATGGATGCAGATGTTTGTGTGCTGGTGGTGGAACCTACCGCTTTTGGTTTCCATAACTTTCAGATGGTATATGAATTGGTTACCTTGTTGGGAAAGAAATGTGGTGTGGTGATGAATAAACAGGAAGAAATCTATCAACCGCTGGAGGATTTTTGTATGGAAAAGAATCTTTCTGTTTTGGCCCGCATCCCTTACGATAAAGAGATAGCAGTTTGGGCAGCCGAAGGAGAAATTGTTTCATATAAAAATGATAAAATCCGGGATATGTTTAAAGAAGTGCTGCAGAAGATCGGAGGTGCTCTATGAAGAGGCTTTTGATTTTAAGTGGAAAAGGTGGTACCGGAAAAACTACCACAGCCGCAGCTTTGATTCGTTTTTCGGAAACAAAAGCCATTGCAGATTGTGATGTGGACGCACCGAATCTCCATTTAGTGACCAGACAGAACACCTCGCCGGTGGTTACGGAGTTTTTGGGAGGAGATAAGGCGGTTATCGATCCGAATCGCTGTATTGGCTGTGGAAAGTGTCAGAAGAGTTGTCGTTTTGATGCAATTACAAAAATGGATGGAAAATATCAGGTGAATGAGTATGCCTGTGAAGGATGTGGCGTTTGCGAATACGTATGTCAGGAAGAGGCTGTTCAATTACATACGGATGTTGCGGGACATAAGGAATTGTATTTGGATGAGCAGGTGTTTTCTACTGCAACATTGAAAATGGGAAGAGGTAATTCCGGAAAACTTGTAAATGATGTAAAAATGGCTATGCTAAAAAATGCTCCTGATACGGAGATTTCTATTATTGACGGTTCTCCGGGAATCGGATGTCCGGTGATTGCATCCGTCAGCGGCATGGATCTGGTACTGGTGGTTGCAGAACCCAGTCTTTCAGGAATCAGTGATTTGAAGCGACTGGTAAAAACAGCTAAGGTGTTTCAGACCCCACTTGCTGTCTGCGTAAATAAAGCAGATGTGGCGCCGGAGAGAGCAGGAGAGATTTATCAGTTTTGTGTGGAAAATGAGATTCATTTTGTGGGATTTCTTCCTTATGATAAGGAGGCTTCGAAACAGATGAATCAGGGAAAGAGTGTGGCAGATACAGAAGGGCCACTGAAAGAAGCATTGTGGCAGATGTATCAGAAAATAGTAATGTTGTTAAGGGCAAAAGATGCCTGACGAATTCATTAAATTATTGAATAAGTAAAGGAGTGTATCGTTATGAAAATTGTAGTAGCAGCTATGGGCAATACCGTTGCCGGACATTTTGGACATTGTGAAACTTTTATCTTCTTTGAGACAGCAGATGGAAAAATTGTATCTGAAACTCCGGTTCCAAATCCGGGACATCGTCCGGGATTTTTGCCAAATTTCCTGGCGGATCATGGAGCAGAAGTAATTATTTCCGGTGGTATGGGCGGCGGAGCCGTAGATATCTTCAATGAAAGAAATGTAGAAGTGATCATTGGCGTACAGGGAGATGCCAGAGAAGCAGTAGAGACTTACCTGAAAGGAGAACTGAAATCCACAGGTTCTATCTGTCATCATCATGAACATGCAGATGAGTGTGGAGAACACCACAACTAAGCAGACACTGTATGGATGAACTGTTATTATCCAAATTACTTCCTTTTTATTAAGAAGTGTTTGACAATGCTTTATACATTGTTTATAATTAGTCGAGATGAAAGGGAGTAGCTGCCACCCATGGTGGATTTTCTGCGTCATACCGGTTGTAGTGAACGTACAACCCGCGGATAATTGAAATAGCGAGACTTTTATTGCAGGTATATATACTGCAGTAAAAGTCTTTTTTCTTTGTGGGATTTCCCGGTGTCAGCCCCATCTTTCCAAAATAAAATAGAAGGAGTTACATGTATGGAATTTTTAATTGAAGGCATTATGAGCCTGACCTGGCAGCAGCTTGTGATGTATGCCGTGGGAATTCTTCTGATTTGGCTGGCGATTAGCAAGGAATATGAACCTTCTTTGCTGCTTCCTATGGGATTTGGAGCTATTCTGGTAAATCTTCCCATGTCAGGTGTGTTAGATCAGGTTCTTCAGGGAGGAATTGAGTCTCATGGTATTATTTCCTGGTTGTTTGAAGTAGGTATCAATGCATCAGAGGCTATGCCAATTCTGTTGTTTATTGGTATCGGAGCGATGATTGATTTTGGTCCGCTGTTATCTAATCCGGTTATGTTCCTGTTTGGTGCAGGCGCACAGTTCGGTATTTTTGCAGCTATTTTGCTGGCAGCTTTGTTAGGATTTGATTTAAAAGATGCAGCATCCATTGGTATTATCGGTGCGGCAGATGGTCCTACCTCCATTTTGGTATCTCAGATTCTGAATTCTAAATATATTGGAGCGATTGCGGTTGCAGCATATTCTTATATGGCGCTTGTTCCGATTATTCAGCCGGCTGCGATTAAACTGGTTACAACAAAGAAAGAGCGTTGCATCCACATGGACTATAATCCAAAGAGTGTAAGCAAAAAAATGCGTATTGCATTTCCAATTGTAGTTACTATTGTAGTTGGTATGATTGCACCTCAGTCCGTAGCTTTGGTTGGTTTCCTGATGTTTGGTAATCTGATTCGTGAATGTGGTGTACTGGGAACAATGTCTGATACAGCTCAGAATAATCTGGCAAATCTGATCACACTGCTTCTTGGTATCACGATTTCTTTCAGTATGCAGGCAGAAAACTTTGTTACTGTTCAGACGATCATGATTATGGCGATTGGTCTGTTTGCTTTTGTTATGGATACTATCGGCGGCGTATTATTTGCAAAATTTGTGAACCTGTTCCTGAAGAAGAAAATCAATCCGATGATCGGTGGCGCAGGAATTTCTGCATTCCCTATGTCTTCTCGTGTGGTTCAGAAAATTGCCATGCAGGAAGATCCTACCAATATTATTCTGATGCATGCAGCAGGCGCTAATGTATCCGGACAGATTGCTTCTGTAATTGCTGGTGGAATGGTTATTAACCTGGTAACCAGTATGCTGTAAGGAGGTAAACGTATGAGTTTAAATCTTGGAAATATTTTGGCTTCTCTTGATATTATGTGGAAGGGAATGCTGGGAATCTTCGTAACGATTCTGATTATTATGATCTGCGTTTTCATTATGGGAAAAATCGGCGGAAAAAAAGATGAGGAATAAATAAAATTGTCATGTGAAGCGTAAGAACTTCACATGACAATTTTTTTGCAAATCAGTCAATTGATTTTTGATAAAAAAACATTTATACTGTCAATATGATTTTATAGTAACAGTTCAGCCATACAGTGTACGATAAGCACGCAGTGCGGTTTTACGAATGGTGCGGGCTGAACTGTTACATTTTATATGGGAGGATGAATGAAAATGAATCACAAACTGAAAAAACTGGCGGCCTACTATAAACCATATAAGGGTTTATTTTGGGCAGATATGTTTTTTGCCATGTTGGGGGCTGCGATCACGCTGATCATTCCACTGATGGTCAGATACATTACAGGTACAGTGGTGGAATTGCCGTTGGAGCAGTCAACAAAAATGATTATCCAATTGGGAGTTGTCATGATTGCCATGGTGGCGCTGGAAGGATTTTGTAACTTTTTTATCACATATTATGGCCATTTGATGGGAGCCAAGATCGAGCATGATATGCGAAATGAGATATTTGGACATTATCAGAAATTATCTTTTGCATTTTATGACAATCAAAAGGTAGGTCATCTTTTGTCCAGAATCACCAGTGATCTTTTTGATATTACCGAACTTCTTCATCATGGTCCGGAGGACGTACTTATTTCAGCGATCAAACTGGCAGGCGCATTTTTTATCCTGGTGGTGGTAAATGTAAAGCTGGCTTTGGTGGCTATGGGAATTGTATTTATAATGTTGATTTATGCAATTGCTCTGAACAAGAAAATGAAAAGCGCTTTCAAGGAGAACCGTGCAAGGATAGCAGATATCAACAGTCAGATTGAGGATAGTCTTTCCGGTATCCGTGTGGTGAAATCTTTCAGTAACGAAGAGACAGAGATGGATAAATTTAAGGTGGGCAATGCCCGTTTTGTAGCATCCAAGAGAAAAAGTTATAAATATATGGGAATTTACCATTCCGGTATGGGTGCGTTTTCCACATTGATTACAGTAGGTTCATTGATCATGGGAGCATATCTGATGGCTGTGGGAGAACTGACAGCAGCGGATCTGGTGACATTTATTTTGTACATCAATAACTTCACAGAGCCGGTGAAAAAACTGGTGAATTTTACAGAACAGTTCCAGAATGGGTACAGTGGATATGAGCGTTTCCTGGAGATTATGAATATAGCGCCGGATATTGCGGATCGCCCCAATGCAGTGACATTAAAAGATGTGCAGGGAGATATTGAATTTGATGATGTAAGTTTCCATTATGAAGAGAATAAAGAAAATGTACTTTCTCATGTAAATCTGAAAGTAAAACCGGGTGAGTATGTAGCTTTGGTGGGTAGCAGCGGTGCGGGAAAAACCACACTTTGTTCTATGATTCCCCGTTTTTATGACGTGTCTTCCGGAAGTGTGAAACTGGATGGAAAAGATATTCGTGATATAAAGCTGAAGGAACTGCGCCGTCAGATCGGCATTGTACAGCAGGATGTATATTTGTTTGCAGGTACTGTAATGGATAATATCCGTTATGGAAAACCGGAAGCTTCTGATGAAGAAGTGGTAAGGGCAGCTATGGCAGCGAATGCCCACGAATTTATCATGAGTCTGCCCCAGGGATATGATACCGATATCGGTCAGAGGGGTGTAAAACTTTCCGGCGGTCAAAAGCAAAGATTGTCTATTGCCCGTGTATTTCTGAAAAATCCTCCGGTGCTTATTTTTGATGAGGCAACCTCCGCTTTGGATAATGAGAGTGAGAAAATCGTACAGCACTCTTTGGAGAAACTGGCAAAAGACAGAACCACATTTGTTATTGCCCATCGCTTGTCTACCATTCGAAATGCACAGAGAATTTTGGTGCTTACAGAAAATGGAATTGCCGAAGAGGGAACCCATGAAAGCCTTCTGAAAAAAGTCCAGCTAATAAATGTCAAATAGTGAAATGAAAAAAATTGCCTTATTTTTCTGGCTAAAAAAGGGTGAACTATCCCCTTGGTGAAAATATCATTTTTTAAAAAGATATTAGTTCGTTGGATTAGCAGTATTTTAT
>JAXEUM010000093.1:0-27007 GCA_034114925.1 Oliverpabstia sp.
CTGGCAGAAGGATTAAGGCAAATAGCATAATAAGAAATAATGTATAGGGCAGGGACTGCCCAAATTAACGCCTGTGGAGATAGTAGGTTACGAGGTCGATGAAGCAGGAAGCCCATTGGCTTTAGACAATGGGTAGTTCACCCTCGCAAAGAACCGTTAGTCTACTCCCGAATAGGTTTCATGGTTTTTCGCAAAGAACATATAGCATCATTACGTGAGTTTGAGTTTTTTCAAAGAGTTGAAAAAATATTTACGGATAAAGCTCTGAAAAACATTGAAATCGCAGAAATTATTATAAATGAATTTATTTGTGAAAAAAATCTCAAAAAATAAGATGTCAAAGATATGCTTTTAAAATTTCTTGCTTTGTATAGATGGATATGTTATATTGAGAATAGAAAAAGGGAAAGCCAGAAACATATGGCCTACCCTCGACAATGACAACCTATATGCTTTACAGCATCAGCCGTTCACTATTCGCAGTAGTGGGCGGCTATTTTCTTCCCTTGAAGATCTCGTAACAAAGACCAACAAGAGCGACAATGAGTAAACAAAACTGAAATAAATCAGGATATGTAACCATTGGCATCGCCCTCCTTTCTTTTGCTTGGAGGGTTAGCCCCTCCTAAGTGGAGGGTAGACCGCCTTTTATATGTTCTGACTTTCCGTGAAGTTAGTGTATCATATAATTCTATAGACATCAATCAAAAATCTGATGCTTTAAAACTTGGAAACACGTATGACAGTTTTTTATGAAAAGGGAAAAAAGAGTTTCTTGATTTTATGATTTGAAATTTTAAAACAAAAGAGAGAATTCAGATGTCTGAACTCTCTCTGAGTATGAATATAACATTTTTGTTTCTTATCAGTAAACCCAAGCATATAATCTGCGGATACTTTATAAAACTTACATAAAGCTATCAAGTAATCAATCGGCATGTTTTTTCTGGTTCATATTGTAAATAGGTGGTTTGTGCCACTCATAGCATATCTGAAATCCTTTCTAACATGATTGTTATGTAAACTTCTGTGATTTCACTATTTCCCATAGAGAAGATATTCAGCAATACCATGTGCTGTTGCACGTTTCAAAATTTCCTTTGTAATGTTCATTTGAATCTCCATAAATGTATTTAATTTCATGAGAATGAATATTGTGCAGAGTGCCTAAATAAGTGATAGTATTTTAAAGTAATGATATTTTTATAAGGTATTCACACCAAATTTTACACAAAACGTTACACAAAATTTTTTTGAGTGAAAATCACAGTTTATGCATCTGTTCACAATAGTATTTTACATTGTCCCATTCGGCATCCGGTGCGATCCGGTGGTCGGGACAGGGGATGTAACCGCCCAGGGCAATTAATGATTTTAAGCGATGGATCTCCGTGTCTATGGCTTCTTTATCACGGGAGAAGACATTTTTGTTCATACCGCCCACACCTCGGATTTTATTTCCATATTTTTGTCTCCAGGGGGCGATACTGGCATTCCAGGTACCTACTTCGATAGGAAACATGGTGTTTACTCCATGATCAATCCAGGTAGGAATCAGTGAGTCGATCACTCCGTCACAATCCAGAGAAATAATATCGATTCCATAGGTATTGAGCAGGGAGGTAATCCTCTGATAATGCGGTCCCACTTTTTCGTAGAATACATCAGGGATAACGAGAGGTCCATTTTTGAAACAGATATCTTCCCAAAAGTGAGCAAAATCGAAAGTCCACCCCTGTTTTAATACGTATTCTGCAGTCTGATAGCAAAGTTCCCCCACTGTATCGATAATCTCATCATATAAATCTTCATCATCTGCATACAGATAACTGATTCCTTCTACGCCCATAATATCTCTTATTCTTCCAAAGAGGCTTCCGCAGTGCAGACCTATGGGAATGTCAGGATGAGAGGTTTTCATTTCCTGATAGTATTTTTCGGATATACGTTCCGGTTTAAATTGCAGGCGCCATTTATATTCCTTTTCCCAGGATTCTCTGTCTTGAAGAGTGTGACTGATTTCCGCAGGAATGGAGCCGGCGTCATCTTTTTGTAATACGATTACTCCGTCACTGTTTTGGAGCATTCGCCCGCCATTGGGATAAGGTCCCATATCTTTTGGTTCAAATCCGGGATACAGACAAGTGTTAGGGGAAAAACAGGTAAACCAGTTAAAATCAAATCCTAATTTCCTGGCAATACTGTCATCATATTCATTTCCGTCACCCCAGTAACGATACTCGTCTTCGGTAATATGTCCTTGCTGATACCATTTTTCCAGTGTTTCATTCCAGTAACCAAAATGAACTACAGGCATACGGTCATATGGCTGATAATGGAAAATTGCTTTTATACGTTCTCGATGGTTCATAAATATCCTCCTTGATTTTAGTTGAAAAATTGCCGTTTTCTTTTATAATAATCTCAGAAAGATATGGATTCAATACAGAAAATTGTCAAAAAATAAAGGAAAATTGTACTATGATAGAGCAATATGATTTAAGCAAATCAAGAAGTTTGGATTCTTTTTCTGTTGCCTGCACAGGTAAAGGGGAAGAATTTCCGTATGGAGTAGATATGGGAGGAATTTATGAGTGTGAAGATACGTATTACACATACAGAGATTCCAGTCCGTTTTCTTTGCTGTTATATACCTGTTCCGGGTGTGGACAGATAGAATACAGGGATTATCAGGGGATTTTGCCCGCAGGCCATATGATTTTACTGGATGGAAAATATGCGCACCGTTATGCAACGAAAAAAGGTGGAAAATGGAAATTTATCTGGATGCATTATTTTGATCGTTCCTCCTGTAGCTTTGCGGATTATTTTTATCAGAGAGGAATGATTTTACAGAAGATAAAAATAGAAGAGGTGGTTGATTTTTTTGAAAGAATGAAATATTTGTCCGTTCATCCAACTATATTTCAGAAAATGGAGATTTCGCAGTGTCTGTCACATTTTTTGTATGAAAGTGGGATTCACAGTGAGAGCGAAAAAGTTTCTCCTTTGGATAGTGGGGAGCAGATTGTGAATCTGGCGCAGGATTATATGCAGACGCATTTTCAAGAATCTGTTTCACTGGAAAAATTGGGAGCAATATGTGGAGTGAGTAAATTCTATTTGATTAAATTATTTGGAAAATGGACTGGGATGACGCCGCATCAATATTTGCTGCAGGTACGTATTGGTAAGGCAAAGATTTTATTGATATCTACGGAGCGCACTGTGGGGGAAATAGGAAATCTGGTAGGATTTTCCGGATGCAGTCTGTTTATTGAGGCGTTTAAAAAACAGACAGGGCAGACTCCGTTGGAATTTAGAAATGCAGGAAAATAAAGGAATTTTACGTAAAGTAGCGGATTGGGTGGTAAAATGTCGATTTGTTTGCAAATATAGAGAAAGCCTGGACTTGAAGTCGTTTTATGTAGTAGGTAGAATTATTTTGAACGGAAATATGTCGATTTTTTTGGAAAAAAATTGGCAAAATAAATCACAGGAGAGGAGGAATGGGGTGAAGCTGTAAAATACTCTAAACTATTTTTTGGCGTACTCTGTATGGAGTAAGAATTTGCGAATTTTCATGTACACTTATACTAAAGGAGGATAAGGTATATGAAGAAAAAAGAACAAAAGTTATGCCAGAAAATTTACGAGAACAACGCGGAAAGAATCCTATGGTATTTGCGGCGGCATTACAGTTGGATTGGAGAAGAAAACATTCATGATGTAATGCAGAACACGTGGGCAGAAATGTGTGAGCATATTACCATGCTTAGTGAGAGAACCGAAGCGGCGCAATGGGCGTGGCTGGTAACGGTAGCCAAAAGCAAGGTAGTATCACTGATCCGCACGAATGCAAGAGATGAGAAGTTGGAGGAAAAGGTTCAAGGAACGTTTGGAGAATTCTCAGGTTTTGAATCCGCAGAGGAAGCAGCTTTGCAAAGAATCACAGCAGAAGGTGTTCTGGAAAAATTATCGGCAAAAGAAAAGCAACTATTGGTAAGCGAGTATCTGGAACTTCCGATATCGGAGGAGAAAAGTACCCGCAGTAATGCAGACGTCTGTAAACGCTACAGAGTAAGAAAGAAATTACAAAAGTATATGAAAGAAGGTGGCATGGATGAGTAAGAAGAATATTGTGACAGAAAATGAAGACTTTAAATATCTGGAAGAGAATTTTGAAGAAATGATGAGGGAAATGGAAAAAGACAAAGAAACTCATGATTATCAGATTCCTCAGATATGGGATTATGATTTTCGGAAGACCATCGATGAAACCTTGAAGACAGAACAACGCAAACGCAGCAAAAAGAGGATGAGAAATCTGTCTATTGCGGCAGGAGTTGCGCTGGTTACTTTGGTAGGCGTGGACCGGAGTCTGGTAGTAGTGCAAGGAGATGGGATAAAGGAGGTTGTGGAGAGTGTGTTTGGGGCTAAAGAAAATAAAATTGTTACCTTTGACACGGTTTCAGAAGATAATATTGAAGAGGAAAATGAAACATATGAAATTTATTTTGATGTAACTTCCTTGGAAAGTGCATATGAACAAATCCGCAAAGAATTAAAAATGCCCATGTTTTATGTGTCGTATATTCCAGAGGGATACAAATTGGTAGAAGCGAAGTATGATAAGTTGTATAGGATTGTAAATATGAAATTTGAAAAAGATGGAAAAATGATTTATATTTCGCAACAACAAATTTCAGAAGAAAAAGCTACAGGGATTACATCAGATAAACAAATGTGTGATATGACTAAAAATAAAAATTTGAATTATGAAGTACAAATTTATCAAAGTGAGCAAGATAAGGTATATGTATTTTCAGTTAAGGAAAAAGTATTAGTGTTAAATTGTAGAATTGAGGCAGGATTAAAAGAATGTAAGAAAGTAGCAGCTGGTATTTATTTTCGATAGGAGGAAATATTAATGAAAAAGACGGTTATTTGTTTATTGAGTTGTGTAATTATGTGCATATCAGGAATTAACGTATATGCAGGAGATAATGATATAGAGGAACAGTATCAATTGATAGAAGAGAATTTTGAAGTAAATGAAGAAGAAGTGCCTAATATTATTCCGTATTCACAGTACTTAATTGATGTACAAACAACGATTGCAAAAATTTCAGCAGGAAAAGTTGGTATTCGTGCCCATGTATATTGTTCTAGTGTGGTACAAGATATAAAAATCACATTCATGCTTCAAAAAAAATCAGGTTCTACTTGGAAAACTGTAGCAACAACAACTGCATCAGCATCTAATGTAACAGATGCGGCAAGAAGTGTTACTGCATCAGGGGTGTCTTCGGGAACTTACAGAGGGAAAGCAATAGCGATGGTAACCGATAAGTATGGTTATTCTGAAACATTAAGTAGTTTTTCTGGAAGTATACAAATGTAAGCTTGATTTTTAATTCTAAAGAATGTCATTTTATTCAGATGATATAGTAGATAGAATTTGTTGTAAATATTTCAATGATTTGTGGAAAAAGTATTTTGATAATTGCTATAGAGTATGAAAAATTACTCTTTCTAAAAATTCCCATTTTGTCACCAGTTGACATGATGCAAATGCTACAGTTGTAGTATTCTGTGTTATTGATTAGTTTTTCCAGAAGTTTTGGGGTAAATAGTAAGTGAGAAGTAGATTTCTGACCATTTTTTAGAAAGTTAAAGGATCTGCTTAAAGGGGACTAATTTGATACAAAATCCTGCTTTTCAAAAAATTATCACCATTTTTTCTGATAAAAATTGGTGACAATTTAAGAAAACCCCGTTTTTGTCACCAATTTCAATGAAAACCTCGCCAAAAACAAGGGAAAATCTAGTTTTTGAGGTGAAAAAGTAGTGAAACTTTTACAAAAACCTCCATTTTGTCACTGGTTGACATAATGTGGATTCTTCCATAGGAGTGTTTGAGAGCAGGATCTCTCATTTCCCATGAGTTTTTGCGGATAAGGAAGCGGCACTTTTGAAGGTGTGAAAAGAGTTTCTTTATATTTGTAACAGTTCAGCCGGCACCATTTGCAAAACCGCACTTCGTGCTTATCGTGGCTGACGCCACTGTTTTACTCATAAGCGGGCGTTCAGCTCATACAGATGTCCGCTTGCAAAAACCTGCAAGCATGTTTTGTGCTTCCCGTACACTGTATGGCTGAACTGTTACTTATATTTTGTGATTTATATTTCCGTAATTTGAAAACCGGAACAAGGCTGTGATGAAAAACAGTCTCGTTCCGGTTTGTGTTTATACTCTTTTTTGAGTGATTGTGTGTGCGGCGGAAAGTTACAAGGAAAGTGCAATCTTACTGGGCGGGCTTAACTCGATAGCCTTCCAGTATTCCTTTTACCGTTTTATATAGATGGGGTTTTAGTTCGTCCAATGGCACGGGTTGTTGGTAGAGTATGGCATTGTAACTGGTGCCGCTGACGATTTCAAGTATCATATACATCATCAGTTCCGGGGAACTGTAGGTGTATTCTGCTTTTTCCAGCATATTTCTCACAATTGTCAATATAGATGGTGTTTCTTTTCCAGGAGTGTAAATCAGAGAGTTTCTTACAAAGCCCCAACTCAGATGTTTGGAAATCAGAGAGACTAGATTATGGTTGGCGTCTAATTGGTCCAGTATTTGATCTATGATAAAAAGAATCTGGTTTTCAAATTCAGCAATTTCCGGATGAGCCTGAAGTTCCTGATAAGCGTTTTCAAATACCTGGCTGGCTTTGTGGGCAATCAGATGATTGCGAATATCGTATTTATCTTTGAAGTAGAGGTAAAAGGTGCCTTTGGCAACACCGGCGGTATCTACAATATCAGAGATAGAGGTTTTTGAAAATCCATTATTAATAAAGAGTGAGAAAGCGGATTCCAGAAGGGAGTCCCTTTTTTTTTGTTTGTTGTTATCTATTTTTCCCATATCACATGTTCCCCTTGTATTTCACATATTTCCAACAGGAATGTTTTAAATAAGCATCTGTAACTGTTTATGATTTCAGTTACAAGTATTCTACAGCAAGTCATCCTGTAATCTTCACTTATTATAGTAATGCATTTTGAGAAAAGTCAAACGAAAATCCTGTAAGTTCTATACTTTCGCCGTAATGCATAAAAATAAAACTGACCGTCGGTCAAAATTTTACATTTCAAATATTGACTATTAGTCAGTTTTGATATATAACAATAAATGACCAGTAGTCATAAACTATTTTTAAAGGAGGAGACATCATGGAAAAATTGGGGAGGAAGATTGTAAAATTTCGGATTCCTATTTTCATTATCAGCATTTTGTTATTGATTCCGGCAACAATCGGTTATATCAATACCAGAGTGAATTACGATATCCTGTATTATTTACCGGATGATATTGAGACAATGAAAGGACAGGATATCCTGGTGGATGAATTTGGAACGGGTGCATATTCCATGTTCCTGTGTGAAGGAATGGAAAATAAAGATGTGGCGGCGTTAAAGCAGAAGATTGAAGATGTGGAGCATGTAGAAAAGGTGGTATGGTATGACAGTTTTGCAGATATCAGCATCCCCATGGAAATGCTTCCGGAAAAAATAAGAACTGCTTTTAATTCGGAAGATTCCACAATGATGTTTATTATTTTTGATACTACCACTTCAGCAGATGAGACCATGGATGCCATTGAAGATATCCGTCATATTGCGGGAAAACAATGTTTCTTAAGTGGTATGTCTGCGGTGGTAACAGATACCAAGAATCTGGCAGAATCGGAAGTTGCCATTTATGTGGTGATTGCAGTAGCTCTTTCCTGTATCGTGTTGGCTTTGACCATGGAAACATATCTCATACCTGTGTTGTTCCTGTTGAGTATTGGAATGGCAATTCTCTATAATATGGGAACGAATATACTAACAGGAGAAATTTCTTACATAACAAAAGCTTTGAGTGCGGTATTACAGTTGGGTGTAACCATGGATTACTCGATTTTCCTGTGGCACAGCTATCAGGAAAAGAAAGAAGTATGTGCAGGAGATCATAAAGAAGCGATGGCGCAGGCAATTGCAGCAACGATTAAATCTGTGGTGGGAAGTTCTATTACAACGATTGCAGGTTTCGTAGCATTATGTTTTATGAGCTTCACTTTAGGTTTGGATCTGGGTATTGTTATGACCAAAGGTGTCATCTTTGGTGTGATCTGTTGCGTTACTGTTCTTCCTTCTATGATTATGATTTTTGACAAAGCATTAGAAAAGACAGCGCATCGTCAATTGATACCGGATTTCCCGAAGGTGTCTGATTTTGTGGTAAAACACCATATGATATTTGCAGTAGCATTCCTGCTTTTGTTTGTACCCTTTGCATATTTTCAGGCAAATACTTCTGTGTATTACAATCTGGATGCTACCTTGCCAAAGGATCTAGAAAGTATTCAGGCAAATACAAAACTTCAGGAAGAGTATGATATGGGTGCGGCTCATATGATTCTGTTGGATAAAAATATAGATGACAAACAGAAATACCAGATGATTTCGGAAATGGAAAAGGTGGACGGCGTAAAACAGGTATTGGGACTGGAAACTGTTGTGGGACCGACCATGCCGAAAAATATGATTCCGAAAGATATTTTGGAAGTATTGGAAAGTGATAACTATGAGCTGATGTTAGTTATGAATGAATATCCGGTGGCGTCAGATCAGGTGAATCAGCAGATTGATAAACTGAATGAAGTATTGAAACAGTACGATTCCAAAGGAATGTTGGTGGGAGAAGCGCCGTGTACAAAAGATTTGATTGAAATTACGGATCATGATTTTAAGGTGGTAAGCGCAGTATCTATTCTGGCAGTATTTTTCATTATTTTGTTTGTGTTTAAATCCATCTCCCTTCCGGTAATCCTGGTATTGGTGATCGAGGGTGCGATTTTCATCAATATGGGTATTCCTTATCTGACAGGTTCCAAGCTTCCTTTTGTGGCATCTATTGTAATTGGAACGATTCAGTTGGGAGCTACGGTAGACTATGCGATTTTGATGACCAGTAGATATGAAAAAGAACGTGGTTCAGGAAAGAGTAAACGAGAAGCGATTCAGATTGCTCATCAGACCAGTATGAGACCTGTTATGGTATCGGCATTCAGCTTTTTTGCAGCGACCTTTGGCGTAGGTATGTATTCAAAGATAGATATGATAAGTTCTCTGTGTCTTTTGATGGCAAGAGGCGCATTGATCAGTATGTGTGCAGTATTGCTGTTTTTACCTGCCATGTATTGGTTGTTTGACGGATTGATTTGTAAGACGAGTAAAAATTTTAAACAGAAAAATAGGAGGTAAATCGTTATGAAAAGAAAATATGTGCAGGCAATGATGGCGAGTACAGCAGTTTTGTTATCTATGACAGTTCCCGTGACCAGCGTGGCGGCAGCAGTTCCTGAAAAGGAGCAGACCGTTTATGTAAATGCAGATGAGAATGGTAATATACAGAATGTGATTGTAAGCAACTGGCTGAAAAATGCAGAGAAAGAAACTTCCCTTACAGATAAAAGTGATTTGAGCGACATTAAAAATGTAAAGGGTGAGGAGGGATTTACTCAAAATAGTGATGGGACCATCACCTGGTCAGCCGGAGGAAATGATATATATTATCAGGGAAGTACCAACAAAGAACTTCCGGTAGCCGTGAAAATGACATATTTTCTGGATGGAAAAGAGATTCAGCCTTCCCAACTGGCAGGGAAAAGCGGCAAAGTAAAAATTCGTATTGATTATGAAAATAAATCCAGTCAGACAGTAGAAATCAATGGAAAAGAAGAAAATATTTCCACTCCGTTTATGATGGCTACGGGCATGATTTTGCCGACAGAGAAATTTTCTAATGTACAGGTGACCAATGGAAAAGTGATTTCTGACGGTCAGAATGAGATTGTGATGGGAATTGGTTTCCCGGGACTGGCAGAGAGTTTAAAACTTTCTGAAACGGAAGCGACAGAAAAAATAGAAATTCCGGATTATGTGGAGATTACTGCGGATGTTACAGATTTCTCACTGGCGCTTACCGCTACGGTGGCTACTACAGGTACTTTGAATGAGTTGGGACTGGATGAAATCGACAGTGTAGATGATTTGAAAGAAAGTATGGAGAAACTGACGGATGCATCTACAGCTTTGGTAAAGGGCAGCGGTGAACTTGCGGATGGTATCGAACAGTTAAATTCTTCCGCAGACGAATTTGTAAACGGCTTAAACAGCGCAGATAATGGTGCCGGACAGTTGAAAGCTGGAGTTGATACCATGAATTCCCAGAAAGGGCAGTTGGTTGACGGGGTAAATCAGTTGGCAGAGGGATTGCAGACATTCCAGACAGGAGCGCAGTCATTGAAAGACGGAGTGGCCTCCTATACAGATGGAGCAAATCAGTTATTTGCAGGCGTCAATCAGGTGGATGAGGGCGCCCAAGCTCTGAAAAACGGAATAGATACCATGAACGAGAAAAAAGCAGAACTGGCTCAGGGTGTACAGGAATTGGAAAAGGGTACAGAAGATTTGAAAAAAGGCACAGAGACATTGGCTTCTAATCTGAAAACCTACACAGCAGGAACGGAATCTATTTCCGGCGGTTTAAATGAGATGTATAATAAAATGCAGGAATCTTTGAAGATTTTTTCTGAGCTTCCGGAAACTATGACAAAGTTAAAGGAAAATGTAACTGCTTTAAGTAAGGGAGCAGGAGAACTTGCCGCAGGAGCAGGTCAGGTTCAAGAGGGAGCTGACGCTATGCAAAATCAGCTTACTCAATTAAAGGGAGTTGTGGCGCAAACCCAGACACTTGTAACGTCGGCAAAAGGATTGCTGGATGCTATTTCCTATCCGGATACAGGAGTGATGTCTCAGGAGGCTACCAGTCAGGCGCAGAAAGCGGCAGCAGAAAAATTACAGCAGCAAAAGAACAGCGTCAGTGCGGCTCTGGATACGGCAGGAATGACAGAAGATCAGAAAGCAGCTATTTTGGCAAGTATGTCGGTGGATGCCGGCGATATTCAGATTCATATTTCTGATGATATAGCAGAAAAAAATGCTCATGTAAAAGAACAATTGGAAGGCATTAGCGGTGGACTGGAGAAGATTTCAGAAGCATTATCTCAGGTTCAGGTGGATGCGGAAGCTCTGGCAAAATTGGCAGATGGAGCATCGAAGACTCAGGCAGGAGCAGGACAATTGCAGAAAGCGCTGGGAGAAATGGGTGGAACCTTAAATGGAATGGGAGATATTCAGACTTCCGTGAATGCGCTGGCAGAGGGTGTGAAACAGTTAAAAGAGGGAAGTGAAAAACTTTGTGCCAATAATGAGGCTGTGAATCAGGGAGCAACAGGTCTTGCACAGGGAGCTGGAAAATTAAACGCAGGAACAAAAGAGCTTCTGAAGGGAACAGAAACCCTTAGTGATGGAATCGGTCAGTTGGCAGCAGGAGCAGACACTCTCAGTAAAGGAACAGCGCAACTGAAAGCGGGAGGAAATACTCTGATTGCCAATAATTTTGCTTTGAACAGTGGAGCTTCTCAGCTGGCAGAAGGAAGTCAGACTTTACTGAATGGCGGACTGAAATTGCAGTCCGGTGCAGGAACGCTCAGTAATGGCATTGGGCAGTTGGCTGATGGCGCAGGAGCTTTAAAAGAAGGTACCGGAAAACTGGCAGCCGGTGGAAAAACTTTGAAAGAGGGAACTACAAAGCTGGAAGAGGGCGGTCATAAACTGGAAGACGGTATGCAGGAGTTTGATGAAGAGGGCATTCAGGAACTGGCAGACGTTATGAATGGAAGTCTTCAGGATGTGTTGGATCGTCTGCACGCTGTAGTGGATGCGGATAAAGAATATACAGCATTTGACGGCTGGGATAAAGATAGGGATGGCAGTGTGAAATTCCTTATTGAGACAGCCGGAATTGAATCATAAGGTATAGCGTTTTGGAATATAATCAGTCGCATTTGTTGGGGGAATCCCTGATAGATGCGATTGATTTTTTTGTAGGTGCGAGGTAAAATATGGGTACTGCGAAATAAGAAGAAAGAGATCAGAGGATATAGAAAAATGATTACAGAAAGATTATTTTACCAGGACTCCTGGATGAAAGAATTTTCAGGCGAGGTGCTAGAATGCCGTCAGGAAAAACAGGGTTATCGGGTGAGACTGGATCGTACCGCATTTTATCCGGAAGGAGGCGGACAGCCTTATGATACGGGGGTTTTGAATGATATTCCTGTTTTACAGGTACAGGAAATAGAGGGAGAAATCTGGCATTTTGTAGAACAGCCAATGGAACCGGGAATAAAGGTAACGGGAAAAATTGACTGGGAAAGACGCTTTGATTTGATGCAGCAGCATTCGGGAGAGCATATTGTCAGCGGTATGATTCATGAGAGGTACGGATACAATAATATTGGATTTCATATGGGACCGGAAACAATTACGATTGATTTTGACGGAGAAATTCCGGAGGAAGAGTTAAAAGAAATCGAATATCAGGCAAACAAATATGTATGGGAGAATCATCCCATTGAGATTACATATCCCACGCAGGAAGAGCGAGAAGAACTGCCTTATCGGAGTAAAAAAGAATTGACCGGAGAGGTTCGGATTGTCACCTGGCCGGGAGCCGACATATGTGCCTGCTGCGGCGTTCATGTAAAAAGTTCCGGAGAAATAGGACAGATTATGCTTCTTTCATCCCAGAGAGCAAAAGGGGGCGTGAGAATTGAAATGTTGTGCGGCATACGGGCGTTACAGCACAGCAATCAATTGAAAGAGCAAAACAAAAAGATATCCAATCTGCTTTCTGCAAAATGGAAGGAGACTGCCCAGGCGGTGGAACGTCTTCAGGAGGAATATCAGCATACCCGTTTTCAACTGATAGGAATGGAATATGAGAAGATAGAGAGAATTGCCAGAGAAAAAGCCGGTCAGGGAGATCAGCTTTTGTTTGAACATCAGATGTCCGGAGAAAGTGGAAGAAAACTGGCAGCGGAAGTGATGGAAACCTGCGGAGGAAGATGCGGGGTATTTTGCGGCGATGACCAGAAAGGATATCGGTATGCGATAGGAGAAAAGAATGGAGATCTGAGAGAATTTGTGAAGAACATGAATCAAAAGCTTCAGGGAAGAGGGGGCGGAAAGCCGTTTTTTGTTCAGGGTTCTGTGCAGGCGTCGGAAGAAGAAATCAGAAATTTTTTTGAAAATGGAGAAGAGTAATGGTCAAGGTACATGGGTTTAATAAGCTGACGTTGCTGGATTATCCGGGCAGACTGGCATGTACAGTCTTTTTGGGACATTGTAATTTTCGGTGTCCTTTTTGCCATAATGCCGGATTGGTTCTCAATCCGGAGGATGAACCGGTAATTCCCATAGAAGAAATTCTGGGTACGCTGAAGAAAAGAAAAGGGATTTTGGATGGAGTCTGTATTACCGGGGGAGAACCTACGGTACATAAAAAATTGCCGGAGTTTGTACAACAGATAAAAAAAATGGATTATTCTGTTAAACTGGATACCAACGGTACCAATCCACAGATGGTACGGGAGATGGTGAAAGCAGGTTTGCTGGATTATGTGGCTATGGATATTAAAAACTCACCGGAAAAATATGGAGAAACGGCAGGAATCGCCCGGGCAGATTTGGAGGCAATTCATGAAACGGTGGAATTTTTAAAATCCGGAGAGGTGGATTATGAGTTCCGCACTACAGTAACCCGGGAACTTCATAAAAAAGAAGATTTTTTGAAGATAAGAAAATGGATTTCCGGCAGCAGGCGGTATTTTCTTCAGGCATATAAAGAATCAGAACAGGTGATTCATCCTGTATACAGCAGCTATTCCAGAGAACAACTGGAAAATTTCCGCCAATTACTGCTGGAAGAGATTTCTCAGGTTGAGATACGGGGAATTGACTGAGGTATTTTAATAGATTATTCGATACCAGTAACCAAACTGCCCGGGACGAATGGTAGTATCCTGGGCTGGCTTGAAATTGGGGAAGCCAAACATTCCCGCAAGAAAATGTTCGGTTTCGTCGTAAATGCCCGGTACGGCTAATACATATTCTTCTGGACGGCCCTCCTGCATTTTCCCCAAGAGGAAATGGTGAAAGGTCTGACATTGGCGGGAGAGAAACTGATTATTTCCCACATAGAAAGACTTCTGAGCCAGTGTGGGGATATCCTGTGGGGATAACTTCACGCACTGGTGGATTTCGTCATCGAAAAAAGGCTGCACCTGTGGATAAGTATTCTGAATATCTTCCCAGGGATCAGAAGAATCCGGCAAAGAGGTCTCCGGATTTGGAGCTTCTTCCAGAGAAGCGGCATGGACTTGAGACATCATTTCCGCAGGAGTAAATAATTCGGGGTTGAAGGTATGTTCTTTCCAACTGGTGGCGAAAATCTGCCCGGTATCGGTCTGCATGAGAAGACCTTCCAGGTTTTGGAAAGAATAGGAATAACCGCCGATATTTTCCCGGGGAATCATAAATTTTCCATAGACAGTACCTTGCTGATAACTGGCATATCCCAGAGAAATACCGGGAAACTGCTCATTTTCCCGGACAAAGACGTATACCTGAAAACGGGGAGTAAAGGGATAGGGAGGAAGCTTCATATGTACTTCCAGTCGACATTGCTGGTTTCGGATTTCTACCCGGGCAAACCCACAGTTTTTTGATTTTTGATTATTTTGATATTCATAAAGATACGAAACGAAACGTTGATATTCGGACAAATTTTGCACTTCCTTTGAGTGTTTTCTATGACAGCATATGCTCAGAGAAAAATGAGTATGACTAAAATGAGAGGAAAAAATAATATGACCAGGGAAATGATGGATGATTTTTCAAAAGAGCAGTGGATGGAACATGAAAAATATATGAAAGAGGCGATGCGCCAGGCGAAAAAGGCTTATGCTTTGCAGGAGGTTCCTATTGGCTGCGTCATTGTATATGAGGGAAAGATTATTGCACGGGGATATAACCGGAGAAATACGGATAAAAATACGATTTCTCATGCCGAAATGAATGCAATACGAAAGGCAAGTAAAAAACTGGGAGATTGGAGACTGGAAGGATGTACCATGTATATCACGCTGGAACCGTGTCAGATGTGTGCGGGAGCTATCGTACAGGCAAGAGTAAGCCAGGTGGTGGTCGGCAGTATGAATCCGAAGGCCGGATGCGCAGGCTCGGTTTTAAATCTTTTGGAAATGGAAGAATTCAATCATCAGGTAAATGTGGTGCGGGGAGTTTTGGAAGAGGAATGCAGCCAGATGCTGTCAGGTTTTTTTCGGGAACTGAGAGAAGAGAAAAAACGAAAAAAACAGCTATTGACGGAAGAAAAACAAGGCAGTATAATGGAAAACGAATAATTTTGGAGATGTACCCAAGTGGCTGAAGGGTCCGCACTCGAAATGCGGTAGATCGGGCAACCGGTGCGAGAGTTCAAATCTCTCCATCTCCGCTGAAAGTCCATCGTAATTTTCATAGAATTACGGTGGATTTTTTATGTTTACTTATAATTTTTGAAGGAAAATGGTGGTGAGTAAATTAGGAAACTGAGAAATTTGCAACAACAAGATTAGAAATAGAATGTGTTTCGTATAACAAAAGGGAGCATATCAAATAATAAAGAGAGTACAGAACAGTTAAAAATATAAAATGCGCACCGCACCTCGAACTTCCCTCACAGACGTTACTCCTACAGTTAACTCGGCCCAGGCACCCTTACGGCACACAGAAGGTTCTGCTTAGTGCTGCTCCATTCCTGACCTGACACGGTTCACAGATTCCTGTTGCGTAAGACCCAAACGTCAACGCCACTTATAGAAGGCAGCTCTGCAAGAAGAAGCCCTCAGATTGGTATCACCCCTGCTGTAGCGGATTGCAGGTACAGGGCACCGCTATCTCCCCGGCTGCGCATTTCCAAGTATAACCTGTTTGGGGATAAAAGTCAATGAAAAAGAATGGGTTCGTCAATCTTTCACTTGTGAGAGATGGTAAAATAGGATATAATAAACCCGAATGGATTTCCCATATCTTAAGATGATAGGACGTGAAAATGATGAAAAGGATAGGTTTGTTGACAAGCGGCGGCGATTGTCAGGCATTAAATGCAACGATGCGTGGTGTTGTAAAGGGTCTGGCAAATAATCTTGATGAGCTGGAAGTGTACGGTTTTATGAACGGTTATAAAGGATTGATTTACGGTGATTACCGTATGCTCACTTCTAAGGATTTTTCCGGTATTTTAACCCGGGGAGGTACGATTCTGGGAACTTCCCGTCAGCCTTTCAAATTGATGCGTGTGCCGGATGAAAAAGGGTTGGATAAAGTAGAGGCAATGAAGCAGAATTACCACAAACTTCGTCTGGATTGTCTGGTGATTTTGGGTGGAAACGGAACACAGAAAACAGCCAATCTTCTCAGAGAAGAGGGGCTGAACATTATCCATCTGCCGAAGACTATTGACAATGATATCTGGGGAACGGATATGACTTTTGGTTTCTACAGTGCGGTTAATATTGCCACAGAGGCTATTGACTGTATTCATACTACAGCTTCTTCCCATAATCGTGTATTTATTGTGGAAGTTATGGGCCATAAAGTGGGATGGCTTACATTATATGCAGGTATTGCCAGCGGCGCAGATGTTATCCTGATTCCGGAGATTCCATATGATCTGGATAAAGTAGTAGAAGCTATTGAGGGAAGAAGAAAGCGTGGAAGCGGATTTACTATTCTTGCAGTGGCGGAGGGAGCTATTTCCAAGGAAGATGCTAAACTTCCTAAAAAGGAATTAAAGAAAAAACAGGAAGAGTATGCAAAGAACTATCCGTCTATTTCTTACAAGATAGCAAAGGAAATCGAAGATCGTACCGGTATGGAGATTCGTGTGACTGTTCCCGGACATACGCAGAGAGGTGGAAGTCCCTGCCCGTATGACCGTGTATTATCTACCCGTCTGGGATCTGCAGCGGCTAAACTGATATTAAATGATGAGTATGGATATATGGTGGGTATTGTCAATGGGAAGACAAAGAAAGTGCCATTGGAAGAATGTGCAGGTAAACTGAAGATGGTGACGCCGGATGCTCAGGAAATCAGAGACGCCAAGAGAATGGGAATCAGCTTCGGAGATTAATGAGCAAAAGATGCCTGACGAATTGTTTCGTGCTGCGCACTTCCACAATTCTGCCTCAAATTCAAATATTGTGGGGCAAAAAGGCATCATCTGAATATTATACTTCTCTTTCGTAAGGATGTGGAAGAGAAGTATAATATCTTTTTTAATTTTACTTTTATCAGGAGGCATATCATATGGGCTATACTGCTCTGTATCGGAAGTTTCGTCCGGATACTTTTGAAGATGTAAAGGGACAGGAGCATATTGTAACAACTTTGAAGAATCAGATTCAGGCGGACCGTATTGGTCACGCTTTTTTGTTCTGCGGTACCAGAGGAACCGGTAAGACCACAGTGGCGAAGATTCTGGCCCGGGCGGTGAATTGTGAACATCCGGTGAATGGAAGTCCATGTAATGAATGTGCAGCTTGTAAGGCGATTCAGGCAGGGACTTCTATGAATGTGATCGAGATAGATGCGGCGTCCAATAACGGGGTGGATAACATTCGTGAGATTCGGGAAGAGGTGGCCTATCGTCCTACGCAGGGAAAATATAAAGTATATATCATTGACGAGGTTCATATGCTGTCGGCGGGGGCTTTTAATGCACTTTTGAAGACGTTGGAGGAACCTCCTTCGTATGTGATTTTCATTTTGGCTACCACAGAAGCTCATAAGATTCCGGTGACTATCTTATCCAGATGTCAAAGATATGATTTTCACCGTATCTCCATAGATACGATCACACAGAGATTACAGGAACTGATGGAAAAAGAAGGCGTTGACGCAGAAGAAAAGGCTCTTCGGTATGTGGCGAAGGCAGGGGACGGTTCTATGCGAGATTCTCTCAGCCTTTTGGATCAGTGTATTGCTTTCTATCTGGGAGAAAGATTGACCTATGACCGGGTTTTGGATGTGTTGGGGACTGTGGACAATGAAGTGTTCAGTAAGTTGCTCCGCCAGGTTTTGCAGGGAAATGTGACGGGATGTATCCATATTCTGGAAGAATTGCTTACCGGGGGAAAAGAGCTGGGACAGTTCGTCAGCGATTTTACCTGGTATATGAGAAATCTGTTGCTGGTAAAGACTTCGGAAAACCCGGAAGAGGTTCTGGATGTTTCTACAGAAAACATGAAAGCGCTTCAGGAAGAAAGCCAGATGATCGACAGCGATACCTTGATGCGATATATCCGGGTGTTTTCAGAACTGTCCAGTCAGCTTCGCTATGCTACGCAAAAGCGGGTGATGGTGGAGATCGGTCTGATAAAATTATGCAGACCTGCGATGGAAACGAATCTGGATTCGGTACTGGATCGGATTCGTGTCCTGGAAGAAAAAATGGAGCAGGGAGTTCCTGTTATGGCGGTTTCGGGAAATCAGACAATGGAAGGGACTTATCCTGGAAATACAGGAAATGGAACTGTCTTCGGGGACAGCGGGCAACAGGAAAAAGTGATGACAAAGCCTGAGAAAGCGGCGCCGGAAGATTTGCAGAAGATAAAAAATAACTGGAAAATGATTGTGGGGCAAACAGAAGGGATGTTCAAATCTTTTCTGAGTACAGCAATTCCCAAGTATAATGGAAATACAGGGGAAAATAAACTGTATGTTGAATTTACCAATGATCTGGCGCAAAACTGTGTGGAAGATCCCACTAAAAAAGAATTGTTGGAGGCGCTGATCGTTCGTCAAATTGGAAAATCAGTAGAGGTAGAGATGCTTCTTAAAAAAAGAGATTCACATAAGGAGTTGGCAGATATCTCTGTTGATGATATATTAAAGCAGGCGGTTCATATGGATATTGTTATTGAAGATGAACCGGATGAAGAGTAAAAAAGAAGAGAATGGAAAAACAGGAGGAAATTACGGTGGCAAGACGTGGTGGATTTCCAGGTGGAATGCCTGGCAATATGAATAATCTGATGAAGCAGGCACAGAAGATGCAAAAACAGATGGAGGAAAATCAGAAAGTTCTGGAAGAAACAGAATTTACAGCAACAGCAGGCGGTGGAGCAGTAGAAGTAACTGTAACTGGTAAAAAAGAGGTAACCAAAGTGAAACTTGCAGAAGAAGTAGTAGATCCGGATGATATTGAAATGTTAGAGGATCTGATCATGGCTGCAACAAATGAAGCTTTGCGTAAGATGGAGACAGAGACACAGGCGGTGATGTCAAAACTTACCGGCGGACTGGGTGGAGGATTCCCATTCTAATATGGAGTATTACAGCAGTCATATCAGTAAGTTAATTGAACAGCTTTCCAGACTTCCGGGGATTGGAGCAAAGTCGGCGCAGAGACTGGCATTTCATATTATCAATATGCCCAGAGAACAGGTGGAACAGTTGGCGGGTGCCATGACAGGGGCGAGAGAGAACGTAAAATACTGTAAAGAGTGTTTTACCCTGACAGATCAGGAACTTTGCCCTATTTGTGCCAATGAAAAAAGGAATCATAAGCAGATTATGGTGGTGGAAAATACCCGGGATCTGGCGGCTTATGAAAAAACAGGAAAATATGAGGGAGTATATCACGTACTTCATGGAGCTATTTCGCCCATGCTGGGAATAGGTCCCAATGATATACGTCTAAAAGAGTTGATGCTAAGACTTCAGGGAGATGTGGACGAGGTAATCATAGCGACGAATTCCAGCCTTGAAGGAGAAACGACAGCCATGTATATCAGCAAATTGATTAAACCGACGGGAATCAAGGTGAGTCGTATTGCCAGTGGTGTCCCGGTAGGCGGTGATCTGGAATATATTGATGAAGTTACACTTCTTAGGGCTTTGGAAGGTCGGGTGGAGTTGTAAGAAAGTGTAACAGATGCTGGAAATGCAAAATTTCAGGCGAATTATAAAGCGGTATTTGGGGAATAATGATAAATATAAAGAAAAAAGCAGTTGGGATATTGCATGGAATTTAAAAATATGGCATACTGATACAGCTAATAATAATGCTTGATATCACCGAAAGGAGAACAGAATGAATAAACTGGCGCTTCAGAAAATGGCAAATGAAGTCCGTAAGGGTATTGTAACATCTGTCCATGCGGCAAAGGCAGGACATCCGGGTGGATCTCTGTCTGCAGCAGATATTTTTACATACCTGTATTTTGAGGAGTTGAATGTGGATCCTGACAATCCTCAGAAAGAGGATCGAGATCGTTTTGTGTTATCAAAAGGTCATACTGCTCCAGGATTATACAGTGCACTGGCTCACAGAGGATTCTTTCCGGTAGAAGATTTGGTGACACTGCGTCATATTGGTTCTTATTTGCAGGGGCATCCGGATATGAAAAATATTCCCGGAATAGATATGTCCAGCGGATCTTTGGGACAGGGGATTTCTGCAGCAGTGGGAATGGCTATTGCAGGAAAGATGGACCAGGCAGATTATCGTGTATATACTCTTCTTGGAGATGGAGAGATTCAGGAGGGACAGGTCTGGGAAGCAGCAATGCTGGCTGGATTTAAGAACCTGGATAATCTGGTAGTAATCGTGGATAATAACGATCTTCAGATAGATGGAAGACTGGAAGAGGTAAACTCTCCCTATCCGATTGATAAAAAATTCGAAGCATTTCATTTCCATGTAATTAACATTGATGGAAATGATTTTGAACAGATTGAAGCTGCATTAAAAGAAGCGAAAGAAACAAAAGGTATGCCTACAGCGATCATTGCAAAAACTGTAAAAGGAAAAGGCGTATCTTTTATGGAAAATCAGGTGGGATGGCATGGAGTGGCTCCCAATGACGAACAGTATGCGGCAGCTATGGAAGAACTGGAAAAGGCAGGTGAAGCGTTATGTCAGATGTAAGAAAAGTTGCAACCAGAGAAGGCTATGGTAAAGCTCTGGTGGAATTGGGCAAAGAACATAATGATGTGGTTGTGTTGGATGCAGATCTGGCAGCGGCTACGAAAACCGGTATGTTTAAAAAGGAATTTCCAGATCGTTTTATTGACTGTGGAATCGCAGAAGGAAATATGATGGGCGTTGCAGCAGGTCTGGCAGCAGCGGGAAAAGTTCCGTTCGCAAGTTCCTTTGCTATGTTTGCAGCAGGCCGGGCGTTTGAACAGGTGAGAAATTCTATCGGATATCCCCATCTGAATGTAAAAATTGGAGCAAGCCATGCAGGTATTTCCGTAGGAGAAGATGGAGCAACCCATCAGTGTAATGAGGATATCGCTCTTATGCGGACAATTCCGGGTATGGTTATCATCAATCCTTCCGATGAAGTGGAAGCACGGGAGGCAGTAAAGGCAGCCTATGAGATTGATGGACCGGTATATATGCGGTTTGGACGTCTGGCTGTTCCAGTGATCAATGATCGTCCGGATTATAAATTTGAACTGGGAAAAGGTGTTGTTCTCAGAGAAGGAAAAGATGTGGCTGTTATTGCCACAGGACTTTGTGTGAATTCCGCCCTGGAAGCAGCAGAAAAGCTGGCAGCAGATGGGATTTCTGCGAAAGTAATTAATATTCATACCATCAAACCGTTGGATGAAGAACTGGTGGTTGCAGCTGCAAAAGAAACCGGCAAAGTGGTAACTGTGGAAGAGCATTCTGTGATCGGCGGTCTGGGAAGTGCAGTTTGCGAAACTTTGTGTGAAAAACAGCCTACAGCCGTGCTGAAAATTGGTGTGAAGGATGTGTTTGGTGAATCCGGACCGGCAGTGAAGCTGTTGGAGAAATATAAACTGGATGGACAGGGTGTTTATGAACAGATAAAGGAATATATGGGAAAATAAACACATCTATTTCAGATGGGAGAGAGGCATATGGCAACAGTATTACCGGTTCCGCGACCGAAGATCTCATCCGCAGATATCAGAAAGAAAAGATATGCGGAAAGTGAAGAAAATCAGGAGTTTTATGAATGTGTGAAGGATATTATCACACACCCGGTTGTTTTACAGATGAAAAAATTTTATCAGCATTGTGATACAGACTGCTATGAACACTGTCTGAATGTGGCATATAATAATTTTCGTATTTGTAAATATATGGGTCTGGATGCCAGATCAGCAGCCCGGGGCGGTATGCTTCATGATTTGTTTCTATATGATTGGAGACACCATAGAAGGCGGACGGGAGATCGTCTTCATGCAATCACCCATCCCATAGCAGCTTATAAAAATGCCAGAAAATACTTTAGATTAAATAAAATCGAAAAAGAAGTTATCACAAAACATATGTGGCCGGTATCAGTGATACCACCCCGTTACGCGGAAACGTATGTGATTTGTCTTACGGACAAATACTGTGGTTCCATGGAAATTGCAGAGCATTATTCCGAAATATTAAACAGCAAGATATGGGGACGTCCCATTGCCTGGCTGATGAAACGTGCTTTTGCCAACATTCCCAGGGCGAATCTTCTTCAGCAACTGGTACCGGAGAAAGATTCGATGGAGAGAGCAGCCAGACCGGAATCCTTTGCCCAGCAAAGACGCCGGCATTCTTCTGGCTGGGGCCACGTATCAGGAAGAAGACGCCGTTTTTCGTAAGAGGGAGAAAATATTCGGGTGATTCCGTCTGTGATAGTCTCGGCCATCTGAACAACAAGAGATAAACGGGTGGTTTGAAGAAGAAGATGTTCAAAATTTCCGGAAATATTTAAAATTCCGGTGATGAAGACATCTCCCACAGGGGGAAGAGATTTGTGTACTCCGGCGCCTGGCTGGATAGATCCGGTCCCTACAGTGATAAAACCTACGTGTTTTTTTGAGCCAAGAGAGGCATCAACTGCGATAATAAGTGCAGAGGGATGCCTTTTTTTTATTGTTTTCATAGTCTGTTCCAGATTAAGTGCGTGAACAGGATAATCCAATGTACCGTAAACGTGGATGTTTTTCCAGGATTGGCGGGAAAGCTGATGACCAATCAAGGGACCCAGGCTGTCACCGGTGATTCGGTCACTTCCTATGCAAACAAAAATAATATCTTCCCATGGATGATCTGTTCGTGCAATACACTTTTTTAATAAATGAGCCAGTTCGCTGCTTGCGGATGGCTTTTTTTCGTTAATATAATAAACACAACGTTTTGTATTCATAAAATATTATCCTTTCCATCATAGTATTTGAAGTCTAACCATTCTCCTATAGAATATTCAAACGGAAGAAGAAAAATGTTATGGAATTAGTTTTTGCAATCTGCGGAAAATGTCGCAAAAAAAGTGGTTTTCCGTATCATAAAACGATAAAATCCGCAATAAATCCGTGATATGCTGATGTCCAAAAGGGGTGAAGGTTATGATAGAGATTATTTATAAGGAAGAGCAGAAGAAAACCCAGGGAAAAGAAGAATTTTTCAGGATTCCAAATAACATCAGACAAATAGGAGAAGTGAAAGGACACCAGAAAATCTACATAGAAGATTATGCATATACATTTTTGAAAAAAATTTCCAGAAATCAGGAAAAGGGAGGAAAAGCGGCAATACTTTTTGGCGAGTATCACTGGCAGGAGGGATGTGGATATCTGTTTATAAAAAGCGCCCTTGAAATACAAGATTTGGAGGTTTCTCCGGAGCATATTGTATTTTCAGAAAAAGTATGGGGACAGGTTTATGAAGAAAGCAGAAAATATTTTCCGGAACAGGATATTGTGGGATGGTTTGTCAGTCTTCCGGGATTTAATATGCAGATGAATGAGATTCTTTTGAAAACGCATCTGAATCATTTTGCGGGAAGTGATAAAACGCTTTTCATATTGGAACCGGGAGAAAATGAGGATGCATTTTTTCTGTATGAGAATAACCAGTTGGTTCGTCAGCCGGGATATTATATTTATTACGAAAAAAATGAACTGATGCAGGCGTATATGATTGAGATGAGCCAGAATAAATCTATTGAGGAAACAGAAAAAATTCCGGATCGGGCGGTGGTGGATTTTCGCAGAGCAATTAAAGAAAAGAAGGAAGAAACAAAGGAAAGTGAGACGGATGCAAGACCGATGCACAAAACCAGGATATTAGGTGCAGGAGCAGCAGCGGCGATCCTGGTTGTAGGAATCACATTTTTTAACAGCTATGAAAAGATGGAAGGAACACTGGGGAAGATAACGGCAGATACGATTCAGGAAACGGAAAGCGAACCTGTATCGGGGGACAACGTGCAGCAGCCTTTAATTCCGTCTGTGACGCCGAAAGCAGAACCGGTGGAAACAGAATCAGCAGAAGAGTGGTTGGGTACGCAAACCACAGGAGAAATGCCGGAAGAACCAGAAAAAGCTCCGCCAGCAGAGGAAGAAAAACAGGAAATGGAAGCACAGCCAGAGAGCAGTGGAAAGGATAGAGGGGAAGAAAATAATCCAGAAGAGGCAGAAACAGCAACGTCTCCGGGAATAATGCAGGAATATATTATTCAAAGAGGAGATACCATGACAAGTATTTGTAAAAATAAATATGGAACTATTGAAAGGCTGGAAGAAATCTGTCAGATGAATGGAATTGCACCGGAAGATATTATCTATGCAGGACAGAAAATTATGCTTCCGGAATAAGAAGGAATCTATTTGCCTGGCATACCACATTGTGCTATGATAAGGGAAAATGGTAACTCATGAATCGAACCGGGAAAACCGGAATAAGGGGAATATATGAATTTTAAGCAGAAGATAAAAAATATAAGGGAAAAAATAAGTTCTGTTCTGCCTGAATTTTTGAAGGATACAGAGGACGATACGCCAATTAACAGTGTTTCAGAGTATAAAGAGAGGATGGCGCGTCACAAAAAGAAAATCTGGTATCGGATACTTACAGGCGGGGCGGCAGTTGGCGTGTTGGTAGCGGGAGTGTATTTTCTGGCGGCAAAATGGAGTTACAGGGAGTATTCAATTGTAGAGGAATCGGTACAGGAAGATGCAGTATCCGCCCGCTATGCACAGTTTGGAGAATATATTTTAAAGTACGGCGGGGATGAGATCTCTCTTTTGGATGCAAAAGGGAAAGCTATATGGAACGATCCCCATACGCTGGACAATCCCATGGTGGATGTTTGTCAGAATTATTGTGTTGTGTATGATAAAAATGGAAGTGAAATGGCTATTTTCAATGATAAAGGAAAGGTGGGAAATATCCAGACAGACTTGCCTATATTGAAAGTGAAAGTAGCATCGCAGGGAGTTGTAGCAGCAATTTTGGAGGATGGAGAAACTACCTGGTTAAGAGTATACGATTCTTCGGGAAAAGATATTGTTACAGCGAAAACCAGTATTGACAGTCCGGGATATCCGGTGGATTTATCCATATCTCCAGATGGGTTGCTGTTGGGCGTTTCGTATTTGGGAGTGAAAAAGAATCAGCCCTCCAGTTATATGGCATTTTATAATTTTGGAAATACCGGCCAAAATCAGATGGATAATATGGTAAGCGGCTATACATATCCCAGGACTTTGATTCCCCGGATACAATACCTGAATAATTCCAAAGCAGTAGCGTTTCGGGATGATGGATTTGTGATTTTTTCAGGTAAACAAATTCCAGAAGAAGATAAAGTGGTGAGCGTGGAAGAGGAAATCCTGAGTGTTTTTTGTGATAGTGAAAATATAGGACTTGTTTTTCGTGATACGGAAGGGGAAAACCCTTACAAAATGAAGTTGTATAATAGCAATGGTAAATTAAAATGGGAAGCGGGAGTGGAGATGGCCTTTGATCATATCACCATCAGCCAAGACCAGATTTTGATGTATAATAGCAATGAATTCGCCGTGTATTCCATGAATGGAACGTGTAGATATCAGGGAGCGTTGAACGAGGGAAATATTCAAAATATTTTTAAAGTTGCTCAGAATCGTTACATGGTTATTATGGAAGGTGGAATGGAAACAATCAAACTGGGATAGATGGGAGAAAATATATGACATGGCTTTTTTGGATACTTTTGATCTTTGTGATGATCTTTGTGATTCAGGGGTTTTCCAGAGGATTAATCAGAACCGCAGTTTCTATGTTTTCGATTATTATTGTAATGGCTGCAACTGCGTGGCTGAATCCTTATATAAGCGATTATATAAGAGAAAAAACAGATTGGCAGGAAAGATTAGAAGATAGATGTGAAGCGCTGCTTCAGGAGAAAATAGGAGAGAAGCTGGAAGAATCCATAAATTCACAGGTGTCGTTTATAGACGAATTGCCGATTCCGGAAAATATAAAGAGGAAATTAGCAGAAAATAATAACGGAGAAACTTACCAACAGATGGCGGTGGATAATTTCGCAGAATATTTGTCAAAATATATTGCGGCGGGTATTATGAATGGGATCACTTTTTTGATTGCGTTTGTTCTTGCGATGATTGTTATAAAAGTGATTCTTTATGCAGTGGATCTTTTGACTGAGCTTCCGGTGATTGGAGGATGTAATAGAGTAGGGGGAGCTTTGGCAGGACTTCTTCAGGGTATATTATGGATATGGGTGATATTTTTGGGAATCACTTTATTTTATGATACCCAGGCGGGGAGATATCTGATGGAAACAATTCAGGAAGATCCTGTACTGCACTGGATATATGACAGAAACTATCTGGTGCAGATTCTTATGGGGATAACTTTTAGCACCGGTATTATCTAGTGTAACGAAAACGAAGTTTCTGCGTCAATAGGGTTTTCGTTACACTGGAAGAAAAAACAGTCTGTAGCTTTCTTATAAAGCTTTTGACTGTTTTTATATTTTTGTGAAAAAATATGTTGACAAAGAGAAAACATAGTGGTATTATGAACAAGTTCCGTTCGAGAGAACAGCAAAAAAAGATTTAAAAATAAATCAAAAAAGTTGTTGACAAATACGGAAAAGGATGATATGATATCGAAGTTGCTTGCGACGAGGTCGAAAAAGAACGAAAAAAACTTTTTGAAAAAAGTTAAAAAAGTTCTTG
>JAXEUM010000094.1:0-48317 GCA_034114925.1 Oliverpabstia sp.
GGCAGAAGGATTAAGGCAAATAGCATAAAAGAAGCATATATAGGGCAGGAACTGCCCGAATTAACGCCTGTGGAGATAGTAGGTTACGAGGTCGATGAAACAGGAAGCCCATTGGCTTTAGACAATGGGTAGTTCACAAAACATTCGGAGATGAAGAGAAATGAAAATCTATACAAAAACCGGTGATGCAGGTACGACAAGCCTGGTACACACGAAAAATATAAGTAAATCAGATGACCGGGTGGAAGTGATGGGAACTATCGATGAACTGACCAGTCATATCGGCCTGATTAAAACAAAAATACAGGATGAACAGACCATTTCTTTTCTGGAGAATATTCAGCAGACATTGATGACAGTCATGGCGGGAATTGCTGATTCTTACAATATGAAATATAAATTAAAAGATGAGAATATTCAGGAACTGGAAAAAGAAATTGATCGTCTGGAAAATTCGTTTGAAAGACCGAAAAAATTTATCCTTCCCGGGGCAAATCCTGTTTCTGCTCAGATGGATGTGACAAGAACAGTGGCAAGAAGAGCAGAAAGATGTCTGGCAGCAGTCAGTGTAAAGTTTGGCAGCGATGGTGGGGCAAGAAAGTATATGAACCGTCTGGCAGATTATCTTTATGTTCTGGCACGCTCATATGATGCAGCTATGGAAAATATTGCCCACAGCGACAGTGTAACAGGAGGCACGCAGGTGATAAAAGAAAATATGACCAGAGAGATTTCATCTCAGAATGGCGGAAAAATCAATGACGAAGAATTGATTCAACAGGTGCTTTTGCGAATGGGACAGGGACGAATGACCTTGGAACTTTCCAAAAAATTAATTGAGAAAATCGAGGAAGAAGCCAAAAAGAGAGGAAAAAAAGCAGTCATTGCAGTTTGCGGTCCTGATGGCAATCCGATAGCAGTTCATGTGATGGACGGCGCTTTTCTGGTAAGTTTTGATGTGGCTGTGAGAAAGGCTTATACGGCTGTGGCAGTCAAAATGTCTACCATGGAGTTATCAAAACTTGCACAGCCGGGACAGACATTTTACGGTCTGGAATCTCTGGATGGAGGAAAAATTGTTATTTTTGGCGGTGGAGTACCCCTGGTATATCAGGGAAATATCATCGGTGGTCTGGGAATCTCCGGGGGAACTGGGGAGGAAGACCACAGCTTAGCAGAATATGCCCTTTCTGTATTGACGGATTTGTTGGGATAAGTTAAACTGGAAGAAAGATTTTTTTAATAGTTCAGCCATACAGTGTACGGGAAGCACAAAACATGCTTGCATGTTTTTGCAAGCGGACATCTGTATGAGCTGAACGGTTACGATTTTAGTTACGACAGAGATGGGGGATGCATATGATTCAACAGAGAGATTTCTGGATATTTGTAGTATTAAATATCCTTACCTGCGGTCTTTACAGTTTGTTTTTCTGGTATGTCTGGAACGAAGACGTAAACAGAATATGTGAAGGAGACGGTCAGGATGCGCCAAATTATATTATAGTTATCATACTGGGGATTTTGACCTGCGGAATTTACACATATTACTGGATGTATAAGCAGGGAAACAGATTGCAGGCAAATGCAATGCGCTATGGAGTACGGATGCAGGAAAATGGAAGCAGTTTGTTGCTGTGGGCTCTGTTGGGGTATATTACCTGTGCATTGACCATCTATTACAGCTATTATCTGATGGTTCGGATGGTGAATCAGATCGCACCGGAATATAATGCCAGAAATGGATATGGAAATGGTCAGGGATACGGTCAGAATCAGAATTATGGATCGAACCAGGGATATGGACAAAACCAGAGCTATGAATCAGGTCAGAGATTTGATAATGGACAAAATTTTGACAGATATGGAAATGGAAAGGGAAGAATTATCTGTCTTTCCGGTCCGGAACCTCAGAGAGTGACAGAGATTACAGATGCACAGACATTAGTGCTGGGACAGGATGGAGGCGTATGTAATCATATCATTATGGGATTTGCCGTAGAAGCAAAGCATTGTTCCATTACCTATCGAAAGTTTGACGATATGTATCTGGTGACGGATCACTCGGTGAGAGGAACGTATAAGGCGGCAGACGATACCCGGCTGAAGGGAGAAGAAATGACAGAACTTCCTGCAGGAAGCGTCATTTATCTGGGAGACAGAAGAACCATGTATCGGTTGGGATAAAAAATACGGGCAAATGGAGTTTATCCATTTGCCCGTATTTTTGACTTTCCGGGAGTAATGCCTTTGTATTTTTTATATGTCTTTATGAAATAGCTCAGATCATTGAAGCCGCAATTATAAGCCACTTCTGTCACAGAGGCGTCGGTGGTGGCGAGTTGGTAGCTGGCATGTTCGATTCTCTGATAATTCAGATAATCGATGGGAGTTCGGTGTGTCATATGATAGAAGAAACGACAGAAATACTTTGGCGACATATTGACAGACGCAGAAAGTTGTTCCAGGGTGACGGGGGAGGAGTAGTTGGCTTCCATATAATCCAAAACCTTTTTTAACTGCATGATTTTCCGGTAATCCCTGCGATCCTGGGGAGAATCAGAGAAATATAACTTCTCGCTGAATACTACGCCAAAAAAGTGATACAATTCTCCAAATACAATCAGTTCATAACCTGTTTTTTGAGATTCCATGGCATTAAAAATATCCCAGACGATTTGGTGAACTTGTTGGTTTTGGGGAGTAAAGTGATGATATATAAAAGCGGAATGCTCAATAATCTGTTTGATGTAGGTAGAACAGCGGGGATTATTTTTCAGGAAAGCATTCATATCAAAAACAATACACTGGTAAACACAGTCAGAAGGAATACCGGAATGAAGAATTCCACTGTTTACAAATACGATATCTCCGGAATTGGCAGTAAATTCTTTTTCATCCATGGTAACATGGAGAGAGCCGGTCAGTATACGAATAATCTCATATTCCACATGCCAGTGATATGCCATCTCGTAGCGGGGATGAGAACGGTCAACGTGATAAAATTCAAAAGGAAAATCATAAGTTCCCCGTTGTTTGTTTTCACTGTAGTTGTAATATTGCATAAAAAATATCCTTTCATTTTAGATAAATTTACGAAAAGTACAAAAAGGTGAATATTATACTATTTTTGGCTATTATAACACGAGAAGAATAAAAAAAACAGTAGTATAATTTGATTTAATGAGATGGAAGAGAAACTCTATGTTAATACAATTACACATTATATAATAATCAGGAGGTATTTATATTATGGCAAAAAGCAGATTAATCGGCAGCTACCCTGTAATAGGTATCAGACCTACTATCGATGGAAGAAGAGGAGCTTTGGATGTACGTGGATCTCTGGAAGAGCAGACCATGAACATGGCAAAATCCGCAGCAAAATTATTTGAAGATAATCTGAGATATTCCAATGGAGAACCGGTAAAAGTTGTAATTGCAGATACAACCATCGGACGAGTTGGCGAGTCCGCAGCATGCGCAGACAAATTCAGAAGAGAAGGCGTTGATATTACAGTAACTGTTACACCATGCTGGTGCTACGGTTCTGAAACTATGGATATGGATCCTCAGACAATCAAAGCAGTATGGGGCTTCAATGGAACAGAAAGACCGGGAGCAGTGTATCTTGCATCTGTTCTGGCAACACATGCACAGAAAGGTCTTCCTGCATTCGGTATCTACGGACATGATGTTTGTGAAGCAGACGATACATCCATTCCGGAAGACGTACAGGAAAAACTTCTTCGTTTCGGACGGGCAGCAGTTGCGGCAGCTTCCATGAGAGGAAAATCTTACCTGCAGATCGGTTCCATCTGTATGGGTATCGGCGGATCTATTATTGATTCCGATTTCATCGAATCTTATCTGGGAATGCGTGTAGAATCTGTTGACGAGGTAGAAATTATCCGTCGTATGACAGAAGGTATCTACGATCATGAAGAATTTGAAAAAGCTCTGAAATGGGCAAAAGAAACATGTAAGATCGGCTTCGACAAGAATCCGGAAGAATTACAGATGAGCCCGGAAAAGAAAGAAGAGCAGTTTGAATTTGTAGTTAAGATGGCAGTTATCATCAAAGAACTGATGAATGGCTGTGATAAACTGGATCCAAAATTCTCTGAAGAAGCTATTGGACATAATGCGCTGGCAGCCGGTTTCCAGGGACAGAGACAGTGGACAGATTTCTATCCAAACGGAGACTTCGCAGAGGCAGTTTTGAATACTTCCTTTGACTGGAATGGAGCAAGAGAGCCATACATTCTGGCAACAGAAAACGACGTATTGAATGGTCTGGGAATGATGTTCATGAAACTTCTTACCAACCGTGCACAGATGTTTGCGGATGTTCGTACCTACTGGAGTCCAGAAGCGGTTAAGAAAGCAACAGGATATGATCTGGAAGGTGTTGCAAAAGAAAATGGTGGATTTATTCATCTAATCAACTCCGGTGCTTGTTGTCTGGATGCTTGTGGAGAAGCAAAAGATGAAAACGGCAATGGCGTTATGAAAGAATGGTGGAATGTAACAGAAGAAGATCAGAAAGCAATCATGGATGCTACTACATGGAATGCAGCAGATAACGGATATTTCCGTGGCGGCGGATTCTCTTCCAGATTCGTTACAAGAGCAGAAATGCCCGCAACGATGATTCGTCTGAACCTTGTAAAAGGTCTGGGACCAGTTCTTCAGATCGCAGAAGGTTGGACAGTAAATCTTCCGGAAGAAGTATCTGATAAATTGTGGAAACGTACAGACTACACATGGCCATGTACCTGGTTTGCACCAAGATGTACAGGCGAAGGCGCTTTCAAAACAGCATATGATGTGATGAATAACTGGGGCGCTAACCATGGAGCAATCTCCTATGGACATATCGGTGCTGATCTGATCACAATGTGTTCTATGCTGAGAATTCCTGTTTGTATGCATAACGTGCCGGAAGAAAAAATCTTCCGTCCTGCAGCTTGGAATGCTTTCGGAATGGACAAAGAAGGAGCAGATTACAGAGCTTGCAAGAACTACGGACCACTGTACAAATAAGATAAAGAATAGTTTTACGCTGTCATATCGCAAGAAAATTGCGGTATGGCAGCTTTTTTCTTTTGGATTTTGTGGGTATGAGGGAAGTGTAGTGACTGTATATGCCCAATCGGGAAAAAGAGGGAATGGTAACGAAAAAACGTCGTGAAATCTGATGAATTCAAGAAAGAAAAGGGTGTTCCACATTAGAGTTTTGTGATAAAATAAAAGTCGGAGGAAAAGTGTATGACAAGAGAAGAATTGATTAAAAAAGGCGGCATTTATTTTGAAAAAATCCAGAATGGAATGACAGATTACCATTGGGAAAGTCGATATTTCAGTCCGGGGAAAGCAGAAGCGTTTATCCGGCAGTTATGGGAAAAGAACGGAAGAGAGAATTCTTTTGTAGATTGTTATTTCCCATTTCTGGAGAAAGAATCACAGGAGATGGTGTTGGCAGCATTATCTTTGGAACAACAGGAATATCTGAAGAAGCTGACCATGGAAAAAGAAGATTTGTTTTTGTCATTGGATGATACGCTCTTATCGATTGCAGTAACGTTAAATGATAAAGAACTACTGTTTTTCTCTTTTTATTTTACAAAAGAACCCTGCACGGTCTGGGGTAATTATAAACAGGAATATGTGATTTTTACATGAAGATTTAATGCAAAAAGAGCAGGAGGATAGATCATGAGAATTTTTGCGCACAGAGGTTTCAGCGGATTATATCCGGAAAATACTATGCTGGCATTTCAGAAAGCAGCAGAGACAGGTTGTGATGGGATTGAATTGGATGTGCAGCTCACAAAAGATGGAGAGATTGTGATTATGCATGATGAAACTATTAACCGTACAACCAATGGAAAAGGGAATTTGAGAGATTATACGTATGAGGAATTGTGCAGATTTGACTGCTGTGGAAAATTTCCGGGGATGTATGATTTTCAGAAAATTCCCACACTTCGGGAATATCTGGAATGGGTAAAGCCAACAGGACTTCTCACCAATATTGAATTAAAAAACAGTGTATATTATTATGAGAAACTGGAAGAAAAAGTGATTGATCTGGTCAGAGAATTTGATCTGGCTGATCGGGTGATTTTTTCCTCGTTTAATCTGGTTTCTGTAGTCAAGTGCAAGAAACTTATCCCGGAAATTCCCATGGGATTTCTTTCAGAAACGAGAGTGGATAATATGGGGGCATTTGCAAAAGAATACCAGGTAGAGTATTACCACCCGGATAAGTCCTATCTGACAGAAAGTCAGGTGGAAGAATGTCATAAAAAAGGTATTGGCGTCAATGTATGGACGGTGAATAAAAAGCAGGATATGGAACGGATGGCAGAGTGGAAGGTGGATGGAATCTTTACCAATTATCCGGATAAAGCAAAAAAGTACAAATAAGATGTTGGAGTAAAAGATGCCTGACGAATTGTTTCGTGCTACGCACTGACACAATTCTGCCCCAAATTCGGATATCGCGGGGCATTCGCCCCACTTTTATCCTCATATTGGGGCGGGTCATAAAGGCATAAAACCACTTATGTGCAAGCACAACGTGGTTTATGACCTTTTGCCCCTGGCATCATAAATGAAAGGAGGGTTTGTGTATGGCAATGTTTGATGGATGCGAAGGCAGCGCAAAAACATGGGTTCTGGAGGAAATGGATTGTCCTCAGTGTGGGAAAGTTCTGGAATACTATACTTCCAGAGGAAGAATTGTAGAAGATGTAACCTGTGATTGCGGTTACGTGCTGAAAGCACAAGAACCGGTACCCATGCCGGTAAAAAAAGAAGAATAAAAAAGAGGGCTGTGCTGAGAATCAGTACAGCCCTCTTTTTTGAAGTAAGGAAGGAATGATTATGAGTCAACCACAACACCTTTCTGCAGCATAATATTTGCATACAGAGCTTTTTCGCTGGTGGCAATGATTGCGTAAGCAGTTTTTGCTTCGTCATAGAAAGCAAATCTTTCGATATTTCCGATGGCTTTTTCGCCGCGTTCATCATATTTTGCAACAATTTCTTTATAAGTATCCCAGATGGGGGTTTCTACAGTGTCTCCAGGCATAACTTCCATAAGATTTACCGGATTTTCCACATATGTATCCAGAGGGAATACTTGCAGGATAGCGTCCAGAAGCTCCGGTACTCCATGACCGTCACAACGGATTACGATAGCATTTTTTCCCATGGATTCTGCGGGGAAGTTCCCATCAGAAATAACAAGGCGGTCACTGTGACCCATTTCACATAAAACTTTCAATAATTCAGGAGATAATATTTTAGGAATTCCTTTTAACATAATTGTACTCCTTTCCCTTTCCAAAACTTTTCTGTCGTCAGGTAAAACCTGTCCGGATTACTCCGGAAACTTATAGGATAATCATATAGGAAAGACAGAAGGAAAACAATATAATATTTTACAAAAAAAGGTGAAAAATCTGTTGATTTTACAGAGGGTATGTTTTTTCACGATATTGTCTCAGTGGGGGTTTTGTGTTATACTGAGGTACAGACTAGAATAAGAGGGAAGAAGAGAAATGTTGCATTTAATTTGAGAAGTTACGGCAGCGAAAATTTCCCGGGAAAGGAATTTAGAGGGGTATGACAGTAGATCAGGTATTTATTATCAGAAAGTTACAGAATCTGGAAGAAATGTTTGTAGTATATTCCGCAGTGACGAGAATGCCGTTTGCCACCTGCGATGAAGAAACATATAACGATCAGGTATGGATTTTTACCGAACAGGATAAAGTGCAGGAGTTTGCGAAAAGCTATACAGAGAAGAAGATTCTTCTTATGGGGGTGAAAGTGAAAAAGGAAGAAGCTCCTATGTTTTATATGAATCTTTTTGCTATGGGAATCAATGAAATCGTATTTCAGGATGGAGATCACCAGCATAAATTGGAGCTTACCAGTGTGGTGAAGATACCGGATTATAATAAACTTCCAGAGAGACAAAGACCAATTTTAAATCCACAATTACAGCTTTCCGCTATTTATTTTCTGCAGGAATTGCGTAAACCGGATGTGGAACCAGATAAGGAAGTATTGAAAGAACTGGAAGAAGAAATGTCGGTAAACCTGGTAAAATCCACATATCTCATGCCGGTAGAAGTGGACGAAGGAAAGGAAGCTCCGGGAAATATCCGTTTGCTCTATGTGCAGAATAAGCAGGGAGAAAAGTTTCAGCCGATTTTTTCCGATACAGGAGAGTTGATGAAACATTACCGGGGAAAAGATCAGAAGCATCGTCTTTTGCAGGTGAAGTTTGAACAGCTTCCCGGATATATGATCAAAGACGTACAGGGGTATGTGCTGAATCCGGAGAGTATTAATCTGATCTTGAAAAAGGAGCAGATGGAGATTCTCCTGAAATATTACGGAAAATCAGAAGAGTAGCGTATGAAATCGTTAGGAATACAACAGTTACTGTGAACAGTAACGAAAACAGTCTGAACAGACTGAAAGAAGGGCGGGTTACAAGTGCTGTAGAGTCAGGAGTACCCGCTTTTAAAGTAAATGGAGGTGTAAAGTTACCGATGAAGGAATGTAAGGCTTATGAAATTGTAAAACAGCAGAGAATCGAAGATATCCATGCGGACGGATATCTTTTGCGTCATAAAAAAAGCGGCGCCCGGGTGATGATCCTAAAGAATGAAGATGATAATAAAGTATTTAATATTGCTTTCCGGACTCCTCCGGCAGACAGTACCGGTGTGGCTCATATTCTGGAACACAGCGTACTGTGCGGTTCCCGTCAGTTTCCCCTGAAAGATCCTTTTGTGGAGCTGGTAAAGGGTTCTCTGAATACTTTTTTGAATGCCATGACCTATCCGGATAAGACTATGTATCCTGTGGCAAGCTGCAACGATCAGGATTTTCAAAATCTGATGCACGTGTATCTGGACGCAGTCTTTTATCCGAATATTTATGAAAAAGAAGAAATCTTTCGTCAGGAAGGATGGAATTACCAGTTAGAAGACCTGGATGCTCCGTTAAAATATAACGGGGTAGTTTATAATGAAATGAAAGGTGCATTTTCTTCTCCGGATGAGATTTTGCAAAGGGAGATTTTTGATGTACTGTTTCCGGATACTCCTTACGGCGTGGAATCGGGAGGAGATCCCAGAAAGATACCGGATTTGACGTATGAGAATTTTCTGGCTTTCCACAGCAAATATTACCATCCTTCCAACAGTTATATTTATCTGTATGGCAACATGGATGTGGAAGAAAAGCTGAATTGGCTGGATCAGGAATATCTCAGTAAGTTTGAACGGATTTTGGTGGATTCGCAGATTCCCTATCAGAAGCCTTTTGAAAAATCGCTGGAGCATATTGTGTATTATCCGGTGGCGGAAGGGGGAAGTGAAGAAGAAAACACGTATCTTACTTACAATACGGTGGTGGGAAATTCTCTGGATGTGGAACTTTGTACTGCCTTTGAGGTATTGGATTACGTTCTTCTTTCAGCGCCCGGTGCGCCGCTTCGTCAGGCGCTTCTGGATGCAGGTCTTGGTAAAGACGTTCAGGGAGGATATGACGACGGGATTTTGCAGCCATTTTTCTCTGTAATTGTGAAAAATGGGGAAGAAAAAGACAAAGAAAAATTCGTTCAGGTGATTCGTGACACGCTGTCAGAAATTGTAAAAGAAGGAATCAACCAGAAAGCGGTAGCTGCCGGTATTAATTTTCTGGAATTTCGGTTCAGAGAAGCGGATTATTCTTCCTTCCCCAGAGGTTTGATGTATGGAATCGATGTATTTGACAGTTGGCTTTATGATGATGAGAAACCGTTCATCCATCTGGAACGACTGGGCGCTTTTGACAGTTTAAAAGAAAAAGCGTCTCAGGGATATTTTGAAAATCTGATTCAGACATACCTTTTGGATAATCCTCATACTGCGTTGGTACTGGGAGTTCCTAAAAAAGGTATGGCGTTGGAAGAAGAAAAGCAACTGGAAGAAAAACTTGCCGCTTATAAAGAATCCTGCACAAGAGAAGAATTGGAAGAAATGGTAGAAAAAACCAGACGGTTGCAACAGTTCCAGGAAAGTGAAGATTCTGAGGAAGCAAAGGCAAGAATTCCTATGTTGAAGCGTTCTGATATTAAGAAAGAAACAGTGAAGCTTTACAATACTCCTCATATGGTACATGGAAGAACCGTTCTTCATCATGATGTGGATACCAACGGCATCACCTATATGAGTCTTTTATTTGATACTGCCCGAGTACCAGACGAATTGGTTCCTTATATGGGAATTTTAAAATCAGTACTGGGTTATGTGGATACCGCCCACTATACGTACGGGGAATTATTCCATGAGATTAATGCACAAAGTGGGGGAATCAACTGTGGATTGCAGGTATTTACGCCTCCGAAAGAGCAGGATGACTGCAGGCGGATGTTTGGTGTCAGAGCCAAGTATCTGAAAGAAAAAGAAGGTTTTGTATTCTCTATGATTCGGGAGATTCTGTTTACGTCTAAACTGGAAGATGACAGACGATTATATGAGATTCTGGCAAGACAGAAAGCGAGACTGGAAGTGTCTTTGGGAGAGGCAGGACATTCCACAGCAGTGATGCGATCAGCCTCCTATTATTCTCCGGCGTCCAATTTCCAGGATCGTGTTGCAGGAATTGGATATTTCCGTCTGTTGGAAGATCTGGAAAAGAATTTCGAAGAGAAAAAAGAAGATCTGAAGAAGAAACTTCAGCAATTGATTTTTACAATCTTCAGAAGTGAAAATCTGTTGGTAAGTATCACTACAGATAAAGAAGGCTATGAAGGATTTGAGGGGCAGTTGGCTCTGTTAATTCCTTTGCTGTATAAAAATCCTGTGGAGACAGGACAGATCCATTATGATTTATTGCAGAAAAATGAAGGATTTACCACAGCCGGACAGGTGCAGTATGCGGCAGTCGGCGGTAATTTCCGGAAGGCAGGTTTCGAATATACGGGAGCTTTGCGGATTTTGAAGGTGATCTTAAGTTATGATTATCTGTGGATCAATATCAGGGTAAAAGGAGGAGCTTATGGATGTATGAGTAACTTCCGCCGGACGGGAGACAGTTTCCTGGTATCTTATCGCGATCCTCATCTGAAGCAGACTCTGGACGTATTTCGAGGTACCCCGGAATATTTGAGGAATTTCCAGGCAGATGAAAGAGAAATGACAAAATATATCATTGGCACCATAAGTGAACTGGATGTCCCCATGAATCCTTCTGCTCAGGGAGAATTGGCTTTGACTGCATGGCTGAGTGGTCTGGGAGAAGAGGATTTCCAGAAGGAAAGAGATGAGATTCTGAAAGCAGATCAGGAAGATATCCGCAGATTGGCAGATCTGATTCAGGCAGTGCTGGATCAGGAAAATATCTGCGTAGTGGGAAGCGAATCATCACTTGAGAAAAACAGAGAAATTTTGAAAACAGTGGAACCATTGAATAACTGAAAAGGAGAATATTTTGAAAGAGAATTTTAAATCCGGATTTGCGGCTATTATAGGTCGTCCCAATGTGGGAAAATCCACACTGATGAATCATTTGATCGGACAGAAAATTGCCATTACATCTAAGAAACCACAGACTACAAGAAATAAAATCCAGACTGTGTATACCTGTGAGGACGGTCAGATCATTTTTCTGGACACCCCGGGAATTCACAAAGCAAAAAATAAACTGGGTGAATACATGGTAAATGTGGCAGAGCAGACGCTGAAAGATGTGGATGTGGTGATGTGGCTGGTAGAACCAACAACGTATATCGGCGCAGGAGAGAAGCATATTGCCCAGCAGTTGGAGAAAATCAATCTTCCTGTGATCTTGGTGATCAACAAGATCGATACCATAAAGAAAGAAGAAATTCTCCAGGTGATCGATACGTACCGTAAATTATATGATTTTGCGGAGATCATTCCGGTATCTGCTTTAAGAGGGATGAATACGGAGGATATTATTACTTCGCTGTTCAAATATATGCCCTATGGTCCCATGTTTTATGATGAGGATACCGTGACAGATCAGCCTCAGAGACAGATTGTGGCAGAGGTGATCCGGGAGAAGGCGCTTCACGCTCTGGATGAGGAGATTCCTCATGGAATCGCAGTTACGATTGAGAAGATGCGTGAGAGAAAGGGACAGAATATTGTGGATATTGAAGCTACAATTATCTGTGAAAGAGAATCTCATAAAGGAATTATTATCGGAAAACAGGGAACGATGCTGAAAAAGATCGGAAGTAACACCAGATATGAGATTGAGAAAATGCTGGAAGAAAAAGTGAATCTGAAAATCTGGGTAAAAGTTCGAAAAGACTGGAGAGACAGCGATATCCAGATGAAAAATTTCGGTTATGACAGAAAAGAGATCTGAAAGATATGAGTGAACCCATTACAGTTACCGGTATGGTGCTGTCTGCTTCGCCGGTGGGGGATTATGACAAACGTATGGTGATCCTTACCAAAGAACGGGGAAAGGTCACAGCTTTTGCCAGAGGAGCAAGGAAAAGTACCAGTCCTTTTCTGGCAATAGCCAATCCTTTTGTGTTTGGAAGTTTTCAGCTGTATGAAGGGCGTACGGCATATACGCTGGCGCAGGGAAATATCCGGGAATATTTCACCCAGTTGGCGGCGAAACAGCCGGGAGTTTATTATGGCTTTTATTTTCTGGAGATTGCGGATTATTATGGAAGAGAAGGCAGTACAGATGTGGATATGCTGAATCTTTTGTATGTGACGATGAAAGCTCTGTTAAAAGAACAGATTCCGGATCGGTTGGTGAGAACGGTTTTTGAATTGAAATCCTTGGTGATCAATGGGGAATATCCCCGGTTGTTTGAGTGTGTGGCCTGTGGAAAGACAGAAAAACTGACACACCTTTCTCTGGGACATTCCGGCTGTGTGTGCAGCGAATGTGTAAATGGAATAAAGGACGCCCGCCCCATATCTGCCACAGCGCTGTATGCGCTGCAGTATATTGTGTACTCTCCGATAGAAAAACTTTACACTTTTACGCTGAAACCGGAAGCGGTGAAGGAAACCGGAAAGTGGATGGAAAGATATATGGACAGATACACGGATAAACGGTTTAAAAGTCTGGAAATATTGAAGATTATGGAGAGCTAGTCATTTTTCCTTGAAAAGTAAAGCTATTGCAGGTATAATGAACAGGTATTTGAAGAATGTGTTACTGTGAACGGTAACAAGAATGTTGGAGGAAAAGGTATGAAGAAGCCTGGGGCAGCTTTGTTCTGTGCAATATTTTTTCTTCTCATCCCCATGGTACTATCCGGTTGTGGAGATTTGAAGGATGCAAAAGAATCTACCCTCACAGTGGATAAAAAAGGGATTGTAACAGAAGCGCTGGTGGAAGATTTTCCGTTAGAAAAGTATAATAAGACAGAGTTGGAAAACAGTGTAAAAGAACTGATACAATCGTATAACAAACAGGCGGGAAGCGAGAAGGTTACTCTTGCGGAGACAGAATTCAAAGAGGGGATAGCCAAGGTTTTTCTGCGATTTCAGTCGGGAGAAGATTACAGGAAGTTTAACCAGGTGGATTTTTTTGCGGGGACAGTAAAAGATGCTGTAGCAGCAGGATATTCTTTTGAAGGGAAATTTCTGGATGGCGAAGGGAAGGAAGTTGCCAAAGGCGCGGTTCCCGATCAGTGTCAGGACGCCCAGGTGATCATTCTTCAGGAGCCTTTGTGTGTACTGGTACCGGGCAATATTCTTTATGTTAGTGAAAATATGGAGTTACTGGGAAAGGATCAGGCAAAATTGCCGGATGATACCCAGATTCCATATGAAAATGCACAGGTGATTACAGAATCCTATGGATATGTAATTTACAGTGCAAAATAAATAAAGGTAGAAATAAGATATCATAAAAGGAGATCAGTTATGGAAAAAACAATGGAAAAAATTGTCGCACTGGCAAAATCCAGAGGTTTTGTATATCCAGGCTCTGAGATTTACGGCGGTCTGGCAAATACCTGGGATTATGGCAATCTGGGTGTGGAACTGAAGAACAATGTAAAGAGAGCATGGTGGAAAAAATTCATCCAGGAGAATCCTTATAACGTGGGTGTGGACTGTGCGATCCTTATGAATCCTCAGACATGGGTGGCTTCCGGTCATCTGGGTGGATTTTCTGATCCTTTGATGGATTGTAAAGAGTGTCATGAACGTTTCCGCGCAGACAAACTGATTGAGGATTTCTGTGCAGAAAAAGGAATCACTCTGGAAGAAAGCGTAGATTCATGGAGTCAGGAAAAAATGACTGCATTTATCCAGGAGCATCAGGTTCCGTGTCCGACTTGTGGAAAACACAATTTTACTGATATCCGTCAGTTTAATCTTATGTTTAAAACTTTCCAGGGAGTTACGGAAGATGCAAAAAATACGGTATACTTAAGACCGGAAACAGCACAGGGTATTTTTGTAAACTTTAAGAATGTTCAGAGAACATCAAGAAAGAAACTGCCATTTGGTATTGGTCAGATCGGAAAGTCTTTCCGTAATGAGATTACACCGGGTAACTTCACATTCCGTACCAGAGAATTTGAGCAGATGGAATTGGAATTCTTCTGTAAACCAGATACAGATCTGGAATGGTTTGCGTACTGGAAACAGTTCTGTCTGGACTGGCTCCATAATCTGGGACTGAAAGATGAAGAAGTTCGTTACCGCGATCATGATCCGGAAGAATTGTCTTTCTACAGCAAAGCTACTACAGATGTGGAATTCTTATTCCCGTTTGGCTGGGGAGAACTGTGGGGAATCGCAGACCGTACCGATTATGACCTGACACAGCATCAGAATGTATCCGGTCAGGATATGACCTATTTTGATGATGAAGAAGGCAAAAAGTATATTCCATATGTGATCGAACCATCTTTGGGAGCAGACCGTATGGTTCTGGCATTCCTGTGCAGCGCTTATGATGAGGAAAATATCGGAACAGAAGAAAAACCGGATATGAGAACGGTTCTTCATTTCCATCCGGCGCTGGCTCCTGTGAAAGTGGGAGTTCTGCCACTGTCTAAGAAACTGAACGAAGGCGCAGAAAAAGTATTTTCTATGCTTTCCAAAACATGGAATTGTGAGTTTGATGACAGAGGAAATATCGGTAAGAGATATCGCCGTCAGGATGAAATCGGAACACCTTTCTGTGTTACTTATGATTTCGATTCAGAAACAGATGGTGCAGTAACCGTTCGTGACCGTGATACCATGGAACAGGAACGAGTAAAAATTGAAGATCTGGAAGCTTATCTGGCAGAAAAGATGGCGTTCTAATAGAAAAAGAGGGACTGCTGTAATAAATATTGTTAAGGGTATTTATTGCGGCAGTCTTATTTTTTACAATATAGGAACAGTAACCAAAATTTGATTATTTCCCGCAGGTAAAAAAGTGATAATTGATTTTTTTACAGGCAGATTATATGATGTTGGTATCGAAAGAACAGGTATGCAGTCGCAGTGGATGGCTGCCGGGGAGAAGGAAAAACATAAAAGAACAAAATGGGAGGACAACGGGAATTATGAAGCTTTGGTATGAAAATGAGGCGAAGGAATGGACTCAGGCGCTGCCTCTGGGAAATGGCCATATGGGAGCTATGTGCTATGGAGGAGCTGCCGGACGGTACGATCTGTCAGAAAATACCTGCTGGTCAGGAAAAGAGGAAGAGAATCCCTTAAGGAAAAATGCAAAGGAATCGATGGAAAAAGCCAGGGAATTTCTTTTGCACGGAAAGTATGCCGAAGGGGAAGAAATGCTGGAAAATTGTACCGGAAAGAAGGAAAATTATGGAACTCAGGTTCCGTTGGGACGGCTCGTGATAGCAGTGGAAGATAAACCGGAGCAGGTGTATCGGGAACTGGAACTGGAGACAGGGATTGCGCTGGAACGGTTGGAGTTTGGGGACAGTCGAGTATATCGGGAAAGTTTTATTTCCAATCCTGCCAAGGTTATGGCAGTCCAGGTAAGGACAGAGAAAAGGATGCCCACACTGTGCCTGTGGACAGAGGGATGGAGTCAGCCATCCCATACAAAGTGGCAGGAAAAAGATCAGATGTTATGGGTGCAGGGGAGAGCATTGGAAAATATTCACAGTGACGGTGTTTCCGGCGTGTCATATACCATAGGACTTTACTATGAGACAGATGGTAAAATCAGTTGGAATCGCCGGGGACTGGTGATCGAGGACGCTTCCCGTCTGACGGTATGGCTGAGCGCCGCTACCGATATGTTTGAGAAGGATATGGAGACTCTGTGCAGCAGCAGACTGGAAAAGGCGGTAAAAGCAGGATGGGAAAAAGTGCGGGAAGAGCATATAAAAGAACATCGGGCGGGAATGGAACAGTGTATGTTTACCATGCCAGATACCAACGCTCATCTTTCTACTGATCAGCGTATCCGGTTATTTGCAGAAAATAATGGGGGAGATGACGGACTGATCGCACTCTTTTTCCAGTATGGCCGTTATCTGATATTTAATTCCAGCAGACCGGATTCTCTGCTTCCGGCAGCTTTGCAGGGAATATGGAATGATGACAGGGCGTGCCGGATGGAATGGACAGATGATATGCATCTGGATATCAACACGCAGATGAATTATTATCCCGCAGAAAATACAGGTCTGGGTGAATGTGTCCAGCCATTATTCCGCTGGATCCGAGATGTCCTGGTTCCCCATGGGAAGAAAATAGCGAAAGAACTCTATGGAAAAGAGGGGTGGTGTGCCCATACGGTATCGAATGCCTATGGTTGGGCAGCTCCCGGTTGGGATGTAAGCTGGGGATTTGCGATTTCCGGAGGAAGTTGGATTGCCCGCCATATATGGGAGCATTATCTGTACACGGAAGATAAGGAATTTTTGCGGGAATATTACGATGTTTTGTATGAAAGCGCCCGCTTTATGAAGGATATTCTTATGGAAGACCCCAAAACCGGTGAATTTGTCACCGTCCCTGCCTATTCCCCGGAAAATGTATTTGTGCAGGATGGGGAGTGGCACAGTGTAACAGCAGGAACTACTTTTGATATGACAGTGGCTCGTACCACCTTTGAGATTCTTCGAGAAGCTGCAAAGGCGCTGGGGCGGGAGGATTGCTTTACAGAGTCTCTGGAAGAAACCTTGGGAAAATTGCCGCCGTATCGGACAGGTGTTCATGGACAGCTACAGGAATGGCATCGGGATTATGAAGAAGCTCTTCCAGATCACCGTCATACCAGCCATCTTCTGTCTATGCATCCCTTTAACAGTATCGATCCGGAGAAGGACACAGAACTGGCAGAAGCGATCCGAACCACACTGAATCGTCGGTTGGGGGAAAACGCTACAGATATTGTGTATGCGAATTGGGCAGGGGCGCTTTTGATCACCTACTATGCCCGGTTGTTGGATGGAGAGAAAGCCGGAGCTTTTGTGAAACCGATGATTGCTTTTCTTAGCCGGGAAAATATGATGATCACCCATCAGGGACCGACAACTTCCATTACGGGAGGTATTTATGAGCTGGATGGAAACACAGGGTTTACTGCAGCAGTGGCAGAAATGTTGGTGCAGGGATATAACGGAGTGGTGAGAATCCTGCCTGCTTTACCGGATGAATGGAAACAGGGAGAAATAAAAGGAATGCGAGTGTATGGAGGTCATAAGGTTTCTGTAAAATGGGATGAAAGTAGGGTAACGGGAACTATATTGGCAAACAGTGATACTACTCTGATTTTACGATGTTTTGGGAAAGAAAAGGCAGTACAGGTAAAAAAAGGAGATCAGATTCCGTTTGCTTTTGAAAGGAAAAACTGAAAGAATAATGGGCGGTAGTGAAAATACCTCGCTGGGAAGATACCATGGCGAGGTATTTTTGCAGTGTATGTCTCGGGATTTTGGCATATAGATACCAAACACTTTGGGAGATATTGCTCTGTGAACAGTGATATTAAAAAAATAATAACAACAGAATTGCGGTTGTGAGTGAAAGAAATATATGATATATTTAGTAGGATAATTGAACAAAAAATAAGTATTCTGAGCGAAAAAGATTGATGATTTGTTATAGAGAATATTGGGAATGGAGGTGCTTTTTGGGGGGATGGAAGAAAAAAGAATACAATCTCTTCGAATGAAGTATTCATCGAAGATTTTTTTGTCTATTTTAAAATCTATGGTTATGCTGATACCAGTTCCGGTTATTATATTGATTGTTGTGGAAATAGTGGCTTTGAATACGATTCAGGATACCATTGAAGAGTATGAAGATGCTATTTTTGAAAAAGTGGCAGATGAACTGGGAGCAGATTATGAATCTTCCCTGCAGTTAATGCGCGATATACGAACAGAAGAAAAACTAACTCAGTATTTGCGTCAGGATGAGAGAAATTATTATATAGAATATGAATTATTTAAAATTTTGAATCAAAATATTAAAAGAAATTCTAATATTCAGGAAATTTATATTTATTTTCCTTCCTATGATTATATTTTGTCAAGTAGTTCCAGTAAGGACAGTCGTGAATATCATGAGAAATACTATACCAATTCTTATGAGGAATGGATAGAAGAATTGACAGAGCATATGGATTCGGAAATTGTTATGGAAGAAAATTCCCAGGGAGAAACTATTTTGGTGAGTGGAACGGGTTATGAGTCCATGAATCAGGCTGTGGTGGTGATAAAACTCAATACAAAATATATGACAGACAGATTGAAGAGTATCTGTGATAACGGAGAGGAACGTGCCTGGCTTTTATATGAAAATCAGATATTGGCGATGACAGGAGGAAAAAAGACAGCAGATTTGCCGGAAAATATTTTGAAAGCACACTGGAGCAATGGAGATAAAATACAGATAGAGGATACGATCTATCGGTTGAAAGTAAGAAAAATAGCGAGAAATGGATTATATTTAATTTATGGTGCGCCAGAAGGAATTAAATATTTTGCAGTAGAGACTATTAAAATTCTGGCAGTAGGTTCTGTAGTACTTTGTCTGGTAATTCTGATCTGGACTGCGGTGATGGCGACGAATCGAAATTATGCACCAATCAAGAGATTATTTGATATACTCCATGATGGAAATGGAATTGCAGATGAGATCGACTATGAAATCATGGAAAATTATGTGGAAAACTTTCGCAAACAGGCAAAACAGATGCGGATGCAGATTAAAGGATACGAAGAAGATGTGAAAAGTCTGTATTTGGGAAAACTTTTGCTCACCGATACCAATAGAAAAGTAAGTAGTGAACAGGTAGAAAAGTGGGGATTTTTTGGCAAATACTATGTGGTAGTATTGTATCAGTTTGTGGAAGCAGAAGTGGAACCGGGGCAGGAGGTACCGGAGGACTATCGAAAAGATATTCTGGAAGAGTATATAAAAGCATATTTGAAGGAATGTGTCTGCTGTTATGTAATGGAGAAAAATTCAAAGGTATATTGTGTGCTGAATGGTAATGGAGAAAGTGATGTAATATTTTGTGATGCTGTCCGGGAACGGAATAAAGAGATTGTTGAAAATCTGACCAAGGTTGAAAATCTGTACTGTGATGCCTATATGAGTGGTTGTTTTATGAATCTGAATGAAATTCATCAGGGGTATTACGAAGTGAATCAGGTAAAGAAAAGACAGATTAATTCTGAACAGGAGGAAATATCAGAGAATAACTGTTCCATTGAAAAGGTGAAGAATGGGATACAGGAAAATCTTCTGGATGTGAATCTGTCTGTAGCCAGCCTGGCGGAATTATTGAATATAACGCCTTCTTATCTTTCACGATTTTTTAAAAGGAACACGGGAATGGGAGTTTTGGAATATATTCATGAGTGCAGAATCGAGAAAGCAAAAGAGATTATGTCAGAAAATCCAGAGGCAAAAGCAAAGGAAGTAGCAGAAAAAGTGGGATTTGCAAATCTGGCTACATTTATCAGAGTATTTAAAAAGAAAGAAGGAATTACTCCGGGACAATTTCGAGATAGTATGCAAAAATGATCTTTGAATCAGGTAAGAAAATGACAGCAAATGATAACAACAGGCAAGGAAATAGTATACAGAAAAAAATAAAAAAACAGGATGAACATATACAAAATGCTCATCCTGTTTTTCGATTATGTGAAAAGGAAACAAAAACAGATAATATATAACTAAAAATTGACAATAATGCACAGGTAAAAAAGTGAAAATTGATTTTGATGTGGTTATATTGTATGCTGATTTCAGCAAAAACAACACGAGACAACAAAAAACAACCAAAAAGAAGGAGGTTACAGACACATGAACAAGAAAAGAGTATTGTGTGTATTCATGGCTGCGGCTATGGCAATGGGAACACTGGCAGGATGCGGTGGCCAGGACAAAGGGAAAGGAGAAAGTAAGGGAAGCGATGATAGCGCTAAAGGTGAAGTAACTGTATATGAAAGAGATGAAAACGGACTTCCGGATCTGAAAGGTGAGAAATTTACTATCTGGCATGCATTGGTTCCAACAAATGCGCAGGCTACCAGTGATCTGGGAGAATATAAAGCAATTCAGGAGTTAGAAAAGAAACTGAATTGTGAGATTGAATTCGTTCATCCTCCAGTGGGACAAGAGCAGGATAATTTCACTATCTTAATGGCAGATACAGAATTACCGGATATGATTTTCTGTAGTGGTATCGACAATTATTATCCAGGCGGCGTGGAAATGGCGTATGAAGACGGACTGTTGTTTGATTACACTGATATGATCAGTGAAGAAACCACACCAAACTTCTATAAGATGATCAATGAAGATGCCAAAATTAAAACTATGGTATCTGATGATGAAGGTAGAATTATCCGCCTGGGCGCCAAATTTGCAGGAAGTGAAGAAGCAGATCTTACTTACTCCGGTCTTCTGATCCGTTCTGATTTTCTGGAGCAGACAGGAATGGAAGTACCCACTACCATTTCGGAATGGACAGAACTTTTTAAGAAGATGAAAGAAAATGGTGTAGAATATCCTTTATCTCTGGCGGGAGATAATGGAATGGGAGGATTTTTCAATTCCAACGTATTTTCCAGTGCATATGGAATCAGTGCAGGCAATTTTTATAAGGGAGAGGATGGAAAAATCACCTATGGTCCCTATCAGGATGCTTATAAAGATTATCTGGCTCAGTTAAATGAATGGTTTGAAGCAGGTTATATTAATCCGGACTTTACAACGCAGAAAGAATCTGATGTTATGTCTCAGGCGGCAGACGATAAAGTAGGAAGTATGTTCATGCATCTGTATACATACGGAGCAGAGTATTATATGACTACAGAAGAAGGAAATCCGGAAAAAGCCATGGTTCCTGCTCCGGTTCCTACATTGAATGAAGGCGACGAATTGCCGGCTCTGCGTGACAGTTCTGTTTATCTGGGAGATTACAAATATATCACTGCTGATGCTAAAAATCCTACAGCATGTATGGCGCTTTTAGATGCTTTGTATCAGGAAGATATTGACCGTATGCTGGCAAATGGTATCGAAGGTGTTGGTTATGATATGGTGGATGGTGTTCCGGTACGTAGAACAGTTCCTCTGGATGCAGATAAAGAAACCTTGTTGTCTGTATGTCCGGAACAGTGGCATACACAGGAAGACAGAGATCTGGATTATATTCTCGAACACAAATACAACAAAGGCGCACAGGATGAAGCTTTACTTCTGTGGAAAGAACAGGGAAGCGAACAGATGCTGTCAAAATTTATCCTTTTGAATACAGAAGAATCTGAGATTAAGAAGACATATCTGACAGACGTTCAGACGTATGTAAAAGAGATGGCTCTGAAATTTATCATGGGACAGGAGTCACTGGATAATTTTGCTACATATCAGGAAAATTTGAAAAATATGCATATTGAAGAGCTGATTGGAATTTATCAGGCAGCTACAGATCGTGTAGAAGCAAGAAAATAACTGAGGTTACATTATGAAGAAAAAAAATAAATTTGGTCAATTGTTAAAAACGGATTTCCGTAAAAATTGGTTGATTTATTTGATGTTGGTTCCTGTGATCGTATATCTTTTGATTTTCTGTTATGCGCCTATGTACGGTGTAGTGATAGCGTTTAAAGATTTTAAACCCAGGTTGGGGATCATGGGAAGTGAGTGGGTAGGCCTTAAGTATTTTAAAGAGTTTGTGGGTTCTGTCTTTTTTGGCAGAACCCTCAAAAATACTTTGATGCTCAGTGGACTAAATCTGTTGTTTGGATTTTGTGCGCCCATTGTATTTGCCATTCTCTTAAATGAGGTTCGGAACCTTCGGTTTAAGAAAATGGTACAGACGGTTACCTATTTACCGCATTTTATAACAACCGTTATTATTGCCAGTTTGATTTTGATTTTTACTGACAGTGATGGATTTATCACGCAGATTGTCAATTCTATTACCGGTCACGAGGGAAGTTTGATTGGCGATAAGCATATGTTCCGTCCTATTTATGTGATATCGGATATCTGGCAGAGTTTTGGATGGGGTTCTATTGTTTATCTGGCGGCTATTATGGGGATTAACCCGGAATTATATGAGGCCGCCCGAATCGATGGCGCTAATAAATTCAAACAGATTATCCACGTAACTATTCCGGGTATGCTTCCTATTATTGTTATTATGTTTATCATGGCTGTGGGTGGTTTGATGAATGTGGGATGGGAGAAGGCTTTCCTTCTTCAGTCTCCTGTTACATATGATACATCGGATATTATTTCCACATTCGTATATCGGAAAGGTTTTGAGGATATGAATTACAGTTATTCAGCCGCAGTGGGGTTGTTTAATTCAATGATAAACCTGATCCTGCTGGTAGGTGCAAATAAAATGAGCCGCAGAGTCAACGGTTCCGGTTTATGGTAAAAACAGTAGAATGGAGCAGTTTCAATGAAGAAAAATAAACAAGAAGAAAACAGCCGGATCATTATCGGCAGAGGTGAAAAGATTTTTCTGGTGATTAATAACTGTATCATGGTACTTCTCATGTTGGTTACCTTATACCCCATGTTGTATGTGTTATTTGCCTCGCTCAGTGATCCGATTGAATTGGGAAAAGCCACAGGTCTTCTCTGGAAACCGGCGGGATTTTCACTCCGTGGGTATGCCTCTGTACTGGAGTCGGAAAATATCTGGATAGGCTTTAGAAATACGATTTTTTATGTTGTTGTGGGAACTATCCTCAGTATGATGATTACCATCTGTGGGGCGTATCCGCTGTCAAGAAGAGGATTTTTATTTAAAAAACCAATCATGTTATTTATTATTTTCACTATGTTTTTCAGCGGAGGTATGATTCCTACATTTCTGGTGGTACAGGGACTGGGACTTACCAATACGGTATGGGCTATGATCATACCTGGTATGCTCAGTGTGTATAATGTGATTGTATTGAAAACTTCTTTTGAATCGGTGCCGGAGAGTTTGTATGAGTCGGCGTCATTAGATGGAGCGAATCACTGGCATATGCTGACAAAGATTACTCTGCCTTTGTCGAAAGCAGCGCTGGCAACTATTACCCTGTTTTATGCGGTGGGTAAATGGGGCGAGTGGTATAGCGCTTTGGTCTATCTGCAAAAGAGAAGAGATCTGTATCCGTTACAGATGTTTCTGAGAGAACTTCTGGTTGTTCAGGAAGATATGAATGCCCTGTTGTCCAGCAGTGTTGGCGTGGCAGCAGATGCATATTTGTTGAAGGAAGTTATTAAGTATGCTACAATTATCGTAACCACAGTTCCGATTCTCTGTGTGTACCCGTTCCTTCAGAAATATTTTGTAAAAGGTGTATTGATTGGTGGAGTAAAGGAATGAGAGTAACTGTGAAAGACAGGACAGTTACGGAGAAGTAAAGAAAAATGCCGCTTTATGATGGAAAATGAAGAGTGATTCAGGAGACACATAAAGACGGCATTTTTTGGGTTATGGTGGAAATGTATTTTTATAAAAAATAGAAAAAACTATATCAGGAGGTTATGACATGAGCTGTAAAGTAAGATTAGGTATTGTAGGACTGGGCGCCCGGGGAATGGGACTTTTGGAACTGGTGTATCTGCAGCATCCGGATGTGGAATTTCCGGTAGTTTGCGATGTATATGAAGACCGCTGCGAGGCGGCGGCAGATTTGATTGAGAAAACAGGCAGACCGAGACCGGATATGGTTCAGGATTACAGAGAGCTTCTCGAGAGAGCTGATATCGAGGGAGTGATTCTTTGTACTTCGTGGGAACACCATATCGATCTTTGCATTGCGTTTATGGAGGCAGGAAAATATGTGGGATGCGAAGTGGGAGGCGCCCATTCGATTCGCGACTGTTGGAGACTGGTGGAAGCCTATGAACGGACAAAGGTACCGGTTATGCTGTTGGAAAACTGTGTTTACGGAAGAAATGAAATGATGATAGCTCATATGGTACAACAGGGCGTACTGGGACGAGTGGTTCACTGTGAGGGAGGATACCGTCACGATCTGCGGGAGGAAATTGCATTTGGAAAAGAAAACCGTCACTATCGTCTGTTGAATTATATTCACAGAAATGGTGAAAATTATCCCACTCATGAGTTGGGTCCGATTGCGAGAGTATTGAATATTAACAGAGGAAACAGAATGATATCCCTTACATCTGTGGCGTCGAAAGCATTTGGAATGAAGGAGTATATAAAAGAACACAAAGCAGACGATACGGAATTGATGAACACAGAATTTGCTCAGGGAGATGTGGTGACTACGATTATTACCTGTGCCAATGGAGAAACGATTACTCTTACTCTTGACACCACACTTCCCAGATATTATTCCAGAGGATTTTATATTCAGGGAACGAAGGGGATGTACTGCGAGGATAATGATTCTTTGTTTTTGGAAGGAGAAGAACATGCAAAGGATCATTTTGAGTGGAAAAAACACTGGGGTAATGTGGAAGAATACCGGGAAAAATATGAGCATCCGGTGTGGAAGAAATATCTGGCAGAAGGAGTAAAGGCAGGTCATGACGGAATGGACTGGCTGGTATTTTGTGACTTTGTGGAAAGTGTGAGAAATAAAACAGAAACACCGATAGACGTATATGATATGGCGGCGTGGATGTGTATTACTACGTTGTCAGAAGAATCTGTGGCAATGGGCGGTCATCCGGTGGCAATTCCCGATTTCACCAGTGGAGCATGGATAAAAAGAAAATAAAGGTGAGTGAAATGAAAGTGCTAAATGTGAAGGATTATGGAATTTTTCCCGGAGTTAAGGAAAGAAAAAATACCTGGTATTTAAGGAAAATGGTAGAGGAATGTGAACATCAGGAAGCAACGGAGATTTTTTTTCCGGCGGGAGAATACCATTTTTATCCGGAATATGCTTATGAAGAAACTCTCTGTATTTCCAATCATGATGCAGATACAGTGAAAAGAATTGTTTTTTGCCTGAAACATCTGAAAAATGTAACAATTAGGGGAGAAGAATCTTTGTTGATCTTCCATACGGAAGAGATTCCGTTTTACCTGTATCAGTGTGAGAATATTTCCATAGAAGGAATCTGCATCGATTATGAAAGGCCTACCTTTTCCGAGGGGATTATCCGATATGTGGATGAAAACAGGATTCGTTTATACATAGACAAAGAAAAATATCCCTGGCATATTGCTCATCAGAGAATGTTTTTTACAGGAGAAAATTTTTGCTGTGAATTACAATTCTGGTTGGAAATGGACAAAGATACCTATGCGCCGGTATATGGAACCAGCGATCTGGGATTTGCTGTAGAAAATCCGGGGTATTACGGCGTATGGAAAGAAGTGGGAGAAAATCTGGCAGAAATGACGCTGGATCAGGAAAATTGCAGGTTTTTTGCCGCTTCCAGGGTGGGAAACAGGGTAATTCTCCGCCATCATCAGCGTTCCTATCCGGCGATTTATGCAGTGGACAGTAAAAATATTCTGTTACGACAGGTGTCTGTTTATCATGCAGTGGGAATGGGATTTCTGGCTGAGTTGTGTGAAAATATGGAATTGGATCAGTTTTATGTCACATTTCATCCAGAAAAAAAACGTCCCTGTACAGCCAATGCCGACGGTGTTCAGATGATTTATTGCAGCGGGAAGATACATATTCACGACTGCCTTTTTGAAAATCAGTTTGATGATCCCATTAATATTCATGGAACATATGTGAGAATTCATCAAATACTGGATTCTCATACGGTGCTGGCAGAACTGGTGCATCATCAGCATAAGGGGGCATGGATCGGAAAAGTGGGAGACAGGATGGAACCTGTGGAACATACTACCATGATTTCGAAAAAATCAGGAAGGATAACGAAGCTTCAATGGCTGAATAAAGATTATCTTCTGCTGGAATTTGCAGAGGATATGAGCCATCTGAGAGAAAATATGGCGTTGGAAAATATTTCAAGAATTCCGGAAATTTTAATTGAGAATTGCATTTTCAGAAATAATCGTGCCAGAGGATTGCTTCTTACTACAAGAGGAAAAACAGTAGTTAGAAAGAATCTCTTTCAGGTGCCGGGATCGGCGCTTTTTATTTCTGGAGACTGCTGCGACTGGTTTGAGTCGGGAGCGACGGAAGATATTTTGGTAGAAGAAAATGTTTTTGATAACTGTTCGTATTTTCCTAATTGGGGAAAAGCGCCCATACAGGTGGAACCAAGTACCAGACAGACGGTTGAGGGAGAATACTATCATCAATTGCTGAAAGTTTCCAGGAATACTTTTTATTGTTTTGACGAAAGAATTATTTCGGCGTATAATCTTAAGAATCTGGAATTTACGGAAAATCAGATTATCAGAACTCACAAATATCCGGCGAGAGAAGGAGAAGCATTTTCTTTGCGCCATGTGGGGGATTTCAGAGAAGAAAAAAATAGTTTTAAAGTATTTGAGGAGGCAGAATGAACAGCAGCGAATGGCAGAATCCAAAATTTCTGGAAAAAGGAAGAGAGGCAGCAAGAGCCCATTTTATTCCCTTTCGTACGATGGAAGAAGCGTTGGAGGGAGATGTAAAAAAATCATCCAGATATCAGTCTTTGAACGGAACCTGGGATTTTAAATATTTTGAAGCTTGGTATCTGATGGAAGAGCCGGTATATTTTACGGAAACCATTCCGGTACCGTCAAACTGGCAGATGCATGGATACGATATCCCGTATTATACCAATGTGAATTATCCTTATCCGGCAGATATGCCAAGAGTGCCAGACGATAATCCTTGTGGCGTGTACCGTCGCTATTTTACAGTGCAGCACCCGGAAGATGAAGTTTATCTGAATTTTGAGGGAGTAAGTTCCTGCTTTTATGTTTATGTCAACGGGCAGGAAATTGGCTACAGCCAGGGCTCTCACTATACGGCAGAATTTTGTATTACCCCTTACCTGAAATCGGGAGAAAATGAACTGATCGTGAAAGTTCTCAAGTGGTGCGACGGAAGTTATCTGGAAGATCAGGATTTTTTCCGGCTTTCGGGAATTTTCAGAGACGTTTATTTGTTATATCGTAATCCATCACATGTGAGGGATCTGGAAATCCGAACAGATCTTCAGCGGCTGACGGTAAATCTTCAGACAGAAGGAGAAACAAAAGCGTATATTACCCGACTGTATGATGGAGAGCAGTTGGTCGGCGAACAGGTTTTCGAAGGAAAACCTTTGGAATTTGTATTGGAAAACCCCAGATTATGGACAGCAGAAACCCCTGAGCTTTATACCTTGATGATCACAGGACAAGAGGAAGTGATTTCTCGAAAAGTAGGATTTCGTCAAGTGAAAATTTCTCAAAGAGGAGAATTGTTGGTGAATGGAACGCCTGTAAAATTAAAGGGGGTAAATCATCATGATACCCATCCGGATAAGGGGTATGTAATGGATGAAACAGATATGAGAAAAGATCTCTATCTGATGAAACAACTGAATATTAACTGTGTAAGGACTTCTCACTATCCGCCGGCAGCCCGTTTTCTGGAAATTTGTGACGAAGTAGGTATGTATGTGGTGGATGAGGCAGATCTGGAATGTCATGGATTGGTGACGAAAGATACTATGTGGGAATACGGTGTATTTAATCCGGAGTGGCCCACAGATCATCCCGATTGGAAAGAAGCCATGATGGAACGAGCAGAACGTATGGTGGAGAGAGATAAAAACTTCCCTTGCGTTATCATCTGGTCCATGGGAAATGAAGCGGGATATGGACAACACTTTGAAGATATGTGTCTGTGGACAAAACAAAGAGATGATTCCCGTCCGGTGCATTATGAACGGGCAAATATGGCAGATAATCCTCCCTGTATCGATATTGAAAGCGGTATGTACTATCCGTTGCAGATGGTAAAAGAAGAAGGGGAAAAGGACAGTAACCGTCCGTTCTTCCTCTGCGAATACGCCCATGCCATGGGAAACGGTCCAGGAGGTTTGGGAGATTACTGGGATTTATTTGAACAGTATCCCCGTTTGATTGGCGGATGTATCTGGGAATGGGCCGATCATGTGGCGGTAAAGAATGGTAATTATATGTACGGCGGAGATTTTGGAGAAATCACCCACGATCATAATTTCTGTGTGGATGGTCTGGTAATGGCCGACAGAAGTTTGAAAGCCGGATCTTTGGAGGCGAAAGCGGTACATCAGCCTTTACAGGCAAAATTACTTTCGGTTTGGCCGCTGAAAGTACAGATCAGAAACTGTTTTGACTTTATTTCTCTGAAAGAGTATCAGTTGCAGTGGAATCTGGAAGTAGATGGAAAAGCAGTTCTTTCGGGAAAATGGGAAGGAGATCTGAAAGCGGGAGATTTTGCGGAGATTCTTCTGGCAGAGGAAATTCCTCTTTCCTGTAACTGGGGGATATATCTGAATCTTTCTTTGGTAAGGAAAGAAGATTGCATATGGGCAGAGGCAGGATATGAGACGGCCAGATTACAGTTAGAGATCGCAGGTGAGAAAAAATCTCTCGAAAATGAAGAAAAAGAAAAATACTGGAAGATACAGGAAAGTAATATTTTCCTGAAAATCTATGATCAGCAGGAGAACGGCTACATATTCCATAAAATCAAGGGAAATCTGGTGGGAATCCTGCAAAATGGGAAAAATATGCTGGAAGCTCCGGTACAGCTTTCTTTGTGGCGGGCGCCCACCGATAATGAACGTCATATGAAGACAAAATGGGGACTTTTTGAAGATAATATTTCAGGATGGAATCTGAACTACCTGATGGATAAGTGTTATTCTATGGAATGGGAAAAGACGGAAAACGGAATTGAGGTACGTACAGAAGGAGCGCTGGCAGGAATCAGCAGAACCCCTGCGGTTTGGTACAACATTCTTTACCGGGTGGCAGCAGATGGGCATCTGGAAATAAAAGTTCATGCAGATGTGAGTAAAAATAAAAATGCCTGTTATCTTCCCAGATTTGGCTTTGAGTTTAAAGTTCCCTATGAGATGGAAGAGATGGAATACTTTGGAAGAGGCCCCTGGGAAAATTATCAGGATCTTTTCCATCATGCGCCGATTGGTTTGTATACTTCCGATGCTTCGCGAGAATATTTCTCGTATGTTAAACCTCAGGAGACGGGAAATCATACGCAGGTGAGATACCTTACCGTAAAAAACAGCCATACGAAAGAGGAACTTACTTTCCAGGCAGAAACCGTGATGGAGTGTCAGGTACTTCATTATACAAAAGAAGAACTGACCAACAAAAAACATTACTATGAACTGGAAGAAGATGGTACAACTATTCGTATCGATTATCGAAACAGTGGAATAGGCTCGGCAAGCTGCGGGCCTGATCTGGAAGAAAAAGATCAGTTAGCAGAAAAAGAAATAGATTTTGCATTTATTATCAAGTGATGATGGAAGGCAAGCGGGCATGGGGAAACACTTCCCTTGCCCGCTTATTATTGAAGAGGTTGTACTCAAGAGATGCCTGACGAATTGTTTCGTGCTATGCACTCCCACAATTTGCCCCTGGCATCTTATTAATAATCTATTTTAAATACAGGATCTGCCGGATATCCCCCTGCCAGTTTCTGCATAGAGCGCTGTACACTGTCTTTGGAATTTCCCCAGGGTTTGTCCCGGTTCAGATAATCCTGTTTATCACAAAACCAGGTAACTTCCTCCTCTACCCGTTTCATGTTTTTTTCCATGAGGTCAAAAAGTACAGGGTAAAATTCTGATTTTTGTTTATCATTTAATTTCATTTCTCCTACTTCTACCAGGTCTTTGAAATGGTGGAGACAGAAGCCTTTACTGTTTTTAAAAAGCTCCACAAATTCAGGACTGTTCTTATACATATAGAAAAATGTATCCAGATATCTTTCGTAGTTGGAACGGAAATGATCGCATACATAACAGGTTTGTTCCTTTTGACTGATCCATTGACCCAGTGGGGTTTTTGGACTGTCGGCAGAGAGTTCTGTTTTTTTCATCCGGCTCATAAATGTAGATTTACCGGAGGTAAAAGCTTTCATCTGTTCCGTCATTTCCTGATTCAGTTTTTTTAGATGAGTGCTGAGAATCAGACCGCAGCCAAGGCGGTTGCCATAATCATACATCATTTTATAGTGGTGGCGGCAAAATCCCATCTTATCAGTTTCCATACGGATATCATCTTCCATATAAGAAGCCTGGCTTCCCAGGATAAATTCCAAAGCGTGTTGTTCAGCATCTCTTTCCAGATAACAGAAAGGACATTCATCTTCTGCGTGAAAAGCATCATTTAAAGGAATGGTATAAATTGTTTCTTTCATAAAGTACCTCGTTTCTTCTGGATTTCCCAATAAATCTGTTGGAACATTACAAAAAGCATACTCTGTTTTTGTGAAAACGTCAATCAAAATGACGATTAGAAGATGGGAAAAGAACGGTATTTTATACAATAAAGAAAGGAGGAAAATAAAATGTCTTAAAAAATATAGTGAAAAATAACAATAAAACCTTGTAAAACAAAAGGAAAATTGATATAATGACGGTTAAGCGTAAAAGAATTTGACAGAAAGGTATGATACAGAACAAAAAGAACGGATTTCTGTATGATATCTGAGGTTAAGGAGGAAAAAAGTTATGGCAAAAAAGCAAAGAAACATTATCGTAGGACAGTCAGGAGGTCCCACATCTGTGATTAATTCCAGTCTGGCCGGTGTGTATAAGAATGCAATTGAGCGTGGATTTGATAAAGTGTATGGTATGCTTCACGGTATTCAGGGACTTTTAGATGAACAGTATGTAGATATGTCTACACAGATCCATTCTGATCTGGATATAGAACTCTTGAAAAGGACGCCCTCTGCTTTTTTAGGCTCCTGTCGTTTTAAACTTCCGGAGATTCATGAAAATATGGATATCTATGAGAAGATTTTTGCTGTTTTGGATAAACTGGAAATTGATTCCTTTATTTATATCGGTGGTAATGATTCCATGGATACAATTAAAAAGTTATCAGATTATGCAATTGTAAAAGGACACAAACAGAAGTTTTTAGGCGTGCCGAAGACTATTGATAACGATCTGGCTTTAACAGACCATACGCCGGGATTTGGAAGCGCAGCAAAATATATTGCGGCATCCACAAAAGAGATTATCCGTGATGCACTGGGACTTACTTATAAAAAAGAAATGATTACAGTGATCGAGGTTATGGGAAGAAACGCAGGCTGGCTGACAGGAGCAACGGCTCTGGCTAAGACCGAAGACTGTGAAGGACCAGATCTTATCTACCTTCCGGAAGTTCCTTTTGATGTGGATAAATTCCTGGGCAATGTAAAAGAACTTCTGCAAAAGAAAAGTTCTATCGTTATTGCTGTTTCAGAAGGCATTAAGCTGGAAGATGGAAGATATGTGTGCGAATTGTCCGGCGGAAATGACTATGTGGATGCATTTGGTCATAAACAGTTACAAGGAACAGCAGCTTATCTGGCAGGTTTTTTGGGCGCTGAGATCGGATGCAAGACAAGAAGTGTAGAATTTTCTACCCTGCAAAGAAGCGCTTCTCATATGGCGTCCCGTGTGGATATTGATGAGGCCTTTATGGTAGGCGGCGCTGCTGTAAAAGCGGCAGATGAAGGATACAATGGAAATATGGTGGTTATTGACCGTGTATCCGATGATCCTTATATGGCATCCGCAGGTATTTATGATGTACACCGGATTGCAAATGAAGAAAAACTGGTTCCGAGAGAATGGTTGAATGAAGAAGGAAATTATGTAACAGAAGATTTTATCGATTATGTGAAACCTTTGATTCAGGGAGACTATCAGCCGATTATGGTAAATGGTCTGCCTAGACATCTGGTTTTGGATCTGGATAAAACAAAATAGAGTATCAGGTAATGCGGATTTTTGATTACTGAATATGAAAATGAGAATCTCACATAGAATATCAATGTTTGGAAGAACTTTGATATTCTTTGAGAGATTCTTATTTTTTAGGGTTTCGGAAAACACTGGGGGATGTACCGAATTGCCGTTTGAAACAATTAGAGAAATAGCAGATATCGGAGAAACCACATCGCAGTGCAATATCGCATATATTTTCAGAAGTTGTATGCAGAAGATGTTGTGCTTTTTCCAGTCTCAGATAACGGATGTATTTGGTGGGACTTGTCCCTGTTGCTTCTTTGAATCGCCTACAAAAATAAGATTCATCGTAGCCAAACTGTCGGCTGAGTGTTTTTGAGGAGATATCTTCTGTGAAATGCCCGTTGACATACAAAAGCACATCTTTGAAACGTTCATCTGGTTTTCGTATTTGAGAAGCATCAACGATACAATATTGATAAAACAGTCCCAGAAGTTCATAAATTTTGCTTACAGAGCAGAGAGGATGTTGTTTTTTCGTATCCGAAAGCAAAGAAGTCAATTCTTTCATAACTTTTGTGATACGTGGATGGTCAGTTACGGGAGAAAAAGCAATTTGCTGATGGAGCAAAGAATGAATATAGTCATCAGAGACTATCGTGTTATTACAAAAATTTTGAGGATCAAATGCAATCACGTAGTATTCGGCTCCGGTGGAGCTTGTTGTGGCGCAGTGGATGGTATTGGGTAAAATGATGACTGTCTGTTCCGGACGGGCTATCGTATGGACATCATTTAGGTAGATATCCAGAGCGCCGGATATCATATAGAGAAGTTCTATTCTGTTATGCCAGTGAGCAGTGATGGGGATTTCGTTAGCTCCATAAGATAAGTGCAGAAAATTAATTCCATTTTTTCCATATATCACAGGAGTGAGTTCCTGAAAAGCATCCATTTGATTCTCCTTGATCGTATACTGAATTTTTAAATATGTTTACATCTTATCATGGGTAGAAAGAAAAGTCAAAAATGTACAACAAAAAGTCAAAAATGTTCTTCGAATTGCAGAAAAATCGAGGTAAAATAAATAAAAAACAAAAAACCAGGAAAGGGAGGTAGTTTCTATGAAAATTGGTACTTGCGTGAGTCTGGATTCCGTGGAAGGTCTGGAACAAAAATTAATCACACTTCGAGAGCATAATATGGAGGTTTGCCAGTTGATCTCCTGGAAACCTTCTGTGTGGACAACAGAAAATGCATGGAAGGTAAAGGAATTGCTGGAAAAATATCAGATTAAAGTTTCCGCTTTCTGGTGCGGCTGGGAAGGACCGCTGGTGTGGGATTTTTATGATGGGCAGATTACTCTGGGACTTGTTCCTGTGGAATATCGCCCGATGCGTATTAAGAATCTGTGCGACGGCGCCGATTTTGCTCATTTGCTGGGAGTTACGGATGTGATTTCTCATATGGGATTTATTCCTGAGAATCCTAATGATCCGAATTTTAATACCTTCTGCGTGGCTGTGCGGACAGTGGCAGAGCATTTAAAGAAAAACGGACAATATCTTTTGTTTGAGACAGGACAGGAAACACCGGTAACTATGCTGCGGTGTTTTGAAAAGGTGGGTACAGATAATCTGGGAGTAAATCTGGATACGGCAAATCTGATTTTATATGGAAAAGCCAATCCGGTGGATTCTCTGGATGTATTTGGAAAATATGTTCGCTGTCTTCATGCAAAAGACGGATTTTATCCTGTGAATGGTCATGATCTGGGGCAGGAAGCGCCTATTGGCCAGGGAAAAGTAGATTTCCGGGGAGTTTTCCGGGGACTTCGGAAATTAGGATATCAGGGTGATGTGATTATTGAAAGGGAGCTGGCAGAAAACAGTGAGGAACAGATGAAAGGGATTTTGGATGCCCGGGATTATCTGCAAAATATCGTAGAGGAAGTTTATGGAGGAGATGCGGAATGTTAAAAGTTGGACTGGTCGGTGTGGGCGGTATCAGCGGAGCTCATATACCGGCATGGGAAAAGATGGAAGACGTAAAATTGACAGCAATATGTGACATTCGCAGAGAACGGATGGAACCATATCCGGATAAACGCCACTATGAAGATCTGGACAGTATGCTGGAAAAGGAAGATTTGGATATTCTGGATATTTGTCTGCCCACATATCTGCACGCGGACTGTGCAGTAAAAGCCATGGAAAAGGGAATTCATGTGCTTTGTGAAAAGCCAATCTCTTTGTTAAAGGAAGATGTGGAGAGAGTATATTCTGTTGCCCGTAAAATGAATGTGAATTTTATGGTGGGGCAGGTGCTGCGTTTCTGGCCGGAGTATATGCTTTTAAAGGAATTGTATGATACGCAAAGATACGGAAAACTTCTTTCCGGTTATATGAGCAGAGTAAGTCAGACGCCTCCCTGGTCTTGGGATAACTGGATGAAGGAGGAAAAGAGAAGCGGTCTTGTGCCTTTCGATCTTCATATTCATGATCTTGATTTTCTTGTATACGCTTTTGGAAAACCGGAAAAAGTAAACAGTAACCGGATGAAGCGTCCGGAACAAGATTGTATCAATGCAGTTTATGAATATCCGGAATTCTATATTGAAACAGAATCTGCCTGGTATGCGGGAGCGTATCCCTTTTCTGCGAAATATCGTTTCCAGTTTGAAAAAGCAGTAGTTTCTTTTGAAAACAGTAAATGTACCATTTATGAAGATAATGGACAGATCATAGAACTGAAAGAGGAGGATACAGGAGATACGGGAGCTATTAATTTGCCGAAAAGTGATGCTTTTGGCAATGAAATCAGATATTTTATAGATTGTGTGCAGAAGAAAAAATTTCCGGAGAAAATCAAAAGTGAAGAATTAAGCACTGTGCTGGAGATTTTGTGCGGACTATAATTGGTCGTAACAGTTCAGCCATACAGTGTACGGGAAGCATAAAATATGCTTGCATATATTTGTCTGGTTTTTCATGGTTTTCTCTTGACTATAATCATAATTTTGTTTACAATCATGATATACGAGTGCATTGTGCATGAGTGGGTGATCAGATGTCTTTTTGAGACATCTGGTTGCTTTGAAACAAATTATACTTTTTAGGAGGAAGTAAAAATGGCAAAATGGGTTTACTTATTTAGCGAAGGAAACGCCAACATGAGAAACCTTCTTGGTGGAAAAGGTGCCAACCTGGCTGAGATGACCAACCTGGGTCTGCCGATTCCACAGGGTTTCACTGTTACAACTGAAGCTTGTACAGATTACTATGACAACGGAAAGAAGATCTCTTCTGAGATTCAGACACAGATCTTCGAAGCATTAACAGAACTGGAAGCAATCCAGGGTAAAAAATTCGGTGATACAGAAGATCCGTTATTAGTATCTGTTCGTTCTGGTGCCAGAGCCTCCATGCCTGGTATGATGGATACCATCCTGAACCTGGGTCTGAATGATGTTGCAGTAGAAGGTTTTGCTAAGAAAACTGGCAATCCAAGATTCGCATACGATTCTTACAGACGTTTTATCCAGATGTACTCTGACGTAGTTATGGAAGTTCCGAAGTCCTTCTTCGAGAAAATCATCGATGAAGTAAAAGAAGCAAAAGGTGTTCATTTCGATACAGAGCTGACTGTAGATGATCTGAAAGAACTGGTTAAGAGATTTAAAGCAGTTTACTCTGAAAATATGGATGGAGAAGAATTCCCACAGGATCCGAAGGAACAGTTGCTGGGCGCAGTAAAAGCTGTATTCCGTTCCTGGGATAACCCACGTGCTATCGTTTACCGTCGTATGAACGACATCCCTGGAGATTGGGGAACAGCTGTAAACGTACAGGCAATGGTATTTGGTAACATGGGTGAAACATCTGGTACAGGTGTTGCATTTACACGTAACCCATCTACTGGTGCTAAAGGTATCTACGGTGAATACCTGATCAATGCTCAGGGTGAAGACGTAGTTGCTGGTGTTCGTACACCTCAGCCAATCAGCAAATTGGAAGAAGATATGCCAAAATGCTACAAACAGTTCATGGAACTGGCTATGAAACTGGAAAATCACTACCGCGATATGCAGGATATGGAGTTCACTATTCAGGAAGGAAAACTGTATTTCCTGCAGACACGTAACGGTAAGAGAACAGCTCCGGCTGCTATCCAGATCGCTTGTGACCTGGTAGATGAAGGAATGATCACTCCAGAAGAAGCTGTTTGCCGTATCGAAGCTAAATCTCTGGATCAGCTGCTTCACCCAACATTCAATGTAGATGCACTGAAAGCTGGAGAAGTTATCGGATCTGCTCTGCCTGCATCTCCTGGAGCTGCTGCTGGTAAAGTATACTTTACTGCTGATGAAGCAAAAGCTGCTCATGAAAAAGGTGAAAGAGTTATCCTGGTTCGTCTGGAGACATCACCAGAAGATATCGAAGGTATGCATGCATCTGAAGGTATCCTGACTGTTCGTGGTGGTATGACATCTCATGCAGCCGTAGTTGCACGTGGTATGGGAACATGCTGTGTATCCGGTTGTGGAGAAATCAAGATCAACGAAGAAGAAAAATGGTTCACTCTGGGTGGATATACATTCAAAGAAGGAGATTACATTTCTCTGGATGGAACAACTGGTAAAATCTACAAAGGTGACATCAAGACAGAAGAAGCTTCTGTTGGCGGAAACTTTGGCCGTATCATGAGATGGGCAGATCAGTTCCGTAAACTGCAGGTTCGTACAAATGCAGATACTCCTGCAGATACAGAAAATGCTGTTAAACTGGGAGCAGAAGGTATCGGTCTTTGCCGTACAGAGCATATGTTCTTTGAAGCAGATCGTATTCCGAAGATCCGTAAGATGATTCTGTCTGACAGTGTAGAAGCAAGAGAAGCTGCTCTGAACGAACTGATTCCGTTCCAGAAGGGTGACTTCAAAGCTATGTACAAAGCTCTGAAGGGCCGTCCAATGACAGTACGTTACCTGGATCCGCCGCTTCATGAGTTCGTTCCTACAGATCCAGAAGATATCAAAGCTCTGGCAGATGATATGGGAATGACTGTAGAAGAAGTTAAAGCTAAATGTGACGAACTGCACGAGTTCAACCCAATGATGGGTCATCGTGGATGCCGTCTGGCTGTTACTTATCCGGAAATCGCTAGAATGCAGACAAGAGCCGTTATCGAAGCTGCTATCGAAGTGAAAGAAGAGATGGGTTACGATATCGTTCCAGAGATTATGATTCCTCTGGTAGGCGAGAAGAAAGAGCTGAAATATGTAAAAGACGTTGTAGTAGCTACAGCAGAAGAAGTTATGAAGGAAAAAGGCGAGTACATCAACTACCATGTTGGTACCATGATCGAGATTCCTCGTGCAGCTCTGACAGCAGATCAGATTGCTGAAGAAGCTGAGTTCTTCTCCTTCGGAACAAACGACCTTACACAGATGACATTCGGATTCTCCCGTGATGATGCTGGTAAGTTCCTGGATTCCTACTACGGCAACAAGATCTACGAAGCTGACCCATTTGCAAAACTGGATCAGACTGGTGTAGGTCAGTTGGTTGAAATGGCTGCTAAGAAAGGCCGTTCTACAAATCCGAACCTGAAGATGGGTATCTGTGGAGAACATGGTGGAGATCCTTCCTCTGTAGAATTCTGCCACAAAGTAGGACTGAACTATGTATCCTGCTCACCATTCCGTGTTCCGATTGCAAGACTGGCAGCAGCTCAGGCAGCTCTGAACAATAAATAATAAAATCTTAAAAAGATTGTTTCATGCGAAAGCATGATTTGTGTCCAAGCGTAAAGATTGACCTTGAAGGTCTGAAGAAATTCAGGCTTTCAGGGTCTTTTTTGTGTACAAAAAGGAAACAATGAAAAGAGCACATCATTGGGAAAAGAATTTCCATAATGTGCTCTTTTCATTTTTACAGGTTATAAAGTTTAGTATATTTTTCTTTCAGGTAGTTGATATAGTATTCTGGGTTGAAATCTTCGCCCATCAGTCCTTCCAACAATTCTTTTGTGGTTTTGGAACCGGCATATTTGTGAAGATTTTCTTTCAGATAGTCATTGACAGGCTGGAGATTACCGGAAGAGAGGTATTCATCCAGAGGCATTACTTTCTGTAAGTGGGCATAAATCTGTGCGGCAATGGCGGTACCGATAGCATAGGAGGGGAAGTATCCGATGGAACCGATTGCCCAGTGGATATCCTGTAAAATACCTTGCGCATCGTTTTCCGGACGGATTCCCAGATATTCTTCATATTTATTGTTCCAGATTTCCGGAAGTTTATAAATATCGATATCGTCTTCGGCGAAAATTATCTTTTCAATTTCATAGCGAACCATGATGTGGAGACAGTAAGTCAATTCATCTGCCTCTGTACGGATAAGATTTGGTACCGATTTATTGATTGCATGAATAAACTGTTCCAGTGTGACGTCTTTTAACTGTTCCGGATAGGTTTCCTTCAGCATCGGATACAGTGGTTTCCAGAAAGATTCACTGCGGCCAAAATTATTTTCAAAAAGTCTGGACTGGCTCTCATGCATTCCCATGGAAATAGATGCTGCGGGAGTGCAGGTAAAAGTGTCGCTTACATGCATTTCATAAAGAGCGTGTCCCCCTTCGTGAATCGTAGAGAACATGGCGCTTTCCAGGTTATGCTCTTTGTAAGCGGTGGTGATACGCACATCTTTATTATGGAGGTTTGTGGTAAAGGGGTGGACGCTGGTTTTGATTACCCCTCTGTTAAAGTCAAATCCAATATGTTCTGCCAGTTTTTTGGAGATTTTTGCCTGTTTTTCCACATCGTAAGAAAGATAGTTAAAATCTTTATCGATCAGGTGATTATTTTTTACGGCGCCCTTTACAAGAGGAACAATCGTTTCCTTCAGTTGGGAGAAAAATGCATCCAGAACTTCGGTGGTAAATCCTTTTTCATAGTCATCAAGAAGCATATCATAAAGAGGTCCTTCATATCCCCGGGCTTTTGCTTTATAAGAAGCAAATTTTTTATTATAATCAATAATTTCCTTTAATACAGGTGCAAAAGAATTATAATCATTTTCTGCTTTTGCCTTCGCCCAGATGGAGTCGGATTTGGCAAGAAGCGCCTGGTAAGCAGAGAATTCATCGGCAGGGATATAGCGGATATCATCGAACATTTCTCTGGTTTTTCTGACAATGGCTTTTTCTTCTGCGGTCAGATCTTCTGCATCCTTCAATTTCTCGATGAGATTTGAGACTTCTTCATTAATCAGGGCATTGTACAGATTTTCACTTAAAATACCAATATACTTGGAAGTAAGTTCAGTGGCATCTTTGGGAGCTTCTGTGGAACTGTCCCAGTTAAAAAGAGTAAGAGCCATACTCAAAGCTGAATATTTGTCAATGTGAGTTTTAAGATTTTCATAGTAAGTATTCAATTTTGAATCCTCCTGATAATGTGATATTGTATATACGTTATAACCATTCCGGAAATACGGAACAGTTACTATACTTCTTCTATTATAAACGAAACGGAAGAAGGTCACAAGTGATTGTTTCTGTAAAAATACATGGGAATATTCATGGACAAGATATAATTAATATATTAAAATAGAGAATATGGTATAAAAAGGTGCGAGTAAGAAAATAGGTGAAATCATGGATGAAAAAACAATAGAAAAATCTCTGCGTAAACTGACAATTATTTTTATAACTGTTTGTCTTGCTCTGATTGAGGTCAGTTTGCTTTTTTCCCATATACTGGATCAAAGAGAAGACAGAGAAATTAGAAATAGCGTCAAACCGGTTTTGGTAACCTGCGGGGACAACGCTTCTTTTTACAGTATGACGAGAAATAAGGGCGCTTTAGAAAGGTACGAAAATATTTATCTGTCAGCTCGACAGGAGAAAAGCGTATACTTTCCCAGAAAGTTCGAAAATACGTATAGGGTCTTTTTGGCAGCGGAAAAACAGAGCAGAGAGCCGTCGCGTATCACAGCGATTATTTTACTGGAAATTCTTCTTCTTTCGATGTTGTATCTGTTTATCGGATATCGAATTGTACGGAAAAATAATCGGGAATTGCTGAAGATATCTTATATGGATACTCTGACAGGGGCAGGAAATATGGCAGATTTTAGCCGTAAATTGGAGGCGGTACTGCAGACAGAGGCAGATTTTAGCGTACTGGCAATAAACGTAAGAAAGTTTAAGTTTATTAATGAGATTTTTGGAGATATTATGGCGAATAACTTTCTTTGTGATATAAAGAAAGTTTTAGAAAAAGCAGTGAAAGAAAATGAATTTTTCTGCCGGGAGACAGCAGATAAGTTTTATGTTTGTATGCGAACGACGGATAAGGAGGAGATACGCCAGAGATTTACCACAATACGGGACGCTGTGCAGAAAAAATTTCAATGGTATCACAGAGAATATCAGATTACTCTTTATGCAGGGGTGGTTACTTCCGATGATATTGAGAGGAGACAACTGAAAAAAGAAGAGGTTATGACTCACGTGATGTTTGCTCTGAACCGGGCGCGAAACGGTCAGCCCGGTGAGTTGTGGTTCTATAATACGGAACTTCATCAGGTTGAGATTCTAAGAAATTATGTGGAAAGCCACATGGAGCAGGCGTTGAAGGACGGGGAATTTAAATTATTCCTTCAGCCGCAGAAAAAACTGAAAGAAGGAAAACTGGGAGGGGCGGAAGCATTAGTGCGTTGGATTACACCGGATGGAAATATGATTTATCCGGATCAGTTTATTCCGGTGTTTGAAAAGAACGGATTCTGCAGCGAATTGGATTTTTATATGGTGGAACAGGTATGTCGACAGATTAGAGAATGGATAGATACAGGGAAGGAAGTGATCCCTGTAGCGGTGAATCAGTCTAAACTTGTATTTTATAAAGAAGATTATGTGAACAGATTAATGAAAATTATAAAAAAATATGAAGTTCCGGCAGAACTGATCACGTTGGAGATTCTGGAAAGTATCCTGTTGGGAGAAGCAAAAGAATTGAATGCGAGAATCATAGAACTAAAAGCAAAAGGTTTTAAAATATCCATGGATGATTTTGGAAGCGGCTATTCTTCCTTGAATACGCTCGGCAGCTTGGATATCGATGAGTTGAAGCTGGATCGTGTATTTCTTTTGAGGATGTCAGGAGAACGGAGGGAGAAGCAGGAGATTATTATGGAGCAGATTATAAATCTTGCCCGGAAAATGGATATTATCACTGTAGCGGAAGGAGTAGAGACCCGAGAGCAGGAGGAATTTATTATAAAAGCAGGCTGCGATTACGGGCAGGGATATTACTATAGCCGCCCGGTGAGCGCCCAGGAGTTTACAGACAACATCCTGGGGAATGAGATAAGAAGATAATCAAAGGTTTATTTGAGATTCCTGACTCTCTACTTTTCGAAAAGTAGAAGGGGTGCATCCTTTGCAGTGCTTAAACTGGCGGATAAAATAACTCATATTGTCAAATCCGGAATTGATAGCTACCTCCGTGATGGTTGCGCCTGATTGGAGCAGTTGTGAGGCAGCCTGATTGATACGGTATTCATTTAAGTAGGAAAACGGTGTTTTTCCTACTTTTTCTTTGAAAAATTTGCAAAAATAGTTCCGGTTCATATGGATTGTTCCGGCAAGCTGTTCCAGAGTGATCTTTTCCATATAGTGATTTTCAATATAAGAAAAGACCGGCTTCAGAGGATAATTATCTCCGGCAGTATCGATAAGAGCTTTTTCCCGGGTAATAAAGGCTCTCTGAGAAAATAGAATTTCAAGAATCTGCAAAAGCAGGATTTTGATGGAGAGAGGAACAGGGGTGTGGGGAGGATTGTTCTGGTAGAGTAAGGCGGCTTCTGTAATCAGTTTTCCAATCCGGGCAACAGCTTCTGGTGAAAGTTCATCTCCTTTAGGAAAGCGAAGTTTTCCGGAAAGAACCGGTTCCAGATATTTATTCTGGCAGGCGTCATACAAAGAAAAACTAAACAGTTCCATACGAAAAACCAGGGCGTAGTGATGAGAGTACCGACTGTTTCCCAATAGAGCATGGACCGTTCCCGGGTTAATAAAATAAACATGTCCTTCCTCTAGGGGGTAGGTTTCGTGTTCTGTGCGAAGCAGTAACGTACCTTTTGTAATGTATAAAAATTCCACTTCATCATGCCAGTGATAGGGAGTAAAATACTGTCCACAGGTATCTTCCTGAGACAGAGCCTGAAAAGGAAAGTAGGGAGAACCGTGGGGAAGTTCTTCTGTGAAGTTAAGTTTGTTCATATTCAATAGAAAACCTCCTGTGAATATAGTACAAAATAAGAGTAACATATTAGTAGAAAAAAGAGAAGAAATTTTTTATATTAAAAGATAAGAGGTTGCTGTGTTACAACAGTGTCGCAATGACAAAAAAGTATCAGGAGGTTATGTAATATGAGTAAAGCATGGTGGAAGAGCAGTGTGATCTATCAGATTTATCCAAGAAGTTTTGCAGACAGTAATGGAGATGGAATCGGTGATCTGAATGGTATTACAGAACATTTGGATTATATTAAAGAATTAGGAGCAGATGTAATCTGGCTTTCTCCTATTTATCAGTCCCCCAATGATGATAATGGGTATGATATTTCTGATTACCAGGATATTATGAAAGAGTTCGGTACCATGGAAGATTTTGACAGAATGCTTTCTGAGATGCATAAAAGAGGGTTGAAACTGGTGATGGATCTGGTGGTAAACCATTCTTCTGACGAGCATCGCTGGTTTATGGAAAGTAGAAAATCAAAAGACAATCCTTACCGTGATTATTATATCTGGAAAGATCCCAAAGACGGAAAAGAACCAAACAACTGGGGAAGCTGCTTTAGTGGTTCTGCATGGGAATTTGACCCGGAGACAGAGATGTATTACCTGCATCTGTTCTCCAAGAAACAGCCGGATCTGAACTGGGAAAATGAAACAGTGAGAAAAGAAGTTTTCGATATGATGACCTGGTGGTGTGAGAAGGGCGTGGATGGTTTCCGTATGGACGTTATCAGTATGATTTCCAAAGACCAGTCTTATAAAGACGGAATTGTTCAGGAAGGTCTGTTTGGGGATCCTTCTCCCTACGTATGTAATGGTCCCAGGGTACATGAATTTTTGCAGGAGATGAATCAGAAGGTTCTTTCCAAATATGACCTGATCACAGTAGGCGAGGCGGCAGGAGTAACCATCGAAGAAGCGAAAAAATATGCAAATCTGGATGGAAGAGAGCTGAATATGGTATTCCAGTTTGAACATATGGGAACTGTACAGGGTGAGTTTGGAAAATTAACTACGGAGAGAGTACAGATGCCAAAACTTCGTGCAGTTATGAATAAATGGCAGAATGAACTGGAAGGAGTGGCTTGGAACAGCCTTTATTGGGACAACCATGACCAGCCTCGTGCCGTATCCCGCTTTGGTAATGACAGTCCGATGTACCGAGAAGTGTCTGCGAAGATGATCGCTACCTGCTTACATATGATGAAAGGTACGCCGTACATTTATCAGGGTGAAGAAATTGCCATGACAAATGCATATTTTAAGACAATTGAGGATTATCAAGATATTGAAGTGCTGAATGCGTATAAAGAGCTGGTGCAGGGCGGTCTTATGACCGAGGAAGATTTCCTGGAATGTGAAAAAGCAGTAAGCCGTGACAATGCCAGAACTCCTATGCAGTGGGATGACAGCGAAAATGCAGGATTTACTACAGGCACACCGTGGCTGAAAGTAAATGAAAACTATCATATGATTAATGCAAAAGCTGCTCTTGCAGACAAAAACAGTGTATTTTATTATTATCAGAAACTGATTCAGTTGAGAAAATCTTACGATGTTATTATTGACGGTGTATTTGTAGGATTGCTGGAGGATAATAATGATATTTACGCTTACGAGCGTCGTCTGGGAGATCAGAGATTACTGGTAGCCTGCAACTTTACCAGCAATGAAGTTCCCTGTGAACTTTTCCAGGATGTTTCCGGCGAAGAATTAATCTCCAACTACAAATGTCATAAAGACGGAGTTTTGAAGCCATATGAGGCAAGAGTCGTATTGATCGGAAAATAGAATCATAATAAATAAGGAATAGTTAGGAATAGAAAGTGTAAAAGAGATACAGGAGTCTGCGTGTGTGGCAGGCTCCTGTTTTTTGTGAAAGTTGTGTTGACAAGGACACTTTATAATGATAAAGTGATAGAGTTACAGATGGTTTACTGTGAAAAAGGAGAAAGGCAGTAAAGTTACAGGAGGGGTTTGGATGGATACAAGAATTTCCGGAACTACAGGATTGTTGGGAGTGATAGGAGCGCCGATCAGACATTCCGGTTCTCCGCTTATGTATAATTTTTGTTTTGATTATTATGGCTTGGATTATGTATATCTGGCATTTGAATGTAAAGAAGATCAGGTGAAAGAAACACTGGACGCCATACGGCGTTTGCAGATGAAGGGAGCAAATGTGACAATGCCCTGTAAGCAGGCTGTAGCACAACAGATGGATCGGTTGTCAAAAGCAGCCCGGTATGTGGGAGCAGTGAATACCATTGTCAATGACCAGGGCGTACTGACAGGTCATATGACAGATGGTCTTGGGGTAATCGGAGATCTGAAAGATCACGGAAAAACCATAGAGGGGAAAGATGTAATCCTTCTCGGAGCCGGAGGGGCAGCGGGAGCGATCATGGTACAGTGTGCATTAGACGGCGCCAAGTCGGTAACTGTGTTTAATAGAGGAGAAGCAGGACTTTCCAAAGCCAGAGCGATAGGAGAACGGATGAAAGAGGAACAGGTGGAATGTAAGATGGAGTATCATCTTCTCCAGGAAGAAGAAAAATTGTATCAGGCAATCAGCCAGGGAGATTTATTGATTAACGCCACCTCTGTGGGAATGCGTCCCATGAGTGAAGGGCAGTCGTTGATTCAGGATAAAAGTGTATTTCATGAAAATCTGGTGGTCTACGATGTGATTTATAATCCTCCGGTTACAAAATTGATGCAGGATGCGCTGGACGGCGGATGCAAGAGGGAAAATGTAATTGGAGGAAAGGGAATGCTTCTGTGGCAGGGAGCTGCCGCATTTCAGTTATATACCGGACTGGAAATGCCAGTGAAAGAATTGAAGGAATTTCTGGAAAAAGGAGAGAAGGGAAAAGAAAAATGAAGCCATTGACAATCAGAGAAGTTACTTTGGGAACGGGAAGACCGAAAATATGTGTTCCGCTGACCGGAAAAACAGAAGGAGAAATCTTGTCTCAGGCAAAAGCGGCTATGGAAAAAGGACCGGATTTGTTGGAGTGGAGAGTTGATTTTTTTCATCAGGTGGAAAAAGAAGAAGCAGTCAGCCGGGTGTGCAAAGAATTAGGTGACAAAATCGGACAAATTCCGTTGATTTTCACATTTCGAAGTGAAAAAGAAGGAGGAAATCGACAAATTTCCCTACCAGATTATGTAGACTTGTTGAAAATGGCGGGAAGACAGCCCCGTGTGGATTTGATCGATGTGGAATTGTTTATGGAGAAGTCACGCATGAGCAGGCTTATCAAAGAATTGCAGCAAATGGGTAAAAAAATCATTGCTTCCAATCATCACTTTGAGGGGACTCCAAAGATAGATATTATGGAAACTATCCTGAACCAAATGGAAGAGGCAGGAGCTGATCTTCGAAAACTGGCAGTTATGCCCCGGAAAAAGCAGCAGGTATGGGAGCTGCTTTGGGCGACGGTGCAGGCAGCAGAATCCGGTGAAAAACCGGTGATTACCATGGCTATGGGGCAATTGGGCGGTGCAAGCAGGGTGCTGGGAGAATTATCCGGTTCCTGTGTGACTTTTGGAACAGCAGGACAGTCATCTGCCCCCGGTCAGATGGAAGTGGAGCAATTGAAAGAGATTTTATGGGCGCTTCGTCTGGATGCGGATGAAGAGAAAAGAGCTTAACATAAAAAGAAAAAGATGAGAGAGTTTTGTCGAGAGAATTCAGATTCCGACATACTGGTTTTGACAAATTAAACACCCTCTATCCCCTATAATAATACTTGCTTATTCCAGTAAGTATTGAAAAGGGACAGGGGGTGTTTTGTGTATTATGAAGTCTGTCTGGACGTTCTTTTTGTTCTTAATATGATTATGGATTTCTTTTTGCTGCGGCTGGTGGGAGTTGTCCTTCAAAAGCCGGTCAGTCGCAAAAGAAGTCTGGTGGGAGCATGTCTGGGGGCAGGAGGCGTCTGTATACTGATCTTACATCCTTATAATTCTCTGGGAAATATGATACTGGCATATCTGGTAATCAATACGCTTATGGTAAGGTTTGGATGTAATCTGAAAAAAATAAAAGATCTGCTATGGGGAAATATTCTTTTGTATGGAGTGGGATTTCTTATGGGCGGACTGGTGGAATTTCTCTGGAAAATGACTGGTGGAACAAGTGTGAGAATTTTTTTTATGATCGGTGGAATAAGTTATCTGATTTTATGGATAGGGTTATCTGTATATGAAGTTTACCGGAAACAGACAGAAAAATTATTTCAATTTCAACTTTATGCCAATGGAAAATGTAAAGAAGGAACAGCGCTTTTGGATACAGGCAACAGTCTGAAAGATACCGTCAGTCAAAAACCGGTGTGTATCGGAGAAACACAACTGCTGGAAGAACTGTTGACGGAAGAAATGGTGAAAGGGTTGAAAAATTTCTCTATGGGAAAGGAAAGCGAAGTTTGTTTCGGCAGTTTAAATCCCCGTTATATTCCATTTTCCAGTTTGGGATGTTCTGACGGTCTGGCAGTGGCGGTGACCATGGATTATCTGTGTCTGGAGGGGCAGAAGATACATAAAGTGATTACCCATCCGGTGATTGCTTTTTCCGGGAAAAATAATTCCTTTGCCGGGGATTATCAAATGATTTTGCATCCAAATTTAATTAACGGTCAGGAGGGAAAATTATTATGATGCAGGCAGCTTTACCCAGTCATTTTCGGTTACGGATGGTTTCTGGTTTTTCCAGAATGGTGTGGAAACGTCCGGGAGAAATCTATTATATCGGAGGAGCAGATGTGCTTCCGCCGCCGCTGACTCCGGAAGAAGAATATGAAGTGATCCAAAAATTAGGAGAAGAGGAAAATCAGGAAGCAAGGGCCAGTCTTATAGAACATAATCTCAGATTGGTGGTATATATCGCGCAGAAATTTGACAATACAGGAGTGGGGATGGAAGATCTGATTTCTATTGGAACGATAGGACTCATCAAGGCTATTAATACGTTTAATCCGGAGAAAAAGATAAAACTGGCAACGTATGCCTCCCGGTGTATTGAAAATGAAATTTTGATGTACCTTCGGAGAAACAGTAAGACGAAGATGGAGGTATCCATAGACGAACCTCTCAATGTGGACTGGGACGGAAATGAACTTCTTTTGTCTGATATTCTGGGAACGGATGAAGATGTGATTTATAAGGATTTGGAACATGAGGTGGAATGCCGCCTGTTGGGAAAAGCAATTAATAAGCTGAGTAAGAGGGAGCAGACCATTATCTGTCTTAGATTTGGGTTGAATCAACCAGATGGAAAAGAAAAGACACAAAAAGAAGTGGCTGATCTGTTGGGAATTTCTCAATCTTATATTTCCCGTCTGGAAAAAAGGATTATGCGGAGGCTGAAAAAAGAAATCATCCGGTATGAATAAAAAAATGAAAGTTAGTTATTGACAACTGAGTTAGGATGTGCTAATCTAATATCAGTTAGAAGTAGCTAACTTTTTTCTTTGGTTGTTTGGTTAGTTTAAGCTTACCAAATATATGGAAGAAAAAAGAAAATGATAGAAAAAGTCCAGCTAATAAATGTCAAATAGTGAAATGAAAAAAATTGCCTTATTTTTCTGGCTAAAAAAGGGTGAACTATCCCCTTGGTGAAAATATCATTTTTTAAAAAGATATTAGTTCGTTGGATTAGCAGTATTTTAT
>JAXEUM010000095.1:0-43238 GCA_034114925.1 Oliverpabstia sp.
ATCGGTCCATCCCACACATACTCGGAATAATAGATCACAATGGTTATGATCGGATGCAGGCGGTCTTCTTTCCTCATTCCCGAAAGAAATTCTTCCTCTGTCCATTTGCCTTTTTCTTTCTTCATAGACTGGGTGATCTCCCGATACTCTTTTAAATACCCCATCCCATCATACAACATGGTTCGAAGCGGCATGGCATAGTGGATTTTCTGCTGGGACTCGATCCCCAAAACAACAAACTCCACACCGAATGCCATCTTTTTCACCACATCACGCACCCGCACAAGTGATTCTTCATGTTCTCTGAACCGGATAACACCTGACATATCCGTGTCCATCTCCTGAAGTTCTTCTGCCTTTAACACTTCTTTTCCCTGAAAAATCACTGCATTAAACAAATCTGCAAATCTTTCATTCACCCGCCAGAAATCCTTCAACAGTACATCTGTTCTGACTTTATCTGCCATATGGCTTCCTTTCCTGCTTCGTTATGTATCGTCCTCTTATGTAATGATGCCAGGTGCAAAAGGCATAAACCATGTTATGTCTGTACATCAATGGTTTTATGCCTTTATGATCTCAACATCTATCTTATAGGGAAATCATATCATACACCTGTAGTAAAAGCCACATAAAATTTTATAAGAAATATAAAATTTTAATAATTAAATATAAACTATATATTTGCATTAGCAATTTAAAATCTTGTTTTTCAACGAAGGGTTCTATCTGGTTTTTCATCCATATCCAGCTTCATAATATACTGGTTAAACGTCTAATTTTATCCACCGCTTCATCAATTGTATTCCAAGTAACCACGTGGCAATTTCCCTCATGCAGTAATTTTTTCGCCATCATAATTCCATATTCACGTTCCTCATCATGATTTCCCGTCCAATGATGCCAATTAGGATAATTTAAATCCACTGGCGAATAAGAATTTACCGCCAGCAATTCTTCCATATCTTCTACCGATCCTTGTCTTTCATTTACTAAAAATATCGTATGCGTTAATTTTACCTCGCTACACTTTTGTTCAATCCCAATTTCATCGGCAGTACATTGGATTTTGACATTGACAGCATCCAGCTCTTGATCACTTAACTTTTCATATTTCTCCGGCAGCATAGATCTTGTCTTACCGAAATCCCGCATCGTTCTCAACGTCAGATTATAATAATTAGGCCATCCATATATGTAAAAACTTTGTTTTTCCGGCTTCAAAATAACGCGATCCCGGGATACCTCCGAACATCCATGTTCATAAAGAAACTTTAAAGATAAGGTTATTTTTCCACTCCCTTTTCCTCCAATCAGCAAAACCCCTTTATCATTTTTCTTGAATGCCGCTGCGTGAACCATAACGCCGCCACTATCTTCTGCTAAAGCTTTTACAATATCTCGAATCACACGAATCCCATCTTTTACTAATGAACTTTTATCTTTATTAAAAATATTAATTTTTTTCGAAAGATAGTTTAACCGATAAACACTTTTCGTTGATTTATTATATACCAGTCGAATATATCCATTCATATACACGAATCCTTCTTCATGTACTGATGGTTTTTTGCTGTTATGAATCGTAATTGGTACTCCGTATTCCAGTATTTCTGACAAATCACTGCTTATTTTCTCTGTCAACGTCACCTCAAAATCTACTTTTTGCTCATGGGATTCCTTATAATAATCTCCCAGCAAACCATCCATTTTCTCCAAAACATCCGCTTCTGCATTCACTTTCCACCCAATTCCCATATACTTATACTGTCTCATCATTCTTCTATCCCTCTCTTTCATTGCCATTTGATTTTCTTATTTTTATTATATCCGACGGTTCCAAAGAAGCCATTTGATTTTTTCAATTGATTAAATCAGATAAGATGTGTAAAATAACTAATATAAACCATATAAAACTCTTAAAATAGGAGATGCAGAATGTATTTAAATAAAATATTTAATTTTAAAAGAATATTATATGTGTATTTAGTATTATCAGCTATATATTTACTATATTCCTATGAAACATTGCAAAAATATTCCGGAAAAGGTATAAGTATTTTTTGTACATTGTTTTTTTACATAGGAATAACCTTCTGGGCTTTGTGCAGAACAAATTTACAGAAAATACCTATACGCTATTATGCCATTGGTTTTCTGGCTGGAATATTATCCATATCAACCTTTTTACCAATCTCAACTATAAGTTTGCTTATTGGAAGTCTGGTTGCCATCTCCTGCCTATGCTCTGTGAGCCTATTAAAAAGCCAAAATGATATTTCCGTCAGAAAAAAAGATATACAGACCGATATTGTCATTCTAATAATTTTTATTGCAATCTGGGTTTTTATCCTGGGAGGCTATACAAAACTTATCAAGTTTACAGGATTCACCTTTATTGAAAAATGCATTATCGTATTGCGGGCATTAGCGGCAGGTGTTTCAGAGGAAATCATGTTCCGAATGGTACTGTATCTACTCCTCATGAGAAATAAACAAACAGCAAAATTTCCAATTTTAACTTACTTTATTATGATCGTACCATTTACAATGTCGCATTTTTTAGATGCTATTGCAATGGGCGAACTATTCAGTAAAATTCCGGATATTTTCTATATCGGTATAACTTCTGTTATTCTTCTTGAAACTCTCAAAAAAAGAGGCTTGTTAACAGCAATCGCTATACACTCGCTTATTGATTTTTTTTCTTTTATTTAAGGAAAATATCGGTTTTCAGCTTCAAAAACTTAAACAAAATCTCCCATAGAAATCAGTGTTTCTCACACCTGTTTTTCTATGGGAGATTCTATTTTTACCCTAATTGCAAATTTCACAGTTTTCTATTTTACTTACCAGTTTTTCCACCACCTGATCAAACTTCATAAAATGTGATGCTTTTACCAGTATGGTATCTTTTTGTTTTATCAATTCCGGAAGCTTTTCCAACAATTCTTCCAGTGTGGAGACATATACCACTGGCAGTTCAGGATTCTCCTGTCTGGCCGCTTCTGCCATATGCGCGCTTCGTTCTCCCACACAGATTAACAGGTCAATGCCTGCTTTCCCCGCTTCTTTTCCCACTTCTTCGTGAAGCTGAAGTTCTTCCGTTCCCAATTCTCCCATGTCACCAAGAATTGCCACTCTTCGTCCCAATGCATCCTTCAACACCTGCAAGGAAGCTTTCATGGACATAGGATTTGCATTATAACAATCATCAATAATAGTATACTGTTTCGTTTCTATAATGTGAAAACGTCCGCTTAAGGACTGCAAACTCTCAATTCCGGCCCGTATCTGTTCCAGTTCCATCCCGTATTCCAGTCCCACCGCTGTTCCTGCAAGAGCATTGTATACCATATGCTGTCCCGGAATGGGAATTAACGCTGAAAATTCTCCCTTCGGTGTATGGATTCTACAGAAAATCCCTTTTAATCCCTGGCCTTCCACCTGATCTGCATAGATTGGGCAGGAAGCATCCAGTCCGAAAAATACAGGCTTTTTCCCCTGTACAGTATCCACTGTCGCCAGTTTGTCATCATCTCCGTTTAAAATGACTGTGGCATTCTCTTTCAGATGGTCAAATACTTCTGTTTTCGCCTTCAAAACTCCATCCCGATCTCCCAGATTTTCCAGATGGCAGGTCCCAATATTCGTAATCACACAAGTATCCGGACGGGAAATAGCTGCAAGACGATGCATCTCGCCAAAATCACTGATTCCCATTTCCAACACTGCGATTTCGTCTTCGTCCCGCAGACGGAAAACTGTAAGGGGAAGTCCCAGTTCATTATTAAAATTGCCCTGGGTTTTTAAAACACGATATTTTTGAGCCAAAACAGCGGCAATCATTTCTTTGGTACTTGTCTTTCCCACACTGCCGGTAATGCCCACTACAGGAATCTGAAGCTGCTCCAGATAATAAGCTGCCAGATCTTTCACTGCCTGAAGAGAGGACTCCACCTGAATATAAGGAAAATCTGTCTCTCCCAGATCTTTTTCCGACAGCGTACACAATGCCCCCGCTTTCATTACCTGAGAAATAAAATCATGTCCATCCACTCTCATTCCCACAATCGGTACAAACAGACAGCCAGAATCCACTTTTCTACTGTCTGTCGTTACCGCAGTGATACATTTCTTTTTTTCTTCCTCTGCCCCCCGGTAGATTCCATGACAAGCCTGAGAAATATGTTCCAACGTGAGATTTTTCATTTTCTTCTCCCTTTTCTTTCAAATAACAGTTACTTTAATATTTTTTCAATGAAATCCTGATCAGTTCTTCACACAGTGTAGGGTAATCCATTCCCAACGCCGCCGCCTCCTGAGGAAGCAGACTGGTAGGCGTCATCCCCGGAAGAGTATTTGCCTCCAGACAATACATCTCGCCATTTTCTTTCATCATAAAATCAAGCCGGGCATATCCCTGAATGCCCAATACCTGACATCCCTTTTCGGCATACTCCTGCATCTGTTTGGTCTGTTCCGGCGTTAATTCTGCCGGACAAGTTTCTACTGCCGCCCCTGCGGAATATTTATTCTTATAATCATAAAAACCTTCCACCGGTGCAATTTCGATAACCGGATAAGCTTTCCCATCTACCACGCCTACTGAAAATTCTCTTCCCTGAATGTATTCTTCTACAACCACCTGCTCTTCATAGGAAAAAGCTCCTTGTAAAGCTTCTTCATATTCCTCCTGATTATGAGCAATATAAACGCCTACACTGGAACCTCCACAACAGGTTTTTACTACCACTGGAAAATCCATACCCAGCTCTTTCAGTTGAGGCAACGTTTCTCCCCGGTGGATTTCTGTTCCCGCTGGTGTGGGAACTCCATGGGATGAAAATAATTTTTTGGTAATTCCTTTATCCATCGCCATAGCGCTGCTGAGATAATCCGTCCCTGTATACTTGATATGAAACAGGTCAAAAACAGCCTGAACCTTTCCATCTTCTCCGTTCGCTCCATGAAGCGCCAAAAATACCACATCCGCAGCTTTACAAAGTTCCATAACCTTAGGTCCGAAGAAATCTCTTCCTGATGCCACACAAGACTCTACCTGTCCATTAAAACTTTTTATATATTCTGCTGCCTGCTCTACGTCATATTCTCCCTCAAAGGCAGTTGCCACATCCGCATCTTCCCGTCCAAAAAACACATCCACCAAAATAGCCTGATGCCCTTTTGATCGCAATGCCTTACAGATATCTGTTCCCGAAACTATAGAAACATCTCTTTCTGTACTTGTGCCTCCTGCCAATACTACTATTTTCATAATCTAATCCTCTCTTACTCTTTCTTTCCAACACCTGGCGGTATACCTCATACCATCATACAATAACCCTTTTGGCAATGCAACTATATTACAGATGTTAAGTTTAAAAGATGTCCGGTATCCGTTAAATAATTTCCACATGATTCAACTGCGCCGTTTGTTCCGCCTGTAACTTTTCATTTTTTTCTTCCAGTTCTCGAAGAAGGCTGGCATCCTTTTGATACAAAGACGGTTTTTCATAACACTCCAGTTCTTCCAGATCAATCTCCGTATCTCCTTTTTGAATAGCCTCTTTCACTACTTTCTCTACTACTTCTTCTTTCAGTGTAGTTCCTTCTACTTCCGGAACAATCACATATTCCTCCCCTTCCCGTTTAATATATGCATCCTGAGGAGCAATAATATTTTCTTTCTGAAAACAGCTCAGTTCATCCAGGACCTCCTCCAGCAATTCTTCATTATATGTGGTTGTGGTCTCCATTTTATAAGTTTTCTTCTTGGAGAGTTCCTTCATCCATCTCCAAGGATTTTGCATATCCAGAAGTTCTTCCACCTTCTGATCGTCCACATAAGATAATTCTACCTGCACCGCTGAAATCGTCTCTGTTTTTCCGTCCTTTTCTTTTATCTTTAACTTATAATCTCCGATTTGCTTTTGAATCTGCTGTTTTACCTGTTCTACCGTTTTATTTTCACAGGATATTCCATTGATCGTGGTACCTTTCTGAAAATGATTGGAAAAGTAAAATACCACTCCCATATAACCGATCATCATAATCAGAAAATATCCTGCCAGTACGCCTAACGTTATTTTTATAATTTTTTTCTTATTATGGTTCATATGAAAACCCCTTACTTTCCTGCTTTTTCCTCAATATTTTTCATTCCTGCCGAATAACTATATTTTATCACTGAATAAAATCATGGTAAAGGGATTTAAGAAAATGTTAGAATCTCTTCCCCGGAAATTAAGATTTTCATTTAGTTTTTATCAAACAAAATACATTTTCCCGTGAAATAAGAGAAGGCTGCTGCATTCCTCCAAATACAACAACCTTTTCATACACCTTATGCATTTAACAGTTTATCAATACTTACCAGTTTTACACTGAGTACGAAAATCTTTGCCGCCACTTCCAGTTCTTCTACTGTGGGGAAGGAAGGCGCAATACGGATATTGCTGTCTTTCGGATCTTTTCCATAAGGATATGTGGCGCCTGCCCCTGTCATTACAAGACCTGCTTCCTTTGCTTTTGCTACAATCGCTTTCGCACAGCCATCCATAGAATCAAAAGAAATAAAATATCCGCCCAGAGGTCTGGTCCATGTTCCGATCTCCAGTCCGCCCAGTTCCCGTTCCAGTACCTCCAGTACCTTTTCAAATTTAGGACGAAGAATATCCGCATGTTTTCTCATATGGTTATACATTCCCTGCATATCTTTAAAGAAACGTACATGACGAAGCTGATTCAGTTTATCATGACCAATCGTCTGATAACTCATATAACGTTTTGCATCCTCCAGATTTGCTTCCGATGCTGCCAAAGCTGCAATACCGGAACCTGGGAAGGATACTTTAGATGTTGATATAAACTTAAATACCATATCCGGATTTCCTGCTTTGACACACTCATTTAAAAGTTCCAGAATCACATCCCTCTTATCGTCATACAGATGATGAATGGAATATGCATTATCCCAGAAAATACGGAAATCCTTTGCTGCCGGTTTCAGTTTTGCAAATCTTCTTACTGTTTCATCCGAATAGGAAATTCCTGTAGGATTTGCGTATTTGGGTACGCACCAGATGCCTTTCACCGCTTCATCTTCTGATACCAGCTTCTCCACCATATCCATATCCGGACCAGTTTCCAAAAGAGGAATATTAATCATCTCAATACCAAAAAATTCTGTAATGGCAAAATGACGATCATATCCGGGAACAGGACAGAGGAATTTCACCTTATCCAGTTTGCACCAGGGAGTACTGCCCATAATTCCCTGTGTCATGGCGCGGGCTACCGTGTCAAACATTACATTTAAACTGGAATTTCCATAGATAAGGATATTTCTCTCCGGAACTTCCGACATATCTGCCAGTAACTTTCTTGCATCACTGATTCCATCCAGCACACCATAATTTCTGCAATCCACTCCATCTGAACTAACCAGATCGGAAGTGCTGCTCAAAATATCCATCAATCCATTGCTCAGATCCAACTGAGCTTTTGATGGCTTACCACGGGACATATCCAGCTTCAGACCTTTGCCTTTCACATCTTCAAACTGTTTTTCCAACTCTGCTTTCAGAGACAATAATTTTTCTTTGCTTAACTGAGTATACGGCTTCATGGGACTCCTCCTCATAGATTTTTTTACTTTTTATGCTCATAATTGCTATTTTATGAAGAATATGACTAAATGTCAAGTATTTCTTGCATTTTTAGCTTTTGTACTCAATAAAGTACGTTCTATTTATTTATTTCTGCAATATTTCGTATTTAAACTTGCAAAAAATCATCTTGAATTCATCCCGTCGGCTGTGTTATGCTATATTGTAATGTAGATGTCAGGGTCAAAAGGTCATAAACCACGTTGTGCTTGCACATAAGTGGTTTTATGCCTTTATGACCCGCCCCAATATGAGGATAAAAGTGGGGCGTATGCCCCGCGATATCCGAATTTGGGGCAGAATTGTGAAAGTGCGTAGCACGAAACAATTCGTCAGACATCTTTTGACCTTACATCTAATGTAGATGCCTTTATGACTTGTCCCAAATTCGTCAGGCATCTTTTAACTTTAACATCTAAATATATACGAAATTTATGTGAAAGGATGTAACTGCAGCATTGAGGGCAGTTACAACAGGATATGAATATATGTGGATTGCAGACGGTTGGAAAGATTATGAAGTAATTGACACTTCTAAAGGTGAAAAACTGGAACGATGGGGAAAATATCTTCTGGTTCGTCCCGACCCACAGGTGATCTGGGATACACAAAAAAAACATCCCGGCTGGAAAAAAATGAACGGGCACTATCATAGAAGTAAAAAAGGCGGCGGAGAATGGGAATTTTTTAATCTTCCGGAACAGTGGTCCATACATTATAAAAATCTTACTTTTAATTTGAAACCATTCAGTTTTAAACATACCGGACTGTTTCCCGAACAGGCAGCCAACTGGGACTGGTTTGGAGAAAAAATCCGGACAGCCCATCGACCTGTAAAGGTTCTGAACCTTTTCGCCTACACTGGTGGAGCTACTCTGGCTGCTGCAGCCGCCGGCGCTTCTGTCACCCACGTAGACGCTTCCAAAGGTATGGTATCCTGGGCAAAAGAAAATGCAGTATCCTCCGGTTTAAAGGATGCCCCCATTCGTTGGATTGTGGATGACTGTGTAAAATTTGTCGAACGAGAAATACGCCGTGGAAATCATTATGACGCCATTATCATGGATCCTCCTTCTTATGGCAGAGGACCGAAAGGCGAAATCTGGAAAATAGAGGATGCCATCCATCCCTTAATCAAGCTTTGCAGTCAGTTACTCAGTGATAACCCTCTGTTTTTCCTGGTTAATTCCTATACGACAGGTCTGGCTCCCGCGGTACTCACCTATATGCTTGCCACAGAATTAAAAGAGTTTCATGGTCATGTGGAATCTCAGGAAATCGGACTTCCTGTCACCGAATCAGGACTTGTACTTCCCTGCGGCGCTTCTGGCCGATGGGAAAAGTAATACTGCGGTTTCTGCCACGCACAATTAAAAACGATTAAAAAAGAACAGAACGGTCTTTATCCTGACAGTCCTGTTCTTTTTATATGCCTGTTGATCTTCCGATTATTTCACTGCTTCATAAGCTTCTATAATCTCCGCAATATACACGGTATGGTAATCTTTTTCCGGATACCATTTTTCATCTTCCTGTGTGCTGTAGAAATTTTCCGGTTTAATCTCATCATGATAAAGCTTCTTACACACAAGAACCTGAGAAGCTTCACGAAATGCGGGATAACCATCCACCATTTCCACATGAAGTCCTGCTTTTTCTATTTTATCCGGTTCATCTTTTCCTGATACTTTTCCCAGATATCCCATCTCTGTCTTATACTCTCCGTTAAAAAAGGAAAGGGTAAAGGTATCATTTCCATCAACAAACTTCTTGGTGTGACGTTGAGGACGGATATACACGGTGGCTACATTTTTTCCCCATAAAACACCTACGCCTCCCCAGGAAGCAGTCATGGTATTAACCTCTCCATCCTTCTCTCCTGTAATCAGCATCCACTGAGAACCAATTTTTTCAAAAGGCTTCATTTCCATTGTTTTAATATCTGTTTTCTGAAATCTCATTTCTTTTCCTCCCGTTCCTGTTTTTTCATCATAACGCAAAAAACATTTTTTCACAAAACAAAAACAGTGTTCCAGAAGTAAACAGGCGTACTTTCAGAAACACTGTTTTTATCTAAAAATTATTTATCAACAACTTCCAGTACATCCATTGGACATGCTTTCGCACAGATTCCACATGCGATACATTTGGTAGATACCGGAGATTCTTCTGCTTTTACCATAACGCCAAACGGACAGACTTCCACACATTTTCCACAGCCGGTACACAATTTTTTGTCGATCATGTAAACGCCTTTTGCGTTCTGCTTAATCGCACCAGCCTCACAAACCTTCGCACATTTTCCACACTGTACGCAAACCATAGGTTTTACAGTCCCTTTTTTCTCTACAATCTGAATACAGGACTTGTCTGGATCAAATACTTTATAAAAACTCATAGAGCAGGCTCTCACACACTCCAGACATGCCATACAGGTTGAACCTTTTTTTACAGTTAATTTCTTCATCTATGTATCCTCCGCTTAATTAAATTGCAACTGCACGGATAGTAAAACTATCCGTGCAGCATTGATTCTGCTTCCCATTAGTGTATCATTTTTATACAATTTCCGCAAGAGATATACTGAGACTTCGGGGAATTTTCCTCTATACATTCCTGTTATTTTTTCTATCTTACTTTTCTGCGAAGTTTCCAGCCTATGGTAACTGCCATCGCTGTCGCTGACAAAAGAAGCAACACTGCCAGTATACCGATGGGATTTTCATCTCCTGTCTTGACCGGAACGATTTTATCTGCGGATATAGAGAATTTCACAATACGTACGTCGGTCTCTTTTTGATTTACCCATTTTTCTCCATCGTAGATTTGTTTCTGGAAATACACTTCCAGTTGGTAATTTCCTTCTGTTTCTATTTGGAAAGAAACTTTATATGGAGATTTATCCCAGGCTGTATAAGAGGTAACTTTCCAACCGATAGGAAGATACCGAATATCATTGGCGATAGGTTTTTCGTTATTCATACCATCTCCATATGCCTGAATATTAATCACTTCACGAATTCCATATACGCCCTTATTCTTGATACCTGCAATATAATTATTTTCTGCCTTTCCAATAATATTTAATCTTGGAATCTCTCTTGTCTCTTTACTCTGACATCTGGAACAGATTCTTTCTTCCAGTCCGCCTTCTTTTACAGTAGGTTTCTTCACCACTTTCCAGTCACCCCAACTGTGTCCAAGAGCTGTTCCCCTTGTGATCTTACATACCGTACAGGTTTCCGGCTCTGTACAGGTGGCCTCTTTCCATTTGTGTCCCAGCGCTTCTCCTTCTGTAACTTTACATACGGTACATGTCTTCGGCTCTGTACAGGTGGCTTCTTTCCATTTATGTCCCAACGCTTCTCCACGGACAGCTTTACAGATTTCACAGTTCTCGGGAGTTGTACAAGTTGCTGCCAGCCATTTATGTGTACATACCACATTCACCTTGACGGTATATACACTCACGTTCTTTCCATCCTCAGAAGTAACGGTATAAATTACCGGATTGGTAAAATCCTGTTCTGTCAACATTTCTTTATCCACTGTTGCATATTCATCAATTTCAAACTCCGGAACTAATTTTGTTACATCTGTGCCATAAGGAACATCTACAACTATGGTACTTCCCTTGGAATCTTCTGCAATCTTACCTTCCCACTCACCAATCTTGAACCAGTGAATCGTAGCGTCTGTATTCTGAGGTACCACATTTCCCTCCAGATAAATAGGATCACAGATCACCTCTGGCGGACTGTTCGGACAGGACACTTTAATCTTGAAACTGCCCGGTTGTAATGGATTTACTATATTTTCATCTTTTTTAATTTCAAGTACATCCTGACCTTCTGTCACTTCATAAGTTACTGAAGGTTTTGTTTCAAGTATTTTATCACCTTCATATATTTCATAATAGATTTGGTACCGTTTTCCCAGAAGAATCCGCTGATCTCCTCGTGTCACCTCGAGAATCTTTGCTTCTATACGCCATACTTTTTTCGCAGCTTTTGGTTCTTCTGCCTTCGGTTCCTCTACTTTCGGTTCCTCCACTTTCGGTTCCTCCACTTTCGGCTCCTCCACTTTCGGCTCCTCTACTTTCGGTTCCTCTACTTTCGGCTCCTCCACTTTCGGTTCTTCTACCTTCGGTTCCTCCGGCTTCGGCTCCTCTACCTTTGGTTCTTCTGCTTTTGGTTCCTCCGACTTCGGCTCTTCTGCTTTCGGTTCCTCCACTTTCGGCTCCTCTGCCTTCGGTTCCTCTGCTTTCGGTTCCTCTACCTTCGGCTCCTCTGCCTTGGGTTCTTCTGCCTTCGGTTCTTCCACTATACTGATCTTTTGAGATGGAATCACTACTTCTTCTGCCACTTTTACATTTTCAGGAAGCACAATACGAAAAACATATTCACCTGCTAATGATTTTTCAGAATATATTGCTTTTTCCTTTTCCTCAGTTTCTTCCCTGCCATCTCCCGTTTCCATCAAAGTGCCTTCCCATACAAGTTTTTCCAACACTTTTTCTACAATTGCTCCCGTGGTATCTGTCTGGTAAAATCCTTTCACTTTCCACTCAGCCGGGAATTTCATATCCTCTATTTTTGTTCCCTGGGGATATGAGGTTTTCTCTATTTTCCATTCGTCCCATTGTTCAAAGGAGGTAATAACGAAAATATCCTGGCCGTTTTCAGCGGCTCTTACCTCCTTTGCGGGAACTGAGGCTAATACCATAATAAATACGAGAATCAATGACAACAACCGGGAAATCTTATTGTTTTTCAACATAATAATCACCTCCAAATCACACGTAACCGACTTTTTTATGTATGGTTATTATATCATTTTCCTTCTTTAAATGCTTTAATTTTTTCTTACATTTCATTTATTTTATATAAATTATCTGACTTTAATTGTCTGCAATTGGATATTTTTATCTATTTTTTGTAATTTTTTCAAAAAAATAGTGATGTCTTGAAAAGAATTCTTCTACTACTTCTTCTCAAAGCATCACCATTTCCAGATATAGATCTTTTATAACTCTTATTTTCTAAATAAGCCCCAGATGTTCCAGCAGAATTTTGCTCCCCAGAAAAATCAAAATGATTCCTCCTGCCAACTCTGCTTTTGACTTGTATTTTATCCCGAAAACATTTCCCACCTTTACTCCTGCCATAGAAAACAGAAAGGTAACAATTCCGATAAAACAAACGGCCCACCAGATATTTACCTTCAAAAATGCAAAGGTAACTCCCACTGCAAGAGCATCAATACTGGTAGCTACAGCCAAGACAAACATTCCTCTTACAGACAGATCTGCTTCCTCTTTACAGGAAGAACATTCTTCCTCTTTTCCCAACGCTTCCCGAATCATATTGATACCAATTAATCCCAATAATACAAAAGCTATCCAGTGATCAATCGCTGTAATTTTATCTTTAAACTGAACTCCCAGAAAGTAACCGGCTAACGGCATTAATCCCTGAAAACTTCCGAACCATAATCCCACAATTGCCGCTTTTCCCAAAGTGATTTTTTTCATAGCCAGTCCTTTACAGACAGCCACCGCAAAAGCATCCATAGACAGACCTACTGCTAATGTAAATAATGTGAAAATACTCATTTCTTTTTCCTCCGTAATATTCACCATTCTATGCTTTGCATAAGGTACTGTCAATATATTTTCCCTGATTTTACTGATTCCTTTCCCCGATTCTTACTTTTCCGGACGTAATCATTCTTCTTCCCGAAGTTCTCCACCAGATTCCCAGAATAAGCAGGCAACCTCCCCCCACAAACAGCCATATTTTTTCATCCATGCTGTTTTCTGATGTCATGGAAAACAAAAAGAATTTGCCCAGATATTTTTTTCCACTTCCGTAATTTGCCACATAATACAGCATAGGAACCATGTATGCTGCCGGAAGATTATCACCAATCCCGTAAAAAAAGATTCCCAACCCTCCTAAAAATATACAGTTAGCCAATGTTCCCGCATAGCTTTTTCCAAAAGAGAAACGACACTGTCCTTCCCGCATCCAAAGTAAAAACAGTCCCACAAATATACCAAGAAATATAAGTCCCAGAAGCAGCCTCACCACATATTGAAACAGCATGGGAGTTTTTCTGGCTGCCACCACATCCCGTATATCTTTATTTTGTTCCGGTATGAATAATGGCACAAGAAGAATAATGCCAATAACAGAAAGATACATTTCCATAACCTGGGCAGACTGCCGGGAATCCAACGCTTCGATTCCCACAATCAATGGAGCTGCCACACAAAACAGAAATGCTGCCAGAAAATGGCCTGCGTAATGGTATTTAAGATATTCTTTTATGACTGCCAGATATTTTTCTGCCATTTCCCCATACTCCTTTCCGTTTTAAATGATATACACCAGTCGCTGCGATCATCAAAACCACTGCCACCGCTACATACAACAGCCTGTTTCGAATCATTTGCGGAAATTGTTCCTGCCATACCATAGTATCTGCTGAAGAATTAAATCGAGGCATGAGATTCCATCCCACTTTTCCCACCAGATTTTCTGCTCCCATAAACAGACTGATCATCCACCACACTCCCTGAACCAAAATAGCCACTGGACCATTGGTCAGTTCTGTCAAGAAAAATCCCAACGCTGTCACTACAGCAATCGAAGGAAGCAACCAACCGCCAAAATATTTTAGAAAAGCCAAATAATCTACAGAAACTCCCAGAACTTTTCCATAATATATACATTGCGTCAATGGCATCATACCGATCAACAGTACGGGAATACTGATCATCACCACCGCTGCCAGATAGCGACTTCCCATAATCGCCCCGGAAGATATTTTCCTCGCATAGATCACCTGGTCTACCTGGGCTCTTTTATCTCTCAGACTTCTTGTTACCGCCAGAAAAACAGGCAGCAGCGCCAGAAGAATTCCCATATAATCACAGAATAACCGCGCATATCCTCCGCTTATCTTATCTTCATACAGACTCTTCTGATACGATTCCATAGCTTCTTCATATGTAAGCGGATCCTGCGCATTTTCATTCACTGTTTCCCGGGAATAACTGCTGCCTCCTCCCAGTATGCTGTCCACTTTGCTCATTTCTTCCAAAAATTCTTCGTACTTTAATCCTTCCCGGGGCGATAATCTTTCTTCACCCGAAGAATTTACTGTAACCGGAGAATCTTCCTGAGCTTCCTTCTGTTCAACCGCTTCTGTATATCCTTCAGAAAGACCGGTACACGTTTTCAGAATCTCATGTACTTTTTCTGATTTTTCTTCATTCAATACCACATTTTTATAAAAACCCACCGGATAAGCCGCATAGCTGTTTTCCTCATACTCTCTGGCAAGAAGAGCCAGAGTAGCTTCCACCACTTTATCCGGATCTTCACTGGGTTTTGTTCCATAACTTCCCTCCTGCCCCGGCATCGGTTTCACCAACGGACTGATGGTTCCCATCTGACTTCCATAAAAAAACACCAATCCTGCTACCAGTATATAATACGTAAGATTCTTCCATATCTGCCGGCACTCTTTAAAAAATAAAGTTCCAAACATTAGCGGTCACCTCTTTTCTCGTGCATAAGACACATATAGGCATCCTCCACATTGGGTATACAGGCTTTGGCACTGGCAAAAGGTTTTTCTTCGGCAACAAATCTTACCTGTGCCTGCGTACCCTGAATCATCATACTGGTCACTTCATACTGTTCCTTCAACATAGGTAATTCTTTTCGTGACACATCGGCAGAAAAAATCTTTCCGTTGGCCTGTTCCAAAAGTTCCGTCACCGTCCCCTGAAACAGCAACTCTCCCTGATTAAGAACAGCTATATTTTCACAGGTCGCTTCGATATCTCCCACAATATGCGTAGATAAAATTACAATTCTCTCCTCCGCTATTTCACAGAGAAGATTCCGAAACCGAACTCTCTCTTCCGGATCCAGTCCCGCCGTCGGTTCATCCACGATCAATACTTTCGGATCATGAAGGATAGCCTGAGCGATTCCCAACCTTCTTCTCATTCCTCCCGACATAGCCTTTACTTTTGTCTTGTAATTATCTGACAGATTCACCCTTTCCAGCAAAAATGGAATTCTCTCTTTTCGTTCCCGCTTCTTCATATCAGATAAAACTCCCAGGTAATCCATAGCTTCATAAGCTGTCATATTTCCGTACATGGAAAAATCCTGAGGCAAATACCCAATCATTCCGCGAATTTCTTTTTTCTGTTCAATGTCCACTCCACATACTTTCACTTCACCGGATGTCTTTGGCAATAACGTGGAAATAATTTTCATCAGCGTAGTTTTTCCTGCTCCATTGGGTCCCAACAAGCCGAACATCCCCTGGGGAATCGTAAGATTCACATGATGCAACGCCTGCTTTTTTCCGTAACATTTGCTCAGATCCTTCAACACAATTTCTGTATCCATAACATTCCTCTTTTCTTTTTCTGAAATTCTTTTCATCTGATTACATAACTGTTTCTTGCTCTCACAATTACCTTGTCTCTTTGTTACGTTCCCAGTATAAACAGCAAATCTCTATTTTTACCCTACAAAATCTCACTTTGAAAAGTTCCGCACACAATAGCTCCCCCCTGAATACTGTTGGACAGACTTAAACTGCCCCCATGTTTCTCACAAAGGGTATGAGCAATAGACAGTCCAATTCCAAAATGAATACCGGAATCTTTTTCTTCTCCGTAATAAGGTCTCAAAGCCATTTTCAATTCTTCTCCTGTAAATCCTCTTCCGTCATCACGCACATACAAAGATACTATCCCCTTTTCATACTCCAGACTGATTTCAATTCTGGAAGCGGCATAGCGAAGCGCATTAGAAATCAGATTATCTGCTACTTCGATTATTACCGAAATATCCGCCGCTACTTTCTGATTTTTATCCTGGGGAACCTCCAGCATAAGGGAAATATCCTGTGTATGATTCAATATATCCACGGTTTCTTTCAAACGATCAGCTATTTCCTGTAATGTGGTATCTTTCTTCTGAAGTTTTCTCTCTTCCAGACCGTGAAGTTCTTTCATTGTATTGGCAAATTCTTCCAAACGGTATACCTGTCCATCCATCATATCAAGAATCTCCTGAAATTTTTCCGAAGATAACTGCCCTCTCTCCTGATAAATAGAAAGCATATCCACATATCCATGCAATACCGTCAGAGGAGTACGCATATCATGAGCAAACGCTGCATTCAGACGTCTTTGCTCTTCCATATCTTCCCATATTTTCCCCTGATGACAGGCAAGCTGTGTTCTCATGGTATCCACCGCATTGCACACTCTTCCCAATTCATCCCCATTATCAAAGTGGCAGGGATAATCCAGAATATTATTTCCAATTTTTTCAGCTTCTTTTAACAATAGCCGGATGGGAGGATTCAATTTGTTTTTGTAATACAGTCTTGCCACTATAATAACTGCCACAAGAGCATACACCACAATACTCCCTCCTCCCACTGCCTCCAAAAATACTACTGCCACTGTAACAGATCGGGGCAACGTCTGGTATATCCTCTTGTGATGAAAAAACACCGGCTGTCCCTCCTGATCGATTCCCCGGATCAGTTCTACTTCCGAATAAGGCGTCAGCAAAACTTCTATCCAACTGCTGCAAATCTGTGCTGTCAAAACCGTAGCCAACGCAGCCGAAACCACAGCAATACAAATATAAAAAATCAAAGCTTTTTTCAAATCCGCATGGTAAATCCATCTCTTTAATTTTTCTAATTTTTCATCTATCCAATCCATTTATACCCTACTCCCCATACCGTTTCTATATAAACGGTCTCTGTATATTTTCTCAGTTTCATCCGAATCCTTCGAATATGTTCCATAATAATATCGCTGTCTCCCTGTCCGTCATATCCCCACACCAATTCATAAATTCTTTCCCTGGAAAATACTTGTCCTTTATGAAGGGACAGGAACTCTATCAGATCAAACTCTGTTCTTGTAAAATTCACGGGTTTTCCCTGAAATAATACCTGCCGGGAGGAATAATTGATGACCAGATCCTGCTGAAATTTGATATCTTCTCTCGCCTGTATCCGCTGTTCTCTTCTCAAATGAGCTGCCACCCTTGCTCCCAGTTCCCGGACGGTAAAGGGTTTCATAATATAATCATCTCCCCCGATCATCAGACCATTGATCCGGTCCTGTTCCTGTATTCTTGCTGTCAGGAAAATAATCGGACAGGACACATAATCTCTGATTTTCTTGCACACCTCCATACCATCCATCTGAGGCATATTAATATCCAGTAAAATAATATCCGGTCCCACAGTGATTTTTTCCAGGGCTTCTTCTCCATTCTTTGCTGTATACACCTGATATCCCTGTAATTGAAAATAATCCGTCAACAATTTTCTGATATCTTTTTCATCATCCACAACTAAAATCTTCTCATTCATTTCACATTCTCCTCCTGGTCAGTTATGCCTATCCTATGTATGTAACTCTTTTTCGGAACTGTTCAGCGCCTAATAGTTGCCCCTTTTCAAAACTATAACCATTTTACCATTCTGTTTTCATATAAACCAGAACAACTTCACCTTTTTTCTGGCATATACAGTTTTTCCATGCTATAATAGGCACAGCGTGCATACGCTTACATTTTATATTTCTCTGCACAAAGCAGATGAGGAAGAGAGGTAAATAATGGAAAAGAGAATTATCCAAGTGGATGAAAAGGTACCTGCAAAGCTTCTGATACCTTTAAGTATCCAGCACATGTTCGCCATGTTCGGCGCCTCCGTTCTGGTTCCTTTTATCTTTGGTATCAGTCCGGCTATCGTTCTTTTCATGAACGGTGTGGGAACCTTCCTGTTTATCCTTATTACAAAAGGAAAAGCGCCGGCATATCTGGGTTCCAGCTTTGCATTTCTGGCGCCGGCAGGAGCCGTCATTGCCAAATATGGTTTTGAGTATGCGCAAGGTGGCTTCGTTGTTGTAGGTCTTTGTGGCTGCGTATTGGCATTGATCATTTACAAATTCGGTACAAAATGGATTGATATTGTACTGCCGCCGGCTGCCATGGGTCCCGTTGTTGCTCTGATCGGTCTGGAACTGGCAGGTTCCGCTGCAAGTACCGCCGGACTGATCAACGTAGAAAAAGTTGACGTTAAAAATGTAATCGTATTCCTGGTTACCCTGGGTGTGGCCATTTTCGGACAGATTCTGTTTCGGGGATTTCTCTCTGTTATCCCTATTCTGATCGCGATCATCGCCGGATATGTGGCTGCCGCTTTCTGCGGTATTCTGAACTTTGAAGATGTTCTTCAGGCTTCCTGGTTCGCCATTCCTGATTTTCATATGGCAAAATTTAAAACAGAGGCGATTCTTACTATCCTTCCGGTTATTCTGGTTATCACTTCCGAACATATTGGTCACCAGATTGTTACCAGTAAGATTATAGGTAAAGATCTGATTAAAGATCCCGGTCTTCACCGTTCCATCTTTGCCGATAACTTCTCCACTGCCATTTCCGGTTTTATCGGTTCCGTACCGACCACCACTTACGGAGAAAATATCGGAGTTATGGCGATCACCGGCGTATACAGTGTACGTGTTATCGGAGGAGCCGCACTTTTATCAATCCTGGTTTCTTTCTGCGGAAAACTGTCTGCTCTGATCAGTACCATTCCCGGACCTGTGATCGGTGGAATTTCCATTCTCCTCTATGGTATGATCGGAACATCCGGACTGCGTATTCTGGTTGACAACAAGGTGGATTACGGAAAATCAAGAAATCTGACACTTACCTCCGTAGTATTTGTTATCGGACTTTCCGGAATTGCTCTGAATCTGGGCGACGTTCAGCTTACCGGTATGGTACTGGCCAGCGTTGTTGCCATGGGTCTGAGTCTGATCTTCTACTTACTGGACAAATTTCATCTGACAAACGACCAGTAAAATTTTTCAGGCATTTTAGTTTTTTGAAAACAGGACTGCTTTGGCAGTCCTGTAATAAGCGAGGTTTTACTTATGAGCAATGTTTCTTCAAAAACTCTTCTAACAGAAGGTCCCATCTGGAAGAGAATGACCGCTTTCGCCATTCCCATCTTTCTTGGCAACCTTTTTCAACAACTTTATAACACTGCCGACTCCCTGATCGTGGGAAATTTTCTTGGAAGCAATGCTCTGGCAGCCGTCAGCTCCTCCGGAAGTCTTATCTTTCTTCTGGTGGGCTTTTTTAATGGAATCGCCATCGGCGCCGGTGTTGTTATTGCCAGATATTATGGAGCAAGGCAGACAAAAGAATTGCAAAAAGCCATTCATACTACCATTGGATTTGGGTTGATTTCCGGAGTTCTCCTGACTATTCTTGGATTACTGCTGGCGCCTAAAATCCTCATTCTTATGAAAACACCCGCAGACGTTCTCCCCAATTCCATCCGGTACTTCAGAATCTATTTCCTTGGTTCTGTTGCCTTCGTTTTATACAATAATTTTGTGGGCATTATGCAGTCCGTCGGGGACAGTAAACACCCTTTATATTATCTGATATTTTCCTCTATGGTAAATATAGGACTGGATCTTTTGTTTGTAGGCGTTTTCCATATGGGTGTGGGAGCCGCTGCTGCCGCTACCATTATCTCCCAGTTTGTCAGCGCCTTTTTGTGCCTCTACCGTCTGACCCGGAAAAGTCCGGAAGAATACCGGGTATATCTGCGTAAAATCCAACTGAATCCTTTTATGCTCCGGCAGATTATTTCCAACGGATTGCCGGCAGGAGTACAAAATTCCATCATTTCGCTGGCAAATGTGGTGGTGCAATCGAATATTAACAGTTTCGGAAAACTGGCTGTGGCGGGCTGTGGTTCTTATTCCAAAGTGGAAGGTTTTGGTTTTCTTCCCATTACCTGTTTTTCTATGTCTTTGACCACCTTTATCAGTCAGAATCTGGGAGCAAAAAAATATGATCGGGCAAAAAAAGGAGCACGTTTCGGCATCATATGCAGTCTGATCATGGCAGAATGCATCGGAATCATCATCTATTTTGCGTCCCCTGTACTGATTGCTGCTTTTAACAGTGATCCTGCGGTAGTAGCTTTTGGAGTACAGCAGGCACGAACCGTTACTTTATTTTATTTTCTCCTGGCATTTTCTCACTGTATTGCAGGACTTCTCCGGGGAGCAGGAAAATCGATCATTCCCATGTTTGTCATGATGATCTGTTGGTGCATCATCCGTGTTTCTTACATTACTGTTATTGTAAAAGTGATCCCCTCCATTCAGGTGATTTTCTGGGCTTATCCGATTACCTGGACGTTGAGTTCCATCGTATTTTTACTCTTTTATCTTAAATCTGACTGGCTTCATGGATTTAGCAAAGCAAATGAAGAATAAGCCTTGACATCCTCTTTCATGCAAAGATATAATGAGATAGGTTATTAAAAAAGACCCGATATTTCTTTTCAGAAAATATTGGGTCTTTTTTATGGGAAAGGAGATGGAAAACTATGAAATATGATGTAATTATTGTGGGAGCCGGACCAGGAGGTATTTTCTCTGCATATGAACTTATCAAAAGAGAATCTTCTTTGAAAATCGCCGTATTTGAATCAGGAAATCCCTTAGAAAAAAGACGCTGCCCCATTGACGGAGACAAAGTAAAAACCTGTATCAATTGTAAAACCTGTGCAATCATGAGTGGATTTGGAGGAGCCGGCGCCTTTTCTGACGGAAAATACAATATTACCAATGATTTTGGTGGAACACTTTTTGAACACATCGGAAAACAGCAGGCCATTGACTTGATGAAATATGTGGATGAAATCAATCTGAAACACGGTGGCGAGGGAACAAAACTCTATTCCACTGCCGGAACAAAATTTAAAAAGCTTTGCATTCAGAACAAACTGAAACTGTTAGATGCGTCTGTACGCCATCTGGGAACAGATATCAACTATGTAGTTCTGGAAAATATTTATAATGAATTAAAAGATAAGATCGAGTTTCACTTCAACACTCCTGTGGAAAATATGGAAATTCTGGAAAACGGTTACCGCATTTTCTGTAAAGAAGGTTCCTTTGACTGTGAAAAATGCATCGTTTCTGTAGGTCGAAGCGGAAGTAAATGGATGGAATCCGTATGTAAAGATTTGGATATTCCCACAAAATCCAATCGTGTGGATATCGGTGTTCGTGTGGAACTTCCCGCCGTTATTTTTTCTCATCTCACAGATGAACTGTACGAAAGTAAAATCGTTTACCGGACAGAAAAATTCGAAGACAATGTGCGTACCTTCTGTATGAATCCTTACGGTATTGTAGTAAACGAAAATACGAACGGTATTGTCACCGCCAACGGACACAGCTATGAGGATCCGGAAAAACAGACAGAAAATACCAACTTTGCTCTTCTGGTAGCTAAACATTTTTCTGAACCATTTAAAGACAGTAACGGATACGGAGAAAGCATTGCCCGCCTTTCCAATATGTTAGGCGGAGGCGTAATTGTTCAGCGTTTCGGGGATCTGGTAAGAGGAAGACGAAGTACCGAAAAGAGAGTTCAGGAAGGTCTGGTAACTCCTACCTTATCCGCAACACCCGGCGATCTGAGTCTGGTACTCCCCAAGAGAATTCTGGACGGTATTATCGAAATGATCTATGCTCTGGATAAAATCGCCCCGGGAACTGCCAACGACGATACCCTCCTGTATGGAGTAGAAGTTAAATTCTATAATATGGAAGTGGACATTGACGAGAATCTGGAAAGTAAATATAAAGGACTGTATATCATCGGCGATGGAAGCGGTGTGACTCATTCTCTGTCTCACGCTTCTGCCAGCGGCGTGTACGTAGCACGACACATTACAGGCTAAATATTCTGTATCCAAAAAGGATACCTGTTTCTGCTGTACATAACATCAGCAAAACGGGTATCCTTTTTCTTTTCACTTATTCAGTTTTTCTGTCATTCACTCAGGTACGCGCCATTCCATCCACGCTGAGAATCACACCAGTAATATAAGACGCTTCATCGGAAGCCAAAAATACAAAGGCATTGGCAATATCCTCCGGCTGCCCCAGACGACGAAGGGGAATCTGTGCAATCATGGGATCAATGATTTCTTTTGGCACAGCTTTCATCATATCTGTCTCCGTAATTCCGGGCGCTACTGCATTGACACGGATTCCTTTCGGTCCTAATTCCCTGGCAAGGGAAACGGTGAAACCATTTACGGCAAATTTTGATGTGGGATATGCGATTCCACTGGGCTGTCCATAAATACTTACCATGGAGGACGTACTGAGAATCACGCCGGAGCCCTGTTTCACCATCCATTCTGCTGCTCCCTTGGAACTGTTAAACATTCCTTTTACATTCAAATCCATGACTTTATCAAATGTCTCATCCGTATAATCATCAAAAGACGTACTCTCTGACATTCCCGCATTATTCACCAGAATATCAATACTTCCATATCTTTTAGCAATATCTGCAAAAGCAGATTTTACACATTCAAAGCATCCCAGTTCCGGGTATATCCCTTCCACTACTCCTTCCGGATACAGTGCTTTCAAATTCTCCTCTGCTTCCTTTGCTGTTTTTTCCCGACTGGCTGTGATAATAACCTTCGCCCCTTCTTTCAGAAAAGCCTTTGCTGTAGCAAATCCAATTCCCCGGCTGCCTCCTGTAATAATCGCAACTTTATCTTTTAATCTCATAATATTCTCCTTTCTTTCTACTTTTCCAAACCACAAGGATAAGAGGATGCTTTCACCAACTGATCCTCCGTTACCATTTTATAAAAACGATAGCCTCCTGAAAAATTATATACTTCAAAACCATGTTGACTTAAAATTCTGCTGGCAATATAACTTCTCAAACCACTTTGGCACATCACATATACCGGTTTCCCTTTCTCCAACTCTCCCATTCGTTCTCTAAGATCATCCACCGGAATATTGATGAAGCCTTCTGCATGACCTCTGGAATATTCTCCCGGAGTACGGGTATCCATCAAAGTAACGCTGCCATCTCTCGGCAGACTTTCTACCTGATCCCAGTGAAACTGTTTCACTCTTCCTTCTGTGAGATTTTCTATCATAAATCCAGCCATATTTACCGGATCTTTTGCGGAAGAATAGGGCGGCGCATACGCCAGATCCAGATCTTTCAAATCTGTTCCCGTCAAACCTGCAAAAATAGCAGTTGCCAGCACATCAATCCGCTTGTCTACTCCTTCATACCCTACGATCTGAGCGCCCAGTAATTTGAGAGATTTTTTCTCAAAAATCACTTTCATAGTCATGGCTTTTCCACCTGGATAATAAGAAGCGTGGGAAACAGGGGAAAGAACCACTTTATCATACTCTATTCCTGCATCCCTGGCTGTCTTTTCATTAATTCCTGTGGATGCCGCAGTCAGTTCAAACAGTTTAATAACAGAAGATCCCTGAGAACCCTTGTACATACTGTTGCCGCCACAAATGTTATTCCCGGCGATACGCCCCTGTTTATTGGCTGGTCCCGCCAAAGCAATCACTGCCTTATTCCCTGTAACCAGATGTTTTACTTCTACCGCATCTCCCACAGCATAAATATCCGGCGCCGAGGTTTCCATTCTGTCATTTACCACAATACTTCCTTTTATTCCCAGTTCCAGACCTGCTTCTCTTGCAAGTCTGGTCTCCGGAGTAACACCGATAGCCAGAAGTACCATATCCGAGCGAAGCGGCTTTTCATTTTCCAGGAAAGTAACTACCGTATCTCCTTCATTCTGGAATCCGGCTACAGAACTTCCCAGTTTAAGAGTAATCCCTTTACTTCGCAGCAGTCCATGTAATTGAGACGCCATATCCATGTCCAGAGGCGGAAGCACCTGCTTCGGTCTTTGAAGAATGGTAACCTTGACTCCCAGTTCCTGAAGATTTTCAGCCATCTCCAGACCGATAAATCCACCGCCTGCCACCACTGCCGTCTTCGGTTGATGCTCTTCCACAAATTTTCGAATATGCAGCGTATCTTCTACTGTGCGAAGTGAAAAAATTCTCTCTCCATCTACTCCGGATAACTTGGGACGGGTAGGCTTTGCCCCCGGTGAAAGAAGAAGCTTGTCATAAGTTTCTTCAAATTCTTCCCCTGTGTTCAGATTTTTTACTGTCACAGTTTTATTTTCCGGATGAATGGCCGTCACTTCATGACGTACCTTTACCTGAATACGAAATCTGTGATAGAAACTCTCCGGTGTCTGCAACGTCAAGTTTTCTGCATCCGTAATCACCCCTCCGATATAATAGGGTAATCCACAATTGGCATAAGATACATAACCGGATCTCTCAAATACCAGAATTTCCGCATTTTCATCTAATCTTCTGATTCTTGCTGCAGCAGAGGCGCCGCCTGCCACACCTCCTACGATAATCACTTTCATGTTCTTCACCTCGCCACTCTTCCTGTATAACCGGCAATTCCTCCGATATTATTTACATTTGTGTATCCCATCTCCCGCAAAACAGACGTTGCTCTGCCGCTTCGGGCGCCACTGTGACAATAAACAAACAAGGGGGTCTGCTTGTCTTTTATCATTCGTTCAGCTCCCCCGATATGATTCACATCAATATTCCTACTTCCCGGAATATGGCCGCCTGCATATTCACCAGCGCTGCGTACATCCAAAAGAACTGCATTTTTTGTTGCTTTATATTGATTCACACCTTCGTTGATATCTGTTCTCTTAAATAAATCAAAGAATCCCATCTGTTGATTCCTCCTTCGTATGTTATGGCTTTACTATACCAGAATAAAAAAATTTCTTCTGTGACGTTATCACACAACATTGTAATGTGGTTTTTTGTGGATTTTCGTGGTTTTATACCTGTTTTTCAGGATTCTTCCCTTGACATTCATTTCTTCAGATAGTATCATTTTATTAACACTCAAAGTATAATGAATTTTATGGCAAAATCAAAAGAGAGGAAACTAGCAATGACAAATTCTCACGAAGAACAAATACGAATTGTTCAGGAAACTGTGGCAGGCAAGGAAATTACCTTTGCCCATGTCATGGGCGGTCCTGCACCTATCATATATCAAAAACTGGGATTAAATCCTCAGGTAGATTACCGTTCATCTGCCATTGGAATTATGAATATGACTCCCCCGGAGTCGGCGGTGATCGCATCGGATATCGCAGTAAAAAGCGGAAATATTTATCTGGGATTTGCGGATCGTTTCACAGGTACCCTGATTATCACCGGAAACATTTCAGATGTAATGTCTGCCATGACTGAAGTTGTGGATTATTTCCGTGATACCTTGGGTTATGTGGTCTGCAACATCACCAAACGATAGGAAGTGATCTCATGGCTCAGATTACCAAAGAAGAGTTACTGGAAAAAATATTCCATAACGATTATGAACATTTAAAAGGGAAGAAACTTCGCATGACCCGGGTACGTGTTCCCGGCAAAGAAGTTTGCCTCGCCCATATTCTGAACCCTTCTCAGGCATGTATTTATCAGAATCTTGCCCTTCATATCGGTGTACACGAAGGAGAAGATCATACAGGGGAATCCATCGGACTGATTCGTTTCACTCCCTGGGAAGCCGTTGTTGTGGCGGCTGACATTGCAGTAAAAAGCGCCCACGTGGAGATTGGGTTCATGGATCGTTTCTGCGGTTCTTTGATCCTCACCGGAGGACTTTCCCAGGTGGAAACTGCCGTACGGGAAGTGGTACGTTTTTTTGGAGAAGAACTTGGATTTCATACCTGCGAAGTCCACAGAAGCTAAAAAGGTGGAATGCTACTATGAAAAAACTATTTTTAATGGGAAGAAGCGAAGCCGGAAAAACTTCTCTCACCCAGGCATTAAAGGGAGAAGAGCTTCACTATATTAAAACTCAATATACGAATACAGAAGAAGATACCATTGATTCTCCCGGTGAATATGCCGAATCCAAACGGTTCAGCGTTGGACTTGCCTGCTTTTCTTTTGAAGCTGACGTTATCGCCATGGTACAGGCTGCTGACGAACCCTTTAATCTGTTTGGTCCGGGAGGACGTTCCTTTATTCTTCGTCCCCTTATTGGTATCATTACCAAAATTGATTCTCCTTATGCCAATGTACCCATGGTCAGACAATGGCTCATCAACGCCGGATGCGAACGCATTTTCCTGGTAAATAACGTAACCCGGGAAGGAATCGACGAACTGATGGAATATCTGAAAGATGATCCGAAACCTCTCACCCTGGAAGAAGCCAAATATCGGCAAAGCATCGGATTAAATGAATGGGATCCTCTTCCCTGATTTTCTTCAGGGAAGAACATGATTCTTCTCTACTATTGTCTTATTTTCCAGAGGGATGGTCAACCTTATCTTCATTTTCTCCTCAATTTCACTTCTATCATGATAATTTTCCGTAACAATTATAAGAAAAACCATACTATGCGAGAGCGAAAGCACTCGTTGCTTTTGTCCTCTTGGGGAACTATACTATATGGTATACCAATTGACAAATTTTAAATTTGGAGGTGAATAGAAATGGAATTTGACTGTGGTTTTACAAAAGATAATAAATGGTTTCGTTACCGAGCAGCAGCAATTATTATTGAGGATGGTTGTGTATTGTTTGCAGGAAATGAATTAGAGGACTATTTTTATTCTGTAGGCGGCGCTGTTCATATAGGAGAAACGGCTGAAGATGCTGTTGTAAGAGAGGTGTATGAGGAAACAGGTATCTGCTATGAAATAGACCGCCTTGCCATTATTCATGAAAATTTTTTTTGCGAAAGCAGTGGCTCCCTGACCGGTTTGGATTGTCACGAAATTTGCTTTTACTATTTAATGAAACCCAAAGGAAGCAAACAACTTTTTAGTGACAGCTATACCCAAGGTGTAAAAGAGGAAATGTATTGGATACCTATTACAGATTTAGAGAAACACAAAGCGTTTCCTACATTCTTAAAGGATTATTTAAGTAAAGATCATTGCGGAATAGAACACATTGTTTCGGATGAAAGAAATTAACAAATTACCCATTTACGCAAGGATTTTGGATATTCCCAACAAACCAAAAGTTTTCTTACTATTACTAATATAAACTAATAAAGGAGTAGCACTATGAACAACATTGAAAGACGCGACGCACAACTTCCTTACATTTCTGATGAGAGTGTAATGAAAGAACAAATGCGTGCAAGAAAATTGACCCAGGAACTGAACACAGTAGATCGTTGCGATTTTGACAAAATCGCTAAAATTGTCAAAGAATTACTGGGAAAATCTGAAGGAGCATTTATCAACCCTCCCTTCTACTGTGACTATGGAAATCACATTGAGGTGGGCAAAAATTTCTTTGCCAACTACAACTGTACGATTCTCGATGTGGCAAAAGTAAAAATTGGCGATAACTGTCAGATGGCTCCTAATGTGGCTATATACACTGCCGGACATCCGGTACATCCGGACACTCGTAATACCGCATATGAATATGGAATCGAAGTAGTTATTGGAGATAATGTCTGGATTGGTGGAAATACTGTTATTTGTCCTGGCGTACATATCGGTGATAACGTAGTTATTGGAGCCGGAAGTGTGGTTACAAAAGACATTCCCGACTGGTCCATTGCCGCCGGAAATCCCTGCAAAGTTATCCGCAAAATTACAGATGATGACAAAAAATTGTATTTCAAAAACCGGGAATTTGACGAAGAATCCTGGAACCATGTGGAAGAAATCCTGAGTAAAAACAAATAAGAGGATTTGTGATACGCTGCCACATATGTGGCAGCGCTATTTTACTCTCCCTGATCTATTACCAAAATGCCTTTTCCAAAAATAGTGAAACATCACCTATAACTGTAAAACATATTTATAAGCACTCTCTTTCGGATTTTGAAAATACTCCTCCTCCACTTTATTTAATTTATATCCGCAATCCTCAAATACTTTTTGCATTCCCTGATTGGACGCCCTTGTTTCCCCACAAAAGCGATGCATCTCATCCTTCTTCATTTCTTCTGTCACATGGTTCAAAAGTCGATGTGCGAGACCTTGCTTCCTATAACCCGGGTGAATTGCCAGATTCATAATCTTAACGTAATCATCTTCTCCCTTCCAGTTATAGATAAAAACATTTCCCACAATCTCATCTTTCTCTACAAAAGCATAGTAAATTGCTCTCTCATCCTCTAACAATTCTTTCCAATCACTTTCTTTCCAACAATCTGTTGGGAAGCACAGCTTATCAAAAGCAACAATTGCTTCCATCTGATCTATTCCAAGTTTTTCTAAAGTAATCAATTTTCTATTCTCCTTTTAAACTTAAATCTTCATATTCTTCGTAATTATTCACTAAATTACTTTCGATTCTTAACACTATAATACCTTTCAACAAGATTATTGTAAAGAAAAATAACTTTCCCTTCCTCTTACTCTTGATAGCGGATTCTCTCAATCAGAGATTCTTTTTTTACATTCCTACTAAGTAAGAAAGAAAACAGTAACTGCATAGCAACCAGAAGAATCATCATTCCCAGAATTTCTTTCCAGGGAATTGTATAATATACCAGTCCAAACCATCCTTCATTTCTTCCGTAACAGAACACTCCATAACCCAACGGCATTCCCAAAATCAGAGTGATGACCAGACTTCCTCCAAGAAATATCAATCCCTCGTTTCGAAGCATCCGGTTTAACTGACGATTCGTCATCCCCAAAGCCTGCATTACTCCCAATTCTCGTTTTCTCGTAATAATATTCATGATAATTGTATTCGCCATATTCAAATATGTAATAACACCCACAAATAACAACAATCCATAACCGAGAACTTTCATCAGAAGTACGCTTTGCTGTGCCTGAACCAATTGATCGCTGTACGTGGAAAATTCCACATGAGAGCAGATTTGTGTCAGTGCTTCTACCTGTTTTTCCACTTTTTCCTTTTTATCTTTTTCACAGAAAATCCATACGGTTCCCAAATTTCTTCCTGTATTTACTTCTGCCTCAAAACCCAGATTTTTATAAGTATCTTCTGTGATAATCCAGTCTGCCTGACGAAAAGCTCCGAAAGCTCCCATGATTTTTCCTGTATAAGCTATCGTTTCTGTATCTCCTGACAGATTTCCTGCAAATGCATCTCCTAGCTGAAATCCTGTTTCCTCCAAAAATCTGCTGGCTGAGTATAAAATACCATTTTCTTCCGAGATTTTATCATAATCCACAGTGCCTGCCAAATGACCGTGTTTTTTCTCTTTTTCAAATTCTTCCCTGTCTAATACTGCCACACTGTCCATAATTCCCCGTTCATTTTTGCTGCACAATATTTCTTCGCACTTGATTTGTGTTACTCCGTCAATCTTTTGAATCTGATCTAACAGTTCTTTATTTAGTTCATTATTCTTCAATATCTCATCCAGATTATTTTCCGGATAAATCTCATCAGAAGTGCTATAGTCCAGTTCCAACTGAAAATCACCAAAAAGAAGAGATCTTCTCGCCTCTGTTTCCGGTCTCATATTTCCTGTAAAGTTTGCTACCACCACAAACAATATACCGGAAATTCCCATAATCGTCATGGTACTGATCGTATGTTTTTTATTCACCGCCATATTCGCTCTTGTCATTTTACTGACAGACATGGTGGAAAAACCTTTTCTGATACCTTGATTTTTCTTTCCTCTTTCCTGAAAGCGAATTGCTTCTATTGGAGAAATATCCTCCACTGTTTTCATTGGCTTACGCAATGCTAAATATACAGCAAAAATTGTCACAACTACACACAGAAGCAGCAGAGGAAGTGAGATCATGGAAAAGTTAAAATCCCCTTCTTTCCCCATGACTTCCATACTTGTTTTCATCCAATAGTGAAAGAAGATCTCTGTAATGCCAATTCCCAACAATAAACCTGCTGGTATTCCTACTACCGTCAACATCATTCCCTCCCGGAAAATCAACTGACGCATTTGTTTCCTGGTGGTACCTAACGCCTTGACTTTTCCATACTCCTGGATTTTCTGCTGAACTCCCACCTGGAAAATATTGTAAATAACCAGAATTGCGAATATTATGACCAAAACAGCCACTGCAACACATCCTACAATAGTTTCCATTCCCGGATCCAGCCCCCAGACAAGATAATAATCATTCATCAATATCCGCTGCGCATCTATTCCACACAAGTTAGCCAGTTCTTTCGCTTTTTCCTCCGCAGTATCAGAGTTTAATTTCAGATTTTTATCCATAGAAAAATACACCTGATAAACTCTCTCTTCCAAAGGAAAGTTATTTTCATAAAATTCCTGGGATACATAGGCGGTAAAATTCTGATTTCCTGCATCTGTCTGGGGATTTTTCATAAATCCTGAGATAACAAACTCTCTGCTCTGATACGGTTCTTTATTATTCTTCCTGAATTCCAACCGTACCTTCTGTCCAATCTCCGGATTTTCATATCCCAAGTTCTGAAAAAATGCTTTTTGTCCCGTAATTTCATTTTCCTTTTCCGGGAATCCTCCTTTTTCCAGATACATATCCAGATTCGCCATGTTTCTTACATCCTTACTTGCCCACATCAATCCCAGATTTCCGTCACTTTTTACTTTTCCTACGTCTGTTGCCTTTCCCAGCCGGTCAAATTCTGCCCTCTTTTCCAGGTTTTCCAGCTGCTCTTCCGATACATTTAAATAGACTCCATAATAAGTCCCATAAAAATACTCAGCATTGGTGCGTTCATATTTTATCGTAGTATAACCAAATAAGGCAATTGCTGTAAGAAGTGTACTGGTAAGCACAACCGCCAGAATAATAAGTACACTTCTGACTGGATTTTTACGATTATTCTGATATGCTAATTTTGTAATTGTTTTCATGAAAACTCCGCCACCTTCCCATCTTCGATCACAAGAATCCTGTCAGCCACCTGAGCAATATCTTCGTCATGTGTTATCATTACCAATGTCTGTCCGTACCTCTCCACAGACATTTTCAAAAGTCCTACTACCTCCTGACTGGTCTTTGAATCAAGATTCCCCGTAGGCTCATCAGCCAGCAAAATGTCTGGCCGAGCGCTTAATGCCCTTGCAATAGCCACCCTTTGCTGCTGACCTCCGGACAGAGTATTTGGCATATTGTGTATCTTTTCTCCCAAATCCAGCGTATCTACCAGTTCCTTCACAAATCTTTCATCCGGTTCTTTCCCATCCAAACCCAGTGGAAATACAATATTTTCCCACACATTCAAAGAAGAAATCAAATTAAATGACTGAAAAATAAAACCGATTTTCCTTCTTCGAAATACCGCCAGTCGGTCTTCTTTTAAAGAAAACAGATCCTTTCCTCCTATCAGTACCTTCCCTGAAGTGGGATGATCCAACCCTCCCAACATATGCAGCAAGGTACTTTTTCCCGATCCAGATTTCCCAATAATCGCCACAAATTCTCCCCGTTCCACCTGAATATTAGCATCCTGTACTGCTTCTACCTGATTTTCTCCTGTTCCATAAGATTTACTTAAATGTATTGTCTGTAAAATTTCATTACTCATACCTGTACTGTCTCCTTTGTTTTATTCTTCCTCTATTATAAAAGACCTTTCTTTCATCTCTCTTGCAAATCACAAAAAAAGCCTTACATTTTTGTAAGACTTTTTACACATAAGGAATCTGAAGTACAAAGGTAGTACCCTTTCTGCGTTTCGATGAACTGTCAATAAATACCGTTCCATGATGCTGTTCCACGATTTTTCTTGTCAGATATAATCCCACGCCAGAGCCTTCTATACTTTCAGCTTTCACCTGTTCCCCTCTATAAAACCGTTGAAATACCTTGTGATATTCTTCCGGTAAAATTCCTCTTCCTTCGTCTGTCACCTCAATACGCAGAAAAGAATTTCTCCGATACAATCCAATGGAAATCACCGTATGCGAAGGACTGTATTTAATTCCGTTATCCAACAAATTAATCAATGCTTCTCCCAACCACTTTCTATCATGAGGGATTTCCAACGTTTCTATTCCTTTTTCTCCATCAAAAACAATTTCCACATTCTTTCTGTCTGCCTTATCCCAAATCCGATTTACACTCTCCACCACAGTCTCAAAAATCCGTCCATTCTCCCGCTTAATGGAAATCATACCGGTTTCCATTCTGGAAATATTAAGCAAGGCTTCCAAAAGACACTCCAAACCTCGTATCTGACACGATGCCCGTTCTTTAAATTCTGCCTTCTCTTCTTCAGAAAGATTTTCTTTTTCCAAAATCTCAAATGTCGATTTTAATGCGGCTACCGGAGTTTTTAACTGATGAGAAATATCCGTAACCAAAGCTTTCGTTTCTTCTTTTTCTCGAAATGCCTGACCTTGAATCTGAGAAACAATCTTCCAAAGACTGTTCATAGATTCTTGCACCCACAAATACTCCTGTTGTACAGAATTATTTTCTTGTTCTCCCTCTTCTTCCCATCCCCTGTTTTCTGTCCATTCCCGGCCCTGACACATACAATCCAGTTCCTGACCAATCTGTTCAAGTTTTTTGATACAACTATCTTCTGTCTTCTTTTTCTCCCATGCAATCCAACCCACCGCGCCCAATGCCAGTACGCTTTCCAGAAAAACAATAAAGAAACTGTCTTTCAAAAAAGCTTTTCCGTATATTGTGGTTGTAATACTTTCAAATCCATGAGAAGCCAAATAACCTTCTACTTCTTCTTCCGTAAGCTTCGGTTTCTTCTTTAACAGAACAGCGCCCCGATTTTCATCCTGTGCTTCTGTGTATGCCACGGAAATTGCAAGCTGTTCCCGATAAATCTCATACCTCCCCCACATCATGATTCCTGTTATAATCGAAAAAAGAATTCCCGCGAATAAAATTCCACTCTTTTTATGTATCAACTTCATCGTCCCTTTACTTCCTGTTGCATTCTTTATTCCACAAATATCCCAATCCCCGGACATTTCTAATGTATTCCGGTGTTCCATCCTTTTCCTCAATTTTTTCCCGAAGTCGGCGAATATTTACTGCTACCGTATTTTCATCAAAGAATTCTCCGTCCACATCAAAAACCTGCTCCAGAATCTGAGTTTTAGAAAGAATCTGCTTCGGATGCTCCAGAAATAATCGGAGAAGTTTCCACTCATTTTTAGTAAATGCAACTCTTTCCTCCCCTTTGACGCCACACATTTCTCCCAAATGAAATCTCCACCTTCCTGAATCTATCCATTCTCCTTCCCCCTGCCCCTTTCGTTTGAAAAAAGTATTTACTTTTAACACAAGTACAGACAAGCTGAACGGTTTTGTGATATAGTCATCTGCTCCCGCCTCATATCCCATAACCTGGTCAGCTTCTTGATCCAGGGCGGTTAGGAAAATCACAGGAACTTCACTGCTTTTTCTCAGTTTCCGAACCCAGTCCAGACCACTTCCATCAGGAAGATTAATATCGCAGATTATAAGATCCACGGTATTATTTTCATACATTCTGGTTCCTTCTCGTAAATTTCCTGCCGGATATATGGAATACCCTTCTTTTCCCAACGTAAATTCCATTCCTCTTCTGACACTTTCTTCATCTTCAATAATTAAAATCCCACTCATTTTCTTTTCCTCCTGTGGAGTATTTCATTTTTTATTACCTTTCAACTACAAAACTTTTCCCTCATCGTAACAAACTGCTATATAATCCCGCGGCTGATAATAAAAATCTGTATTATAATCTGAAATTGCGTCACTGATCCAAGAATGATATACCTCCCAGATTCCCTTCACAACATCCTGATCCGAATAACTGTCTTCGATCAGACGCTCATAAACCTCCCCAATATCCCAATAATCCGGAATTGTATACTCGCACAATGCCACATTATCAAAATCTCCTGTTCCAATATTACTGTCCTCAATAAACTCCCATGCAACCTTCTCTATCGGCTCACAGTGGAATACATCTGCATAAGAATAAATTCGCTCAATCCTGTTTTTCCCCAGACTCTCTACTACATCCCCTCTTTTTTGTTTTACGGTTCTTCCGATATACTCAATGAGACTACAAGTAAAAAATAAGTTATTATTATTTTTTGTTCCCATGTACAACCTCGCTTCCTATAAATGTCAGTGTATCAAGTGCAGAAATTGTGTGAAAACTAATTTGGTGTGTAGGATATTTGAATTTTACCAGCTCCCAAAAGGCTGCTCTTGATATTTTTCCATCCATAAAATTCTGAATATAATTATAAATCGTGTCATCTGCCATGGGACCTTCTACAATATCATACGAATGAGAATGCCCACTTCTGCAAGCTACGATAAAATCCAAAATAGAAATCCTTATGAAATCGTGCTTTTCTGATTTCTGGAAATTCTACCATTTCATTACTTCCATGATATAAAATCATACAATCTCTCCCTTTTTCTTTTTTATTCTTAGGCGTTCGCGAAACATCAAAAGCCACACAAATACGACATTTTTCTTGTTAAAAACAAAATATCTCCTCAGCTTATGGCTCTATGCCAACTCATCTCCCTTAAAACAACAACTCCATCTGTTCCACCACCTGTACCCTGGAAGCGGTCATAATCTCCGGTTCATCCCCCCGTTTATGATCTGCTTTCAGATACTGCATACCATTTCTCAGGCTGGCGGCGATCAGATTCAGCACATAAATGTTATCAAACCGATTGTAAATGGATTCCCCACCTAAACCTGTAAGGCAGATTAACTGAGTATTGGTTTTCTTTGCCATATCCATCAATGGTTTTAAAAGGTGAGATGCGTTTGTCTGGGCAAATGGATTATCCATTAAAAGAACCTTTCCTTCATTTTTCTCTGCAAAGATATCCGTTTCATCTTTTCGCATATAACAAAGCAAACTGGATAAAATCACGAATGCAGATAAAAATCCTTCTCCACCGGAATTTCTTGCCACTTCTGCCCAGGTAATCGGATACTCCCTTTGTTCCTCTATTTTAAATAGACGAATCTGTATATTTCCGATTCCTATCACAGTATCATAAAGGTGCTTTGTAGTCATTCTGGTTCCCAGATATTCTCTGGCATTTTCATTCTTTTCAAAAATCTGAAGACCTTTCTTTGTCACCTCGTCAATAAAATCCTGTAGACGCAGATGATAGAGGTTTTCATTTTCTTCCCAGCTCGGTGTCTGTATTTTTAACATTTTCACCGGACGTTCCCTCACTGTGATTGTGGAATTTTGATCGATTTTTCCCATTTCCTGATGTGCCTGATGCACATAATCTTCCAGCAGTTCTACAATACGTTCTCTCTCTTTTTCTACCAGAGAAATATCTGTTTTCAGCTTTTCCATCAAACTTTCATAAGCCTGAAGAGTGGTATGAAGCTGGGATAAAACCCGTGAAGCATCGCCCACCAATTCCAGCATAGCTTCCAACGGTTTTTTATAGAAGTCTTCCTTAAAAATTTCCATTCTTGTGATTTGATTCAGCACTCTGGATAATTTTTCTCTTCTCTCCTGTTTTTCTTTTATCGTCTGATTATAATCTCTTACCAGAATTCCTTTAAAATTTCTCAACTGTTTTCCATCCATACCGGAAAAATCTTCTTCCCACTGCACCGGCTCCTGTATTTTAAAATCCTGATACTCCGAAAGCGCCGTAAGATTTTCATTATAGATCTGCATCCTCTTCTGCAGTTTTGCGCTCTGTTTCTCTTTTTCCTTTTTCTGATATGTCAGTTGATTTTTTCTTGCCTCGAAGTCTTCGCTCTGGATTTTACTTCGTTCCATGGGATTTTCCTGTCCGCATTCCTTTTTCATCCGTCCCATCCGTTCCTTGATCTTCTCAACAAGCACGGCTTCCTTGGTATTTTCCTCATTCCATTCCCATTTTTTTCTCTCTATTTTTTGTTTTCTGTCTTCCAATAAGATTTCCTGCTGGGTTTCCGCCCGCCGATCATAAATAATCTCTTTCCATTCTTCATTAAAAAGTTGGTATTTCTCACTCTGTCTGTCCAGTTCTTCTCTGGAATGTCTCCAACGGCCGGCTGCCTTCTGCTCCTGCTCTTCCAGATCCTGGATTTTGGAAGACATGGCAGAGGTAATGGCTCTGTACCGGCTTTCTATCCGCTGGATTTCCTGTTCTTCCAACACACTCCTTCCCGATTCATAACTGGAATATTTCTGCAGTTCCCTCTGAAAATCATCCTGTTCACGAAGAAGCTGATCTCTCTTCCATTCCAGTTCACGAATCTTCTCCTGCTGTTTTTCATACAAACTCTCGGATATCTTTTTCTGCTCCTGCAACCGTTTCCTTTTTCTCTCCCACTGCTCCCGTTCTCTCAGATTATTTTCATATTCTATATAATCCCGGCTCAATTGAGTAAGATCTTCCTGTCTCCGCTGAAATTCTCGTACTTTTTCCTCATCTTTTCGAATTCCTTCTTCCAGAGACTGCATTTCTTCTTTCCATTCCCTCTGCCTTCTCGTTTCCTCCTGGATACGGTTTCCCAATTGTTTCAGTTGCTCCTGAAGTTCCTGTATTTCTTCCTGATTTTTCTGAAATACTTCCTGATTTACTTCCTGATGGCGGATTGATTCCTGACGTTCAAAATACTCTCGATATTCCTGTTTTCGTATCTGGATTCCCTCTCGCACTTTGCGAAGCTGTGTTTCTTTTTCTTGAACGAGTACCTCCAGTTTTTCCTCATCCAGCAGATTTTCATTGAACAACACGTAAAAACGGATTCTCTCCATCTGTACAATCCCATTTTCCCTGTCCTGCTGCACTTTTTCAAGCTCTTCCCGCACCAGAAGAGGAATAGGAAAGGAAGTATAGATTTCTTTTCCATACTCTGCCAACTTATTCAATTCCTGTCTGGATAATAAAAGACCATACGGCAAAAACGGATGTCTACGCACCAGTTTCTCTTTTTCCTTGGGACTCATACTATTTCTTTTCAGCCATTCCATGCCATACACTGCATAAATCCCCAGTTCCTGTAAGAGAGTTTCAAATTCTTTCGGCAATTCCAATACTCTTCCCTGAGTCAGTCTTGTATATTCCTGCTCCAGTTCATACTCTTCTTTTTCCAGATTTTTTCTGACACCGTCCAGTTCTTTCAATTTCCGGTTAAAGGCGTCAAATATTTTTTCTTCGGAAAAAAGTTCTTTCTCTTCCAAATTTAGATAACGCAGAATATTTTTCCGAATTTCCAATTCCTTCTGATAATGCTCTCTTCTTTTTTCCTGTTGAAAAAGCTCTTCTTTTTTATGTATTTCCTCTGTTTTTATATCCTCCAGACAGCGTTCCTGCTCTCTTAACCTTTCCTTATTTTTTTCAAAAGTTTTCTTTTTTTCCGTTCTTTCCCGATTCTTTTGCTCCCATTCTCTCTGAAATTCTTCTTCCAAGATTTCCAGTGTTCCCGGTTCGTATTCTCCCAATATATTTCTTCGCAGAGAGGTTTGATACCGTTCATTATAAATCTGCTCCAGACGATCATAATTGTTTGATTTCGTTTCACGGATTGTAACCTGCCGAATAGCCTGCTGTATATCCTCTTCTATCCGATACAGCTTTTCCTTTTCTGCCGTATTTTCTTCCCTTTTCTGTTCTATACAGGTCTGATTTTCTCTCTGTGTTGTCTGATTTTCCAAAACTTTATTTTCATAATGCCGTTTCAGGATACCGCCCAACTCACACCTCTCAGGTTCCAGTTCCTCTTCACTCTGCCTGGCAGCCACTAATCTCTGTTGAACCACTTCCAAATCTTTCTGATCCTGATCCACAGCCTCCTGAAGTTTTGCGCACACCAGCAGATACAGTTTTCTCTGTATCTTCTCCTCTTCTCTTTCCAAATCCTCCTGTTCCATCAAAATCATTTCTTTGTTACTCATATGAAAATATTTCTGATCTTCCAATCCATAAATTTCCCCGGATAATTGTTCATAAATAAGCCGGGCAATGGAGCTTTCCAATTCTTCTATCTCTCTTCGAACCTGGGAATCTTCCTCTTCCGTTTCTTTCAACAACCTCTCAAGTTCCTGAATAAAGTGAATAATCAGATTTTCCTGTTTTCGTTCTCCTTTTGCTGCCTCTTCATATTCTTCACCAATTTCCTGGATTTTTACAGATTCCTCTTTGAATTTTTCAATAGCATCTCGCCGTTTCATTTTAGACTGATTGTCCTTATACTGCCCCACATATTTTTCCAGAATACTCTGAAATTCCTGCATTCTGTTTTTCCCACGGTTCAACTTACTCTCCACCGTATCCAGAAACCATTTTTCCACCAGTCCTTTTTCATCCCGACAGTCTGCAAAAAGATCAGAAAGTCCCGACTCCTTCAGATTCACTTTTTTTATGATATTTTCCCATTCTTTATAATAAATCTGATATTCTTCCAGTTTTTCAAAATACTGGCGGGACTGGGCGGAATTATTCATATCATAATAGAAAAAAACTATGGAACGCTCCTGTTTATAAGATTCAAAAAGTTGTCTGCAGGCAGAAAAATTCTTTAGGATCATTTCTTTTTTTCCTTTTTCCACCACTGGCAGATGGTGAATATCATGAATACATGGCTGACGATACTCGCTGATGAAATTAATCATCTCCAGTGCTTCACCTGAAACGTCCTCCACATCCTGATTTTTTCTTATCATCATTCCCGTAAGCACATATCCTGCTCCCTGCTCCAGCGCCCATTCCACCAGGATAAATGAAGGCTTGTTGGTAGTAAAATAACTGGAAAAAGGACGATCCTTGACATCTCTGTATCTTTTATGTACGAAAGGAGCTGTCATCATCTGTACTAAAACAGATTTTCCTCCTCCATTTCTCAGAGACAGTAAGGTACTTTCCCCATTCATAAAAAGTGTCTCATCGCTGATACGAATGGCGCTGTTATTGTAATTCAGATTGATAAATCTGACTGCGTTGATCTTACTCATCTTCTATTACCCCCAATACTTTCATAACCCGCTGATAGTTATTCTGATTCAGAAGATTCCAGTCCATAAAATGATCCAGTTTCCCTGTGGTTTTAATCATCTCATCCTGTTCCACATATTCAATCAGTCCCTGCTCTTGTAAAAATAAAAGAATATTATGCAGAAAACCTTCTTTTGTGGTTTTCTTTCTGGAACCTCTTTCATCTGACTTCAGCGCTTCGTATGCTTCCAGCATCTGAGAAAATGCAATGGGACAGTCTTCTTTTTCTTCTGTCCTCTCCACTCCTTCTTTCAGTCTTTCCGAAATACAGTTTTGCAATTCCCCTACCCGTATGTATTCTCTCGTTTTACTGCTGCTTCCCTGTCCGTCAAAAAACTCCACCAGCAAGGTTAAGATTACAAACTGAGATAAGTAATAGTCTTTATCAGTTCCTGTAGATTTGCATAAAACGCTTTTCAACTGTGCTTTGGAAAATCCCAGAAAATTATTCTCTTCCCGGGGAATCAGATAAATCACATTTCCATATCGTTCAATATTACAATCTGCAATCTCTCCTTGAGATTTTACCAGATTCTGAACCTCTTCTTCCTGTATATACGCCTGATAAAGAGTATTTTCCTCTTCTTCCCGCAATTCATGATGTTCCAGCAGATAATAAAAAATCTCCTGACTGGTTCTGATCTGTTCTATTTCATATGCCATTCTTCCGTTCCTCACTCCTATCTTTTTTCTCACCCGAATCAAAACATCCGAACAACGAATACTCTTCACGGTACCATCTTCACTAAATATATGTTCAAAAACTACCGGTTCTTCCCGTTCCAACCGATATATCTCTATCTGCTCTATCCCGAAATTCTCCGGGATTTCATCCGTCAGCTTTAAAACCATATCTCCCAGCCGAAATTCCAATGTTTCTTCCTGAATAAACTGTTTTCTCTCTTCCCTAAGCGTCGGAAGATCGATTCTTCGGTTCTTCAGCAATTCCACCATGATCTCTTTAAAAATTTCCACTGTAGGGATAAATTTTTGTTTTTCCTCCTCTATCCCTGCGTCAAAAATTTCTTTCATTTCTCCCAGTGAAACTTCTCCCTTTTCTCCTGCCCATTTCAGGATACAATCCAGACTGCCTTCATATTTTTTCAGTTTTTCTCTCTTGCGTTCCTCCTGCTCTCTCTGCCAGGTTTCTTCATCAAAATCCAGTTCTTCCGTTTCGTCCTCTTCCTGTTTTCGCTGCGTCATTTTCTGATACTGAAACGCCTTATTCAGATTATAAATTTTTTCCCCATCCTGATTAAACAGAGGACGAAAAAAATAATCCATCCGTTCCAATGCTCCCGGATTTTCCAAAACTCTCTCATAAAAATCCGTACGCAGTTGAAATCTCTGGATTAGAGCCAGCTGAGAAAGCTGCTCCAATTCATGGGTATACAATGCTTTCAGATCAAAATGGTGATTCAGAATCTTTTGATGTTCATCAATTGTCCGGTTCAGATACGTTTCAATGATTCGAAGATAATTCAGATTTTCCTCGTCCTTTCTGCTCAGCTTCTGCACATTGATATTCCCTTCTTCCAGTTCACGGACGCGTTTTTTCACCATCTCCCTGTAATTTTGAAACTTTTCTTTCGTGTCGCTGATGGTATTCAGATTCTCCACTAAGATTTCCTCGTAATCCTTCACCGAATAATTCAGAGCATTTCTCCTGATCCGACTCATGGCCTCCTGAATCTTCTGTAACTGGATCCGCAGAAGATTAAATACATTTTTTATCTCATCTACCGCTTTATCATAACTTTGCTTTTCCAGATGCATCTGAAAGATCATTTCATGAATGTTCAGTTTCATATTACTCTCCACTTCCAATGTGGACAGCAAAAGGCTGTAACCGTCATCCGTGAGATAATAAGACGTACGTTTAATTTCTCCGTCAATATAAACCACACGATTGGCCACATAGCTTACATTCATCCTCTGATAGGCACCCTGTTCAAAATCAAACCCTTCGAAATACATGGGCCGCCCCTCATTACACAAAATTGTATTTACAATAAAATCTCCCAGTTCTTTACATTCTTCATAAGAAATATTCTTTCTCAAATACTGCATATTCAGCGTATCGATATAAGCTCCGATATCATCCAGCGTACAATTTTCTTCCTTTAACGATTGCTCCATAATATACAAAAGCACCGCAAAAATCATATTAATCTGCTCATGGTTCTTTATAAATCCGTACTGCTTCCATGTGGTTTTCTGGAAACTATTCTGAACCAGCAGAGAATACAACCCCACATTTTTCATTCTTCGCGGAAAATTTTTCAAAAAATCGTATTGCATTCTTCTTCCTTCCTCTTGACAATTCCCTTCTCTTTATCCTCTTTGAAATCCATAATATTTAAAATTTCCTGTGGAATATATCTGCCCTGTTCCAAAATATCCTTCATCTTTCTTTTTTCCTCTTCACAGAAATATGCGAAAAAACTGCCGTTCAAATGCTTATTTTGCTGCTCGCTGCTTTCCGGAAGTTCCCTAACGATTTCTGCCTTTTTCAACATAGCCGTATACCCCGGGTTAAACGGCTGGATACTCCACGCCTGTCCATATACTCCAACCAACCTCTCATAAATTCCAATTCCCTCATAATCCAGATCGCCAAAATAAAAAATCTGATTCTCTTTTTCTTTCATATAGGGTTCCACGCAAACTTCAAAGTCCTGAAAAGATCTAAAAATCCCTTTCCCGGCGCCATAAATCAAAGTTCCTATGGAAACTCCCAAAATCCTTTCCTTCCCCTCCAGCAAATGGCGACGCATACTGTAAAACGTATCTTTATTTTCTAAAATCAACATATTCTGAGGAGTTTTCCTTGTATGAGAATAATAAGCCAACGGTTCTGCTGTCTGATAAATATTCAATTTCTCTACATCCAGTCCGCAACGTTTTAAAACCCTCTTTCCTTCTTCTTTCAACAGAAATTTTTCCCTGCTCCAAATTTCAAAACTCCGTTCATTTTGTGATATCCGACAATGCAAATTCTCCTTCTTCGTTTTCAGATATTCATCTAACAGTAAAACCCATTCACGATCCCGTTCATATTGCTCCAAATGCTTCTGATAATATCCTATAGAAATCGCCGGATGTAGATCATACTGCAATTCTTCCAATAAAAAAGTCTGATTCTTTTCCGCCTCCATGAGCCAATACTCCTGATGCAAAGCCGGACTTTTCCCATTGATCGGAGAAGACGAGACCGGTTTGATCCTGCCGGATTTAATCAGACTAAAAATATAATCATATTGTTGTTTATAGGGGTCATCTCTGTGAGATGCCAGCAATTGTGTTAAAGAGATTCTTTTCATAAATGGAAACTCTCCCTTCTGATGTATGAAGAAATTTCTCTTATTCATTTGATACCAGTATATAAAAGTCAGTTCTGAATGTGAACTACCCATTGTCTAAAGCCAATGGGCTTCCTGCTTCATCGACCTCGTAACCTACTATCTCCACAGGCGTTAATTCGGGCAGTTCCTGCCTTATATATGCTTCTTTTATGCTATTTGCCTTAATCCTTCTGCCAGTATATTTTTTGCCGCATTGATATCTCTATCATGTCTTGTCCCACAATTCGGACATATCCATTCCCTTACCGATAAATCTTTTGTATCTGTA